>JAFKFJ010000337.1 GCA_017307335.1 Alphaproteobacteria bacterium | reverse complement strand
GGCCGCGGCACTGCCTCTCGGGCTCAACCGGGCGCACGCGGTGGCCGCCGCGCTGCGCCTCGCCGGAGTGCCGGACGCGGCGCTGCGCATCGCCGCCGAGCCGCAGGGCTTCGGTGCGTCCGCGCGGCTGGTCAACTAAGCGACTCTTGCCAGACTCGCGGCGCGCGAGCCTCTAAACTGCGCCGCTCCCGTTCGGACCCCCGTGCCATGCCCTCAGAGTTCCACCGCATCCGCCGCCTGCCGCCCTACGTGTTCGCCGAGGTGAACACCGCCAAGGCGCGAGCGCGCGCCGGCGGCGAGGACATCATCGACCTCGGCATGGGCAACCCCGACAGCGCCACGCCGCCGCACATCGTGGCGAAGCTGGTGGAGGCGGTGCAGGACCCGCGGACCCACCGCTACTCGACGAGCAAGGGCATCGCCGGGCTGCGCCGCGCGCTCGCCGCCTACTACCGCCGGCGCTTCGACGTGGCGCTCGATCCCGAGAGCGAGGTGATCGCGACCCTCGGCTCGAAGGAGGGGCTGGCCAATCTCGCCGCCGCCATCACCAGCCCCGGCGACACGATTCTCGTGCCCAATCCGTCCTACCCGATCCACCAGTTCGGCTTCATCATCGCCGGCGCCGCGGTGCGCAGCATTCCGGCGACGCCGGACGAGGAGATGCTGCGCGCGCTCGACCGCGCGGTGCGCCACTCGGGGCCGAAGCCGACCGCGCTGATCGTGAACTTCCCCTCCAACCCCACCGCCTATCTCGCGGAGCTGGATTTCTATCGGGAGATCGTGGCCTTCGCCCGCCAGCACGAGATCTTCGTGATGTCGGACCTCGCGTATGCGGAGATCTATTTCGGCGACCGCGCCCCGCCTTCGATCCTGCAGGTGCCGGGGGCGAAGGAGATCGCGGTCGAGTTCACGTCGCTCTCCAAGACCTACTCCATGCCCGGCTGGCGCATGGGCTTCGCCGCCGGCAATGCGCGGCTGATCACGGCACTCGCGCGCATGAAATCCTATCTCGACTACGGCGCCTTCACGCCGATCCAGGTGGCGGCGACGGCGGCGCTGAACGGGCCGCAGGATTGCGTGGCGGAGATGCGCGCCCTCTATCGCGAGCGGCGCGACGTGCTGGTGCGCGGCCTGCGCTCGGCCGGGTGGGACGTGCCGAGCCCGGAGGGGTCGATGTTCGCCTGGGCGCCCATCCCGCCGCGCTTCGCGGCCCTCGGCAGCCTGGAATTCTCCAAGCAGCTCCTGGCGCGCGCGAAAGTCGCGGTCGCACCCGGCATCGGCTTCGGCGAGCATGGCGAGGGCTTCGTGCGCATCGCGCTGGTGGAGAACACGCATCGGCTGCGCCAGGCGGTGCGCAACATCCGCCACTTCCTCGCCGCCGACAACGCGGGACCCGCCGAACCGCAGCTCGCCGAGGTCGCGCGGTGACGCGACCGCTGGGCGTCGGCCTCGCAGGTCTGGGAACCGTCGGCGGCGGCGTGCTCGCGCTGCTGCGGGCCAATGCCGAAATCGTCGCCGCGCGTGCCGGCCGGCCGGTCGTCGTCACCGCCGTCGCCGCGCGCGAGCGCGGGCGCGACCGGGGCGTCTCGCTCGAAGGCCTGCGCTGGTTCGACGATCCCGCGGCCCTTGCCGCCGATCCCGCGATCGACGTGGTCGTGGAAGTCATTGGCGGCGCCGATGGCGTCGCTCACGCGACGGTGCAGGCGGCGATCGCGGCCGGCAAGCCCGTCGTCACCGCCAACAAGGCGCTGCTCGCGGTGCACGGCGCGGCCCTTGCCGCCGCGGCCGAGCGCGCCGGCGTGCCGCTTGCGTTCGAGGCGGCGGTGGCCGGCGGCATCCCGGTCATCAAGGCGGTGCGCGAGGGTCTCGCCGGCAACCGCATCAGCCGTGTCGCCGGCATCCTCAACGGCACCTGCAACTACATCCTCACCGTCATGCGCGAGCGCGGGCGCGAGTTCGCCGACGTACTCGCCGAGGCGCAGAAGCTCGGTTACGCGGAGGCCGATCCCGGCATCGACGTCGATGGCATCGACGCCGCGCACAAGCTCGCGATCCTCGCGGCCCTCGCGTTCGGCCGCCCGGTCGCGTTCGAGGCGGTGCATGTCGAGGGCATCCGCAACGTCTCGGCGCTCGACATCGCCTTCGCCGGCACCCTCGGCTACCGCATCAAGCTGCTCGGCATCGCCCGGCGGCAGGAGGGCGGGATCGAGGCGCGGGTGCATCCGTGCATGGTGCCGGAGGCGTCGCCGCTCGCGCGTGTCGACGGCGTGTTCAACGCGGTCGTGGCGGAATGCGACTTCGCCGGTCAAGTCACGCTGGAAGGCCGCGGCGCCGGCGCGGGGCCGACCGCTTCGGCGGTGGTCGCGGACCTGATCGACATCGCGCGCGGCCGCTTCACGCCGGTCTGGGGCGCGCAGTCCGGCGCGCTGTCCGACGCGGCCTCGGTGCCGATGGCGGCGCATGTCGGCGCCTACTACCTGCGCCTCATGGTGGTCGATCGGCCCGGCGTGATCGCCGATGTCACGGCGATCCTGCGTGACGGCGGCGTCTCGCTCGAAAGCATGCTGCAGCGCGGCCGCAGCCCCGGCGAGGCGGTGCCCGTGGTGCTGGTGACGCACGAGACGCGCGAGTCGGCGATGCGCGAGGCGCTCGCCCGCATCGCCGCCCTCGACGCGGTGCTGGAGGAACCCGCGGTGATCCGCATCGAACCGGCGTGAGGGGGCGACAACAATGAGCCACAGCAGCACGACCGAGCACAGCCACGAACAGCAGACCGATCGCAACCTCGCCCTCGAACTCGTGCGCGTGACGGAGGCGGCCGCGCTGGCGGCGAGCCGCTGGATGGGGCTCGGCAAGAAGAACGAGGCCGATGGCGCGGCGGTGGAAGCCATGCGCAAGGCGTTCGATGCGGTCGCGATCGACGGCACGGTGGTGATCGGCGAGGGCGAGATGGACGAGGCGCCGATGCTCTATATCGGCGAGAAGGTCGGCCGCGGCGGCGCGGAGATGGACATCGCGGTCGATCCGCTGGAGGGCACCAACCTCACCGCGAAGGGCGGGCCGAACGCGCTGACGGTGATCGCGCTGGCGGAGAAGGGCAACTTCCTCCACGCGCCCGACATCTACATGCAGAAGATCGCGGTCGGCCCCGACCTGCCGGCGGGTGTCGTGGACATCGACGACCCGCCGGCGAAGAACCTGCGCAACCTTGCCCGCGCCAAGCGATGCGCCGTCTCGGACCTGGTCGCCTGCATCCTCGACCGTCCGCGCCACGAGGAGATCATCGCGCAGACGCGCGAGGTGGGCGCGCGCATCATGCTGATCAGCGACGGCGACGTCGCGGGCGTGATCGCGACCACGCATGAAAGCTCCGGCGTGGACATCTACATGGGCGCCGGCGGCGCGCCGGAGGGCGTGCTGGCGGCGGCCGCGCTGCGCTGCGTGGGCGGGCAGATGCAGGGCCGGCTGCTGTTCGAGGACGAGGCGCAGCGCGAGCGCGCGCGCAAGATGGGCGTCAGCGACCCGAACCGGGTGTTCTCCTGCGCCGACATGGCGCGCGGCGAGGTGATGTTCGCGGCGACCGGCGTCACCTCCGGCCCGATGCTGCGCGGGGTGCGGCGCTTCGGCCACGGCGCGGTGACGCATTCCGTGGTGATGCGCAGCAAGTCCGGCACGGTCCGCTACATCGAGGCGCACCACAACTACGCGACCAAGACCTGGGCGGCGCCGTGAGGGACATAGCCGGTTGCGATGCCGACCATCAGCACGTTCTACGGCATTCTCATCCAGATGTACTGGCAGGATCATCCGCCGGCGCACTTCCACGCGCTGTACGCGGAGCACGAGGCCCTGATCGATATTCGCACGCTGGAAGTCATCGAAGGCGGAATGCCGCGGCGTGCCCTCGCGCTCGTGCTTGAATGGCCCAGGAACATCGCGCTGAACTGATGGAGGATTGGGATCTATGCACCCACAGGCAACGGCCTCGCGCGATTCCCCCGCTTCCATAACGCCGCCGGTAAGGTCCTCCATGCCGTGGCGGCTGCAGACGGTCGTGGCGCTGCCTGGCTATCGCCTCTCGGTGTGCTTCATCGACGGGTTGTCTGGGATCGTCGACATGTCGGCGCTCGTTGCGTCTCCGTCCGCGGGCGTTTTCGCCGCGCTTCGCCACGCCGCCGCCTTCGAGCGGGTTTATGTGGAGAATGGTGTGGTGACGTGGCCGGGCGAGCTCGACCTCGCGCCAGATGCCATGCATGCCGCGATCAAGCAGCGCGGCGAGTGGGTGCTTGCTTAGCGCCGTCGCCAGCCCGACTGGCATCGGCGCGGCGGAAGCGCCTGTCCTCGGCGTCACCCGCAGCCTGACCGGGCGGCGCTGGGTCTGGCGGGCGGCCGAAGACCGCATCGGGCTCGGCATCGCACAGCGCCTCGGCGTGCCGGAAATCGTCGGCCGGCTGCTGGCCGCGCGCGGCATCGGGCTGGAGGCGGCGGCGCATTTTCTCGAGCCCACGCTGCGCGCACTGCTGCCCGACCCGAGCGTGCTCGCCGACATGGATGCCGCCGCCGCGCGCCTCGCCGCGGCCGTGCAGGGCGGCGAGACGGTGGCGGTGTTCGGCGACTACGACGTGGACGGCGCGTGCAGCGGCGCGCTGATGGTCACGCTGCTGCGCGATCTCGGCTGCGAGGTGCTGCCCTACGTGCCGGACCGGCTTGCCGAAGGCTACGGGCCGAACCCGGCGGCGCTGCGGGCGCTGGCAGGGCGCGGGGCGAGCCTCGTGGTCTGCGTCGATTGCGGCACCGCGGCCGGCGAGGCGCTCGGCGTGCTCGCGGGCGAGGCCGATGTCGTGGTACTCGACCACCACAGGAGCGACGCGCCGCCGCCCGCGGTCATGGCGACGGTCAATCCCAACCGGCTCGACTGCCGCTCCGGCCAGAACGGCCTGTGCGCGGCGGGCGTCGCCTTCCTCGCCGCCGTCGCGACGTTGCGCGTGCTGCGCCGCGCCGGCTTCTTCGCCACGCGCGCTGAGCCCGACCTGCTCGGCATGCTCGACCTCGTGGCGCTGGCGACCGTGTGCGACGTGATGCCGCTCACCGGCCTCAACCGCGCGCTTGTGGCGCAGGGGCTGCGCGTGATGGCGCGGCGGGCGCGGCCAGGGATCGCGGCGCTGCTGGAGGTCGCGCAGGTGCGCGACCGGCCGAGCGCGTTCACGCTCGGCTTCGCGCTCGGCCCGCGCATCAACGCCGCCGGCCGCATCGCCGAAGCGGACCTCGGCCTGCGCCTGCTGCTCAGCACCGACCCGGCGGAGGCGCGCGGGCTCGCGGCGACGCTGGACGCGGTCAACCGGCAGCGGCAGGCGGTGGAAGCCTCCATGCTCGACGCGGCGATGCTGGCGGCCGAGGCGCAGATCGCCGCCGGCCACCCGACGCTGCTGGTGGCGGGCGTCGACTGGCATCCGGGTGTCGCCGGCATCGTCGCGGGACGCCTGAAGGAGCGGTTCAACCGCCCTGCCTGCGTCGCCGGGCTGGCGGACGGGATGGCGAAAGGGTCCGGGCGGTCGGTGCCGGGGCTCGACCTGGGCGGCGTGGTGATCGCGGCGCGGCAGGCCGGGCTGCTGGCGACCGGCGGGGGGCACCCGATGGCCGCCGGCTTCTCGCTGCCCGCGACGCAGCTCGACGCCTTCCACGCCTTCCTGGATGCGCGGCTGGCGGCGGCATCGGGCCTGCCCTCGGCGGCCGACCTGCTGGTGGAGGGCACGCTGGCGGTGCCCGGCTGCACGGCGGAACTCGCACAGGCGCTCGCCCGCCTCGCGCCCTTCGGCCAGGGCAACGAGGAGCCGGTGCTGATCCTCCCCCGTGCCCGGGTGGTGCGGGCGGACCGTGTGGGCAAGGAGGGGGGGACCATCCGCGCCTTCGTGGAAGGCGAGGGCGGCGGGGCGCGGCTCAAGGCGCTGGCGTTTCGCGCCAAGGAGGGGCCGCTGGCCGAGGCGCTGCTGGGCCGCAACGGCCCGGCGATGCATCTGGCCGGACACCTGCGGGTGGAGGAATGGAACGGCGCCACGCAGGTGGGCTTCGTGGTGACCGACGCGGCGGCCGCGTAGGGCGCGCGGCTCAGGGTGTGCGGCTCAGGGTGTGCCGGGCGGCGATGGCTGGATCGTCACCCGCCGTGCCGCATAGGAGATCCACACGCGGTTGCCGCGCAGCCAGTCGAGGCCGAGCAGCATGTCGGCGACGGTCACGCGGAGCGGACTCACGTTGAGCGTCGGGCTGGCATAGCGCGCGCCGCCCACGCGGAGTTCGCCGAAGCGATGGTCGTACGTCGTGAGACTCGCCCCGTCCACGCCGAGGGCCGTGCCCGGACGGTCCCGCGCCAGCGCGGCCGCGCCGACGCCGATCCGCGCCGCCGCCGCGGTGCTCACGACCGAGCGGTTGGCCCCGCTGTCGAGCAGCGCGGTGATCGGGTGGCCGTCCAGTTCGGCCGGCAGGATGACGAGGCCGCGGCGGTAGATCTCCGCCACCACCGATGTCTTCGGTCCCGGCCACGGCACGTAGTCGCCGTTGCACCCTTCGGTTTGGTACAGCGCCATCCGCCGGTGCGGCAGATCGAGTTCCACGTCGAAATCCCTGAACCAGTCGGCGCCGAGCAGGCCGGAGGCGTTCATCGCGGCACCCTGCGCGGCGGGCAGCGGCCCGACCGCGACGGACTGGTCCAGCACCTCCATCCCGCCGATCCCGAAGGATTGGAGCCGCACGTTCTGCGTGGTCAGCGTCCCGCCGGTGCCCTGGACCGTCGTGCGCCGGCCGGGGTCCGGCTGCAGGCGCAGGAGGGTCTGCGCGATCGGCGTCACCAGCGACGTCTCGGCGCCGGTGTCGATCACCAGCGTGGCGGGCTTGCCGTCGAGCATCACCGGCGCGGTGATGAACCCGCGCTCGACGCCCAGCGGAATTTCCGCGGCCTTGCGGACCGTGCAGGCCTGCGGTGTCGGGGTGGGGGAGGCGGCGGTGCAGCCGGCGAGCAGCAGCGCGGCAAGCCAGCGCAAGTTCGGCATGCGGCCGTGTTTGCCCCCGGCGCGGGTGTCCGACAAGCCGCGATTCGCCGTCATTGCGCGCCGCTGGCGGTGCCGGCGCGGGGCCGCGCCCTTGACGGGCGGTGGTCCGGCTTCTATGTGCCCGCGTCCGCTCCGGCGGCACGCAGGGGACTGGCCATGAAGATTCGCAACAGCCTGAAGTCGGCGAAGGCCCGCGACAAGAACTGTCGCGTGGTGCGCCGCCATGGGCGCGTCTACGTGATCAACAAGACGAACCCGCGCATGAAGGCGCGCCAGGGCTGACCTCGCGCACCCTTGCCGCGGCCGTGCGGCGGGACCAGACTCCCTGACGGCAGCAGTGAGGCGCCGTCCATGATCCAGCAGCCCGAACCCAAACGCGACGTGCTCGCCCGGCGCGAGTCGATCGTGGCCGGGCTGCGCGCGCTGCTGCCCGAGACCGGCGTGATCGCCGATGCGCTGCGCCTCAAACCCTATGAGACGGACGGGCTGCCCGCCTACCGGCAACTGCCGCTCGCCGATGCCGTGGTGCTCGGCCTGATGCGGATGAACCAGATCCTGGACATCGACTACGCCGACCGCTGCGCCACGGTGCAGGCCGGCGTGACCAATATCGGCATCAGCCAGGCGGTGCAGGAGCGCGGGTTCTTCTATGCGCCCGACCCGTCGAGCCAGCTTGCCTGCATGATCGGCGGCAACGTGGCGATGAACTCGGGCGGCGCGCACTGCCTGCGCTACGGCGTCACCGCCAACAACCTGCTCGGCCTGAAGATCGTCACCGTCGAGGGCGAGATCGTCGAAATCGGCGGCGCGCATCTCGATGCCGCCGGCTACGACTGGCTCGGGCTGATCACCGGCAGCGAGGGGCAGCTTGTGCTGGTGACCGAGGTGACGGTGCGCATCCTGCGCGCGGCCGAAGGCGCGCGCGCGATGCTGGCCGCCTTCCGCTCCAACGAGGTCGCCGGCGCCTGCGTGGATGCGATCATCTCCTCCGGCATCATCCCGGTGGCGCTGGAGTTCATGGACCGCCCGGCGATTCATGCCTGCGAGGCGTTCGCCCATGCCGGCTACCCGCTGGACGCCGAGGCGATGCTGATCATCGAGGTGGAAGGCAGCGTCGCCGAGCAGGACGCGCTGCTCGACCGGCTGCGCGAGATCTGCGCGCGGCATGACCCGATCAGCATGAAGGTCTCATCCTCGCCCGAGGAATCGGCGGCGATCTGGAAGGGGCGCAAGGGCGCGTTCGGCGCCATCGGGCGCATCAGCCCCGACTATCTCTGCATGGACGGCGTGATCCCGACCAGCCGCCTGCCCGACGTGCTGCGCCGCATCGGCGAGATGAGCGAGGAATACGGGCTGAAGGTCGCCAACATCTTCCATGCCGGCGACGGCAACCTGCATCCGCTGATCATGTTCGACGCCAACGACCCCGACAGTTTCGCGCGCGCCGAGCGGTTCGGCGCCGATGTGCTGAAGCTGTGCGTCGAGGTTGGCGGCTGCCTGACCGGCGAGCACGGCGTGGGCGTGGAGAAGCGCGACCTGATGCCGGTGCAGTTCTCGCCGACCGACCTCGACCAGCAGCGGCGGATCAAGGAAGCCTTCGATCCGCAGTGGCTGCTGAACCCGAGCAAGGTGTTCCCCCTCACCAGCCCGCCGGCGCTCGCGCACGCGGCATGAGCGGGGCCGTCGCGCCGCAAGACGAGGCCGGCGTCGCCGCGGCCGTCGCCGAGGCGTTCGCGGCCGGCGCGCCGCTGGAAATCATGGGCGCGGGCAGCAAGCGCGGCCTGCTGCGCCCGGTGCAGGCGGCGCGCGCGCTCACCACCCGCGCGCTGACCGGGATCACGCTCTACTCGCCTCATGAGCTCGTGATCTCAGCCCGCGCCGGCACCCCGCTCGCCGAGATCGAGGCGGCGGTGGCGGAGCACGGGCAGCAGATCATCGCCGAGCCGCCGGACCTCGGCCCGCTGCTGGGCAGCGAGGCGGCGCGGACCCTGGGGCAGACCCTGGGCGGCGTGGTCGCGACCAACCTGTCCGGGCCGCGCCGCGTCGCGTGGGGTGCGATGCGCGACCACGTGCTCGGCGTGCGGGCGGTGAACGGGCGCGGGGAGGTGCTGCATTCCGGCGGCCGGGTGCTGAAGAACGTCACCGGCCTCGATCTCTGCAAGCTGCTGAGCGGCAGCCACGGCACGCTCGCGGTGATCACGGAGATCACGCTGAAGGTGCTCCCGGCGCCGCCCGCCACCGGCACGGTGGTGCTGGACGGGCTCTCGGCCGAGCAGGGGGTGGCGGCGCTCGCGGCGGCGCTCGGGTCGCCGTACGGGGTCTCCGCCGCCGCGTATCTGCCGAGCGGGGCGGTGGGCCAGCTCGCCGGCCTCGCGGCCTCCGCCACGCTGGCGCGGATCGAGGACATTGCCAGCTCGGTCACCTATCGCACCACGCGGCTCGCGGAGACGCTGGAGGCGTTCGGGCGGCCGCGCATCCTCGACGACGCGACCAGCCGGGCGCTCTGGCGGTCGGTGCGCGACGCGGTGCCGCTGCGGAACGGGAACGGCAATGCCGCGCTGTGGCGCGTGTCGGTCCGCCCCTCGGCGGGTCCCGCGGTGGCACAGGCGGTGAGCGCGGCGTTCGACGCGCGCTGGTTCCTCGACTGGGGCGGCGGGCTGGTCTGGATCGCGGGCCCGGCGACCGAGGCGGCCCATACCGCCGTGGTGGCGGCGGCGCAGGCGGGCGGCGGCACCTGGATGCTGTTGCGCGCGCCCGACGGATTGCGCGCCGCGGCCACCGTGATCCCGGAGGAGCCGGCGGCGCTCGCACGCATCACCCGGGCGGTGAAGGCGGCGCTCGACCCCAAGGGCATCCTCAACCCGGGCCGCATGTACGTCGGCGTATAGGTTGAAATGCAAACAAACTTCACGGCCGAGCAACTGCGCGACCCCGATACCGCTGCTGCCAACCAGGTGTTGCGGACGTGCGTGCATTGCGGCCTCTGCACCGCGACCTGCCCGACCTTCGTGCTGCTCGGCGATGAGCTCGACAGCCCGCGCGGCCG
>JAFKFJ010000336.1 GCA_017307335.1 Alphaproteobacteria bacterium | reverse complement strand
TGCGCCGTCGCGCTGCGTGCCGTGCAGCACCTGATCGCCAACCGCCGCGACCAGAGGGCCGCAGCATGAGCGGCAGTGTGGATGAGGCAACCCGCGCCACGTTCCGCGCCATCGCGGACGTGCTGATCCCGGCCGCCGAGGGCATGCCGGCGGCGAGCGAGGTGGGAGTGCATGGCGATGTCCTGGACCGCATCCTCGGCTTGCGCCCCGACCTCGCCGAGCGTTTCTTTCGCGGCCTGCAGGCGGCCACGGGCGCGGATGCGCGTGCGGCGGCGGAGCGACTGAACAAGAGCGACCCGGATGCGCTCTCCGCCATCGGGCTGATCGCGTCCGCCGCCTACTATATGCAGCCCCGCGTGCGCGCGTTGATCGGCTATCCCGGGCAGGAAAAGCGGCCGGCGGACCCCGACGAGACACCCGAATATGTCGCCAACGGCATGCTGCAGCAGGTGATCGACCGCGGCGCGATCTACCGGCCGACACCGAAAGCCTGACGGCGCCAGCAGGGGGAACCAAGAATGAGTGGCAAGACCGGCGGCGCTGCACGCCGTGACGAACCGGTTGACGTGCTGATCATCGGTGCCGGCCCTTCCGGTGCGGTGGCGGCGCGCGCGCTGGCCGCGGCGGGGGTGTCGGTGGTGGCGCTGGAACAAGGTCACTGGCTGGACGCAAACGACTTCCCGGGCCGTCGCCGCGAATATGAGCTGGTGGCGCAGAAGCGCTGGCATCCAAATCCCAACGTGCGCGACCTGCCGCGCGACTATCCGGTGGAGACCAGCGCCTCGGACATCAACCCGCTGATGTACGCCGCGGTCGGCGGCAGCACGACGTTGTATGCTGGACATTGGACGCCGTTCCTGCCCTCCGATTTCCGCGTGAAGACGCTGGACGGGATCGCCGACGACTGGCCGTTCACGTACGAAGACCTGCTGCCCGCGCTCGAGGAGATCGAGAGGGAGGTCGGCGTCTCCGGCCTGCCCGGCAACCCCGCCTATCCGCCGCAGCGCGCCTTCCCGACCCCGCCGCTGCCGATCGGCAAGGCCGGACAGAAGGCGGTGGAGGGGCTTGACAAGCTCGGCTGGCACTGGTGGCCGGGCACCAACGCGATTCCCTCGCTGCCGCACAACGGCCTCAACCCTTGCGCGCGCCGCGGCACCTGCATGACGGGCTGCCCTGAAGGCGCGAAGTCGACGGTCAACATCACGTTCTGGCCGCACGCGATCCGCGACGGCGCACGCCTCGTCACCGGCGCGCGGGTGCGCGAGATCGAGGTGAACGAGCGCGGGCTCGCGACGGGCGCCGTCTATATCGACGAAAATGGCCGCGAGCGCCGGCAGCGGGCCAGCGTTGTGATCGTCTGCGCCAACGGCATTGGCACACCGCGCCTTCTCTTGCTGTCGAGATCGGCGCGGTTTCCGGAGGGCCTTGCCAACCGGTCCGGGCTCGTCGGCCGACGCCTGATGATGCACCCGTTCTCCGCCGTGCTCGGTGTGTTCGAGGATGAGCTCGACGGCTGGGTCGGGCCGTTCGGCCAGCTCGTGGAATCGTTCGAGTTCTATGAGACGGACACGTCGCGCGGCTTCGTGCGCGGCGCGAAATGGGGGGCCATGCCCGGCGGCGGCCCGCTCGGCGTCACCAGCTTCGTCGGCAGCCAGATCTTCGCCGCCGACGAAGGGGCGCGCGTGGAAGATGCCTGGGGCGAGAACCTGCACAACCTCGTCGCACGGCGATTCAATCACTGCCTTGTCTACGGCATCATCGGCGAGGATCTGCCGGAGAACAGCAATCGCGTGGTGCTCGACCCCGACCTCACCGACAGCGACGGCATCCCTGCGCCGAAGCTGCTCTACAAGGTGTCGGAGAACTCGCACGCCATGCTGCGCTTCCACGTCGCGCGCTGCACGGAGGCAGTGGAGGCGGCGGGTGCGATCGAGACCGTTGTCGTGCATCAGGTGCGCGATACCGGCTGGCACCTGCTCGGTACATGCCGGATGGGCGAAGACCCCGCAACGTCGGTGGTCGATCCGTGGGGCCGAACACACGACGTGCCCAACCTGTTCATCTTCGACGGCAGCACTTTCCCGACATCGGGTGGGGTGAACCCGACCGCGACGATCATGTCGGTGGCCCTGCGTCAGGTCCGGCACCTGATCGCCGGGCGGCGCTTGCAGGAGGCTGCGTGATGACGCTCACGGATGCCGATCGCGCCAAGTTTGCGGCCCTCGCCGATCGCCTGATCCCGGCGTACCGGAACATGCCGGCTGCAAGCGCGGTCGACGTGCAGCACGCGATGCTCGACCTGGCACTCCAGGCCCGGCCGGAGCTGGCGGAGGACTTCGCCCGGGGCCTCGCCGCCTGTTCGGCGGAGACGCCGAGCGAGTCGATCAACGCGCTGTTCCGACAGGACCACGCAGCGTTCGGCGCGGTGAACCTGATGGCGGTCGCGGCCTACTATATGACCGACGAAGTGCGCCGCCTGATCGGCTATCCCGGACAGGAAAGCCCGCCCTACGATCCGCACGAAACGCCGGGCTATCTGCTCGACGGATCGCTGGAGCGGGTGGTGCGCCGCGGGCCGCTGTATCGTCCGACGCCGCGGTGACCGTACCGCGCCGGCAGTGGCTACCCGCGGCGAGTGCTGCGGCGCGCCGGTCGCAGACGCTCCGGGGCCGGCGCGGCGGCGATCGGCTCGT
Organism: Alphaproteobacteria bacterium; assembly: GCA_017307335.1. GTDB lineage: Bacteria > Pseudomonadota > Alphaproteobacteria > Acetobacterales > Acetobacteraceae > JAFKFJ01. The sequence goes on along the minus strand of JAFKFJ010000336.1, from coordinate 7,427 downwards.
CCCATCCGCCGTGAGCGCGCTTGTAGGCATGCAGCGCCGGCCAGATATGCTCGACGGCTTCCCGCACCAGCGCCTTGCGGTCGCACTTGCGCAGCGCCGCGAGCATGCGCGCATGGTCACGCTGCGCGCGGGCCAGCAGCACCGGGTCGCCGATCGCGTAGCACCGGACGGCGAGCGATTCGGTCCAGAGCGCCTCGATCAGCTTGGCAAGATACCGGTTGCCGCAGGCGGCGAAGATGGTGCGGTGGAAGTCGTTGTTCAGCGTGCAGACCAGGCCGAGATCCTGGCGTGCGATCGCCTCTCCGTATGCGGCATGGATCGCGGCGAGCTGCTGCATGATCTCGTCCGGCAGCGGCAGCGCCATCCGCGACACGGCCTCGGCCTGCAGCATCGCGCGCATCTCGTAGATCTCCTCGACCTCCTCGACCGAGAAGTCCCGCACGATTGCACCCTTGTTCGGGCGCCGCGTCACCAGCCCCAGATGTTCGAGTTTCACGAAGGCCGCGCGCACCAGGTGGCGCGGCGCCTGAAATTGCAGGCACAACTCGTCTTCGATCAGCCGCTCGCGCGGCTTGAGGCGGCCGAAGATGATGAGGTGTTTGACGCGGGCGACGAGGCTTTCAAGTTCTCCGCCCTGCTCGCCATGCGGTCGTGCACGCCTTGCCATCGTGTCCTCTGCAAAAGTGGCGCAGTGCGCGCTGCGCGGACAACGTGCCCGCATGCACGCAAACCGTACGCGCTGAGGGCGCACGCCGTCGTTCGACGCAACTACGCTAGCCGACGGCGGGCTGCATTTCCACCGGATTTCATCGATATTATTAATGACCGGATTGTTGACAATCTTCCGTACCGAGGTCCAAATCCGCAAAGCGTCCGCGGCGAAGTGCAAAGCGTGGCGCTGCGATGAGGGGGCAAGGAAGTGGCCGGGGATGGCTCGCCATGCCCATCACAAGAACAATCCGGGCCGCGCCGGCGTCCTCCCGCCGCGTGGGCCCGAAGGCAATCACGGGGAAACGGGGAAGGATCGCAGATGACGATCGGAACTGATGGACGCAGGCTGGGCAAACTGGCGGCCGAGGCGCTTGAGTTCGGGCGCACCAGCCGCCGTTCGCTGCTGACGGCGGGCGGGGCGGCCCTGGGCGCATCCGCGCTCGGCGGGCTCCTGCAGACCGCTGCCGCGGATGACGTGCAGCCGGCAGCCGGTGGCAAGAAGGTCAAGGTCGGGGTGCCGCTGACCTACGGACCGTTCAACCAGCCATGGCGCCGTGGCTGCTGGCAGCTGGTGAAGACGGTGCTCGACGGCGGTGGCGAGGTGGTCACGATTCGCGGCGAGCCGACCAAGCAGAGTGAGCAGAATGCCGAGCGCGCGCTGCTCGATCGCGGGATCGACGTGCTGATCCTCGGCATCTACTCGCTCGAGTCGGAGACCGCGTACATCGCCGACGAGGCGCACAAGCGCGGCATCAAGACCGTCGGCTTCGCGGTGCCGGTGAAGGAGTCCCCCGCGGTGGTCGAGGATACATGGGGCACGGCCGCGGCCATGGGCTATTTCGTGCAGAACTATCTGCACCGCCAGGGCACGCTGGCGCAGACCGCCGAAGCGCGCGGCTTCTATACGCCCTTCGACATGGAGGTCGACATGCTCGACCTGATGACGAAGTACGAGTCACGCATGAAGATGCTGCCGTTCGTGGGCGGCGGTGTCTCCACCCAGGATGAGATCTCCGGTGGCCGGCAGAACATGCTCTCGCTGTTGCAGGCGCATCCGGAACCGGGCTCGATCGCGGGTTTCGTGTCCTGGTGGTGGCCGTTCACGCTGGGCGCGGGGCAGGCGCTGAAGCAGCTCGGCCGCACCGACGTGCCGTTGTTCAACCACTACTTCTCCGACCAGTTGCTGGACGTGATGGCGAACAAGGCGATGCCGATCCTGTTCAGCACCGATGTGCCCTGGCACCTGATCGGCCAGAAGGCGGGCCAGCTCGCGCTTGCTCTCGGGCGGGGTGAGAAGGTGCCGAACAATGTCTATCACGTGCCGATCACGGCAATTACGCTTGACGAGGCGCCGAAGGCGCTGGCCGAGGTGCAGGCGATGGACAAGCAGGCTATCGCGCTTCTGAAGCAGTATGGCGGCTGAACGGGCCGGTGCGGCACGGATCCCCGTGCCGCACTCCGACGGCGCGGGCGATAGCGTTCGATAGCGCCGTCCATGACTGACAGCAGGGCCGGAAAGCGGGCGATGGCGGGTACGGTGGCGGCGGGGGCGTCGGCGGAGCCGAAGGCCGAGCAAAAGACGGAATCGCCGGCGCTGCGGCTGCTGCGGCGCTGGGGCACGATCATCGTGCTGCTGGCCACCGCCGTTGGCTTCGCACTGGCTTCACCCTATTTCGCGACGATCTCCAACGCCAACAACATCCTGTTCTCAATGATCGTCAGTGCCCTCGTCTCCATGGGACTGACCTGGGTGGTGATGGCCGGCAGTTTCGATCTTTCGGTGGGCCTCACCGTGACCACGAGTTCGATCGTCGTCGCGTTCCTGATTCCGCTCGTCGGCCCGTGGGCGGCGATCGTGCTGGCGCTGGCCAGCGCGTGCGTGATCGGCCTGGCCAACGGGCTGCTCGTCACATACGGCCGCCTCTCCGGCATCGTGGTCACGCTCGGTGTGATGTTCGTGCTTGACGGCATCAACGTGTTCGCGACCGGCGGCTATCAGGTCGCGGTGTCGTACAGCGAGTCGGCATTTCTGTATATCGGCCAGGGCAAGCTGGGCTTCATCGGCGTTCCGGTGATCATCATGCTGGTGATCTTCGTGCTCGCGCAGCTCCTGGCGACGCGCACGCGGGTTGGGCACTACGTCGCTGCAGTCGGCGACAATCCGATGGCGGCTTTCTACTCCGGCATCAACGTCTATCGCTGGGTCATCGTCTCCTTCGTGCTCTCCGCGCTGATGTCGGGTGTCGCCGGCATCATCCTGACGTCCATCTCCTCCTCGGCCCAGCCGGTCGGCGGCCAGGGCTATCTGCTGGAGGCGTTCGCAGCGGTCTTTCTCGGTGCGACCGTCCTCGGCAAGGGCAAGCCGCACATCCTGGGCACGCTCATCGGCGTCCTGTTCCTCTATCTCGTCAACTCCGGCATGAACATGGTCGGCTTCCCGTTCGCGGCGCGGCAGTTGTTCGCGGGCCTCGTGCTGATCATCGCCGTGGGCGCGAACGCCGCTCTCAATCGCGAAGAGCTGCACCTCAAGTTCATCTGAGGTGGCCATGTCGGACCAACCGCTTGTCGAGATGCGCGGGCTGGAGAAGGAGTTCGCGGGCAGCAAGGCGCTCCGGGGGGTCGACATCGCCTTCCACCGCGGCGAGGTGCATGGCCTGCTCGGCGAAAACGGCGCAGGCAAATCGACGCTGATCAAGATCCTGACCGGCGTCTACGCGCCGACCGCCGGGCAGATTCTGCTCGACGGTTCGCCGGTGCGAATCCACAGCCCCCTTGACGCGCGACGGCACGGCCTGGGCGCCGTCTATCAGGATGCGGAACTGGTCGCGAGCTTCACGATCGGCCAGAACATCCTGCTGGGCAACGAGCCGGGGCACGTCGTGCTCAGCGACCGCGCAATTCACGATGAGGCGGCCCGCATCCTCAACGAGATCGGCGTCGCGCTCGACCCGCGCCGCTCGGCCGCCGGACTGTCGGCGGCGCAGATGCAGCTTGTCACCCTCGCCACGCTGTTTCACCGTCGCTACAAGCTCATCGTGCTCGACGAGCCCACCGCGCGGCTTTCCGGCGTGGAATCCGAGGTGCTGTTCCGCCTGATCGCGCGGCTTCGGGGCGAGGGCATCACGATCGTCTACATTTCCCACCGCCTGCGCGAGGTGCAGGAGATCTGCGACCGCGCGACCATCCTGCGGGGCGGCCTCGTCTCCGCCACGCTCGAGCGCGGCGAGATCACGGAAGAGCGTGTCACCCAGTTGATGGTGGATCGCAGCCGCACCGACCTCGAGACCTACAACGATGGCCATGCGCGGCCGGAGGTGTTGCTGGAGATCGACGGGCTGCAGACGGATTTGCTGGCTCCTCTCAGTCTCACGGTGCGTGCCGGCGAGGTCATCGGCATCACCGGCCCGGTCGGTGGTGGGATGGAGCAGGTCGCGCACGCGCTTGGTGGCGTGACGCGGCATGGCGGCCATCTGCGCCTGCGGGGACGGGCGGTCGACGTGGCGGACCCGGTGGCGGCGCGGCGCGCCGGCATTGCGTTGATCCCGGAGGACCGCCGCAAACAGGCGCTGTTCCCGGCGCTCTCGGTGGCCGACAACATCTGTCTGCCGGTGCTGCGCTCGCTGCGGCGGTTGGCGATGATCGGTTCGCGCGAAAAGCTCGCCTTCGCCGACGGTGTGATGGAACGGCTGGCGGTGCGGCCGCGCAACGCCGCCGCGCAGGTTCGCTTCTTCTCCGGCGGCAACCAGCAGAAGGTCGTCATCGGCAAGTGGATGGGCACGAAGGCGTCGGTCTACGTGTTCGTCGAGCCGACCAGCGGCGTGGATATCGGAGCGATCAAGGAAATCTACGACATCATCCTGCATCTCGCGCGCGACGGCGCGGCGATCATCGTCGTCTCCTCATCGCTGCGGGAGATCCTGGCGCTGTCGGACCGCGTGCTCGTGATCCACGATGGTGCGCTGGTCAGCGAGGCGCCGAAGGCGGCATGGACCTATGATGCGTTGCTCGCCGTGACCATGCAGGGCCGGCACCGCCGCACCGCCTAGGCTCCGTCACGCTGCAGCCGAAGCGGCGCTGCCGCCATGCGCCACCTAGCCATCGCCCGCGCGCGGGCGATAGGATCGCGCCTCCAGCCATCAGGTGCTTGCGCATGTCGGACTTCGTCATCTCGCCGCCCGTCCAGCCCGCAGTTCCAGTTGCGGGTGGTGGGCTCTTTCCGGTTCGGCGCATCTTTTGCGTGGGCCGCAACTATGCGGAGCATACGCGCGAGATGGGCGGCAACCCGGAGCGGGAGGCGCCCTTCTTCTTCACCAAGCCCGCCGACGCGGTCGTGGTGGGCGGGGCGGACATGCCATATCCGACCGTGACGACCAACCTCCACCACGAGATGGAGCTGGTGGTAGCGATCGGGGTGGCTGGCGTGGATATCAGCGAGACGGATGCGCTTCGTCACGTCTTCGGATACGCCGCCGGCATCGACATGACCCGCCGCGATCTTCAGAACGAGGCGAAGAAGACCGCGCGTCCGTGGGACATGAGCAAGGGGTTCGACGATTCGGCCCCGATCGGGCAGATCATGCCGGCCGGCAAGGTCGCCGACCCGACGCACGGGCGGATCGAACTGCGCGTGAACGGCGCGGTCCGGCAATCCTCGGATGTGTCGCGCATGATCTGGAGCACGGCGGAAACGATTGCCTACCTCTCGCGCCTCGTTCGCCTGGCACCCGGCGACCTGATCTTCACCGGCACGCCGGACGGCGTGGGCGCCGTGGGCCGGGGCGACGTGCTCGAGGGGAGCGTGGAGGGCGTCGGTACGGTGAAGGTGCGCGTCGTCTAGAGCAAGATGACCGGAGGCGGAATCGCCGGAGGTCTGAATCATGCTCTCAAATCAAAGAGCTGGAACGTGGTGAGTGAGCGCGAGCGAACTCGCCCCGTTCTAGGCGGGTCCTCACGCGCCGAGATATGCCGCCATCACACCGGGGTCGTTGGCGACCTGCGCAGCCGGTCCGGCCAACGCGATCCGCCCGGTTTCGAGCACATACGCGCGGTCGGCGATCTCGAGTGCCGCGGAGGCGTTCTGCTCAACGAGCAGTATGGTAACCCCGTCGCTGCGCAACTGCGCGATGGTGGCGAAGACTTCTTCGACGAAGCGGGGCGCGAGGCCCATGCTCGGCTCGTCGAGGAGCAGTACACGCGGCGCCGCCATCAGCGCACGTCCGATCGCGAGCATCTGCTGTTCTCCCCCCGATAGCGAACCGGCCAACTGGTGCAGGCGCTCGCGCAGGCGCGGAAAGCGATCCAGCATGCTGTCCCGCCGCCGCGCCCGGTCCGCGCGGCCGGTCACGCACCAGCCGCCGAGTTCGAGATTGTCGGCGACCGTCAGCGTGGCGAAAACCTGCCGGCCCTCCGGCACCTGGACCATGCCGTGGGCGGCGATCCAGTGCGCCCGTCGACCCAGGATTTCGGTCCCCTTGAGCCGGACGCTGCCGCGATGCGCGCGAACGAGGCCGCAGAGCGCCCGCAGGATTGTCGTCTTGCCCGCGCCGTTGGCGCCGAGCAGGCAGACCGTCTCGCCGGCAGCCACCGAGAAATTGACGCCGTGCACCACCTCGCTGCGCCCATAGGCGACCGCGAGGCCGGAGACCTCAAGCATCGCCGCCCTGCTCCAGCCGCGCCGCCGCTTTCGCGCCCAGATAGGCTTCGATGACGCGTGCATCCTTGCGCGCTGCGGCAGCGGGGCCGGTGAAGATGCGCCGCCCGAAGTTGAGGACGGTGACGCTGTTCGAAATGCCCATCACGAACGGCATGTCGTGCTCGACCAGCAGCACCGTGGTGCCCGCGCTGGCGATGGTGCGGATCTGCGCGCCGAGGGTGACGGTTTCCGCCGGGTTGAGGCCCGCCGCGGGCTCGTCGAGCAGCAGCAGCCGCGGCCCGCCGGCGATGGCCCGTGCGATCTCCAGCCGCCGCCCCTCGCCGTAGGAGAGCGCGGAGGCGCGCATGTCGGCACGCCGCTCCAGGCCGACAACCGCGAGCGCCTCGCGGGCCCTGGCGACGGCCTGTCGCTCCTCGCGCCGCGCCCCCCCGAGCCCGAGCAGGATGGATGGCAGCGACGCCGAGAGCAGCGGGTGGAGGCCGGTCAGCACATTCTCCAGGACCGTCATCGCCCCGAAGACGCGCAGATTCTGGAATGTGCGCGCGAGCCCCAGCGCCGCCCGGGCATCAGGGCTCAGGCGGGTGATGTCGCGCCCGGCGAATGCGATCGACCCGGCACTCGGGGCAACGGCGCCGGAGATCAGGTTGAACAGCGTCGTCTTGCCGGCACCGTTCGGGCCGATCACCGCGTGCACGCCGCTGTCGGGGACATCGAGGTCGACGTTGTCGACCGCGACCAGACCGGCGTAGCGGCGCGAAAGCGCACGCAGGGCCAGCAGGCTCACGCGGCCCGCCGCCGCATCCGCCAGGGCAGCAGCCCGTGCGGCAGAAAAAGCACCGCGACGACGATCACGACGCCGTTGAGTACCAGGCGCAGGTCGGCCCACGACCGAAAAATCTCGGGCAGCAGCGTCAGCACCCATGCTCCGGGCACCGGACCGAGCGGCGAGCCGATGCCGCCGAGCAATGCGAAGGCCAGGATGGCGACCGCGGGCTCGAAACCATAGTCGTTCGGGCCGATGAAATCCGTTGCGTGCGCCGAAAGGGCGCCGGCCACCCCGGCC
>JAFKFJ010000157.1 GCA_017307335.1 Alphaproteobacteria bacterium | reverse complement strand
ACGCGCTGGCACGAGGACGACCTGGCCGGCCGGCTGATCGCGGGCGATGAGGGTTGGCAGGCGCTCGCGCTGCCGGCGGTGGCGGGCGCGGGCGACCCGATGGGCCGCGCGCCCGGTGCCGCCCTGTGGTCGCAGGCGGAGGACGCGGCGGCGCTGGCGCGCAGGCAGCGGCTGATGGGCCCGCGCGCCTGGGCGGCGCTGTATCAGCAGGCGCCACGCTCCGACGCCGAGGCGCTGTTCCAGGTCGGCCGCATCGGCGTGCTGGAGGAGATGCCGGAATGCCGGCGCGTGGTGCGCGCCTGGGACCTCGCGGCGACCGAGGCCGGCCAGGGGCGCGATCCGGACTGGACGGTGGGCGTGAAGCTCGGCCGGCTGGAGGAGGGGCGCGTGGCGGTGCTGGACGTGCAGCGCCTGCGCGCCGGCCCGGCCGAGGTGGCGGCGGCCATTGTGCAGACCGCGAAGCTGGACGGGCGGAGCGTGACCGTGGGCCTGCCGCAGGACCCCGGGCAGGCGGGCAAGCAGCAGGTGAGCTGGCTCGCCGGCCTTCTGAGCGGATTCCGGGTGGTGGCCGGGGCGGAGAGCGGCGCCAAGCTGACCCGCGCGCAGCCGGTGGCGGCCGCGGTCGCGGCCGGCGAATTTTTTCTCATGCGCGGCGCGTGGAACCGGGCGTTCCTGGATGAGCTGCGGGAATTTCCGGGTGGGCGCAAGGACGATCAGGTCGACGCGCTGGCGCGGGGCTTCACGATGCTGGCGGAGGCGCCGGCGCGGCGGGTGAGCATGGCATTCATGGCGCGGTGAGGTGGTTGGGGAGCCCAAGCGTTGCCGCATATCCTCAGGGTCACGGTGGTGCAGCAGAATGAACCGATCCTCGACCTTCTGGACGGCGTTCTTGACGGGCCTGGCAGTTCCGGCGCTGCTGTATGGGCCGCTTCCGACCTATCGAGCGGCGGCGCTACCGGGGGGTATCGGCCGGAGTTTTGCCGCGGTGGGGGCAAGCCTGAGCCAAGCCTTCGTTGCGGTGCGCGGTGAGCCCGAGCGATCTGCCGCAAATGCCGGCGGGGCAACCAGGCGCGTCGACGCCGAAGCCGGCTGAAACCGCGGGCGGGCCGGCTGAGCCAGGGCGGTATAGCTCGGGCCGTTGCTCTCGCCGGGTGCGCCGATGTTGCTCGCCAGCGGTCTTGTCGCGCAGCAGACGAATGTCTGGCAACGCCAGTTCCCACCGCCGGAAGCCGTGGAACGCTACGAGAGGGTGTTGCCGGGCTCGTTCGACCGGCGCATGCGCATGGCCGAGGACCTGCAAGCCGCCAGGATCGCGGAAGTCCGTCGCGCTGACGCGTTCTTGCAAGCCGATACGCGACGGGGCCACTGGCTTGGCTTCGCCGTGTCGGCGCTTGCGACCGCCGGCGCAATCGTGTGCGTGGTCCTGCCTCAGCCCGCCGTCGCGGTCGCCTTTCTTGCAGTGCCGTTCACCGGCCTCGCGAGGGCGCTGCTGGCGGGTGCCCGCGCGGGCCGGTCGGGGCCGCCCGACCGCCCGCAGAGCTGATTCCGCGTCGGGCATGCCGTCCGCAGGTGGGGGATTGCATCGGCCCTACGAGGCCGCGTGAACGACGCGGGCCACGAAGCCCAGCTTCTCCACCACAAGCGGCGCGATCACGAACGGATAGAGGTCCGTCTCGCCCATCGTGCGGTTGAGGCTGTTCAGCGCGAAGGTGAGCGGGAGCCAGGCGGCGACGAGGGCCGCGATGTCCTGCGTCGCGTGCGGGTCGAACGTGACCTCGCTGCTCAGCGCGGGGTCCTGCGTCACCACCGGGTCGACGCGCATGCCGAAGGCCTGCGCCATCTCCAGCGTGTCGATCATGTGCAGGTAGTGTGCGAAGGTTTCCGCCCAGTCCTCCCACGGATGCGCGGTCGCGT
>JAFKFJ010000335.1 GCA_017307335.1 Alphaproteobacteria bacterium | reverse complement strand
GCGGCACGGCGGAGCTGGTCGCGTTCGTCGTCGCCGAGGATCCGGCGACGCCGCCCGACGGCGATGCGCTCCGCGCGCAGCTCGCCACGACCTTGCCGCGCTATATGGTGCCGATGCGGATCGGGGTGATCGACGAATTGCCGGTAAGCGTCGGCGGCAAGCTCAACCGCGCCGCGCTGCCGATGCTCGAACTCGCGGCTGTGGTGGTCGATCGCCACAATGTCCCGGCCGAGACCGAGATGGAGCAACTGCTCGCCGTTGGCGTCGCGGATATCCTCAAGCGGCCGGCGGCCGTATCGGTCGAGGACGATTTCTTCGAGGACCTCGGCGGCGATTCGCTCAGCGCCGCCTTGCTCGTCACCCTGTTGCGCGAGGACCCGCGCACCGACTGGATCACCGTCAGCGATATCTATGACGCGCGCACCGTCCGCGCGCTGGCGCTGCTCGCCGATCGCGCCGTCCCCGAGGACGACGCCGGCGAGGTGGTGGTGCGCGAGGGGCAGGTGCGCCCGGTGCTCGCCAATGCCGTCCAGCTAAGCTGGCTCACCGGCGAGTTGCTGATCGGGTCGTGGGTGACGTGGGTCGGGGCGTGCCGCTGGCGCCCGCCGGTGTTCGGGCGGCTCGGGCTCGTCTCGTTCATCCTGCTCTCCCCGCTGATCGCGATCGCCGCGGCGGCGGTTTACGTGCCGGTGTCGATCGCCTTTGCGGTGGCGGTGAAGCGTGTCGTGATCGGCCGCTATCGCGCGATCCGCGCCCCGGTGTGGAGCAATTATTATCTCCGCCACTGGGTGGTGTTCCAGGCGGTGCGGCTGATTCCGTGGCCGCTGTTGCAAGGCACGGTGTTCCAGCAGATCGCGTTGCGTGCGCTCGGCGCGCGGATTGGGCGCGGGGTGCATCTCCACCGCGGGGTCGATCTCAGGCGCGGCGGCTGGGATCTGCTCGAGATCGGCGATTATGCCGCGATCGGGCAGGATGCGCTCGGAATACGGCGAGAGCGCGCGTACGCCGGTGATCACCGCCTCCGGCGCCTGTCGCCCGGCGGCGACGGCCGCCAGCGTGCGGGTCATGCTGTGCAGCGGCGGCACCGAAAAGCGGTTCATGGAGCACCCTTTGCCCGAGGGGCGCCGAGGGTAGCACGCCGCGGGCGCCGTGCCGCAACCGGCGCGCGCGCCCGCGGACTTGTCTGCCGTGCGCCGCTACTTGCGCACGACGGACGCCGCGATCGACGCAGCCACCTCCGAGGCCATCCGGAAGGCGGCGTCACGATCGGTGATACCATGCCGCCGTGCGATCCAGGCGAAGTCGGTGTAGGACGCCCACACCGCGCCGGTTGCATCTTCCGTCACCAGCAGGCGCACCGGCCAGTCGAGCCCCGCCGCCGGATTGGCGGTGAGGAACTGCGCGCCGAGCGCCGGGTTGCCGAACAGCAGCAGCGTCGATGGCCGCAGCGCGATGCCCGCATCGGCGGCCAGCTTCGCCTGGTCGATGACCCCAAAGAGCATGATGTGCTTGTCGGCGACGTCCCGCTTCAGCCGCGCGACGGTCTCGCCCACCGGATAGGCGCTGCGCACGCTCACCACGCCATCGCCATCCACCGGCAGGTCCGCGGCCCAGGCACTCGCCGCGAACCAGACTGCCAGCACCAACGCCGCGACCAGGGCGGCCTTCACGGAGCGCGTGATCATCTCTCCCTCCTTGCAAACACACGAGTGCCCGCAGCGCGCTCAGTGCGCGGTCCAGCCACCGTCAACGGCAATCGCCGCGCCGGTAACCGACGCCGCGACGGCGCTGCACAGGAACCGCACGGTGCCGGCGATCTCCTCGACCGTGGCGAAACGTTTGGTCGGCTGCTCGGCGAGCATCACCGTGCGCACGACATCCTCCGGCGAGATGCCGTGCGCCGCCGCCTGTGCGGCGACCTGCCTCTCGACCAGAGGCGTCCAGACATAGCCGGGACAGACGGCGTTGCAGGTGATCCCGAACTCCGCCGTCTCCAGCGCCGTGACCTTGGTCAGGCCAACAACGCCGTGCTTGGCCGCGACATAGGCGCTCTTGAACGCCGAGCCGACCAGCCCGTGGGCCGAGGCGACATTGATGATGCGGCCCCAGCCCCGCTGCTTCATCTCCGGCAACACCGCGCGCGTGGCGTGGAAGACGGCGGAGAGGTTGACCGCGAGGATCGCGTCCCATCGCTCCGGCGCGAACTCCTCGATCGGCGCGACGTGCTGGATGCCGGCGTTGCTGACCAGGATGTCGACCGGCCCGAACGCCCGCACGGTGCGATCGACCATGTCCACGACCGCACCGGGGCGCGCCAGGTCGGCGGCGTCGTAGCGCGTGGACACGTCGTAGCGTGCGCCCAGGACGTGGCAGAGATTCTCGACATCGGCGTGATCGCCCAGCCCGTTGATCACGATGCTGGCGCCGTCCGCCGCGAGCGCCGCCGCGATCGCGAGGCCGATGCCGCTGGTCGAGCCGGTGACGATGGCCACCCGGCCTTCCAGCGCCCGCGCCGCGTCCGGACGCCCCAGGCCCGCGGTGTGCATGATGTTGCCTTCGATCATTTGCCCGCTCCATCACTGTGGGAACGAGCGTCGTCGATCGCCGCCGGCCGCGCCAATGCCGCGCCATGATAGAGTCGATGCGCCGGGCGCATCTGTGACGCGCGCTCCGCGACCGGGTCCAACGCCGGAGGGCCGGTGACGCTCACGATCAAATATGAGGGGGCATCCGTGGAACTGCATGAGATCCGTTATTTTCTCGCGGTCAGCAAGACGCGCAACTTCACCCGGGCGGCGGAGCTGTGCAACGTGACGCAGCCCGCCCTGACCCGCGCCATTCAGAAGATCGAAGAGGAAATCGGCGGGCTTCTGTTCTCGCGCGAACGCGGCAACATCCACCTCACGGATCTGGGAAGGCTGATGGAGCCGCAGTTCGCCGGCATGATCGAGCATGCCAACACCGCCAAGGCCGTGGCGCGGCGCTTCCTGCGGCTGGAGGGCGCGCAGCTCACGCTCGGTGTGATGTGCACGATCGGCCCGCTGCGCTTCGCCGGCTTCCTCAACCAGTTCCGCACGGCGCATCCCGGTGTCGAACTCACGCTCGTCGAGAACGTGCCGACGAAGCTTTCGGAAATGCTGCTGCAGGGCGAGCTCGACGTGGCGCTGATGGCGCAGCCCGGCGGGTTCGCCGAGCCGCTGCGCACGATTCCGCTCTACGAGGAGCGCTTCATGGTCGCCTGCGCGCACAATCACGACTTCGCGGCGCGCAACGGCATCCGGCTCGTGGACATGCAGGGCGAGATCTACCTGCAGCGAATCAACTGCGAGTATCGCGACAGCCTCGCCGAGCAGCTCGAGGAGCGCGGCGTGCAGATCCTGCGCTCCTACCGCAGCGAGCGCGAGGACTGGATTCAGGTCATGGTCGCCGGCGGCATGGGCGTGTGCTTCCTGCCGGAGTTCTCCGCACTGCTGCCCGGCCTGCTGACGCGGCCCGTGGTCGATCCCGCGATCAATCGCGAGGTGTGCTGCGTGACTGTCGCCGGGCGGCGCTGGTCATCGCCGGCGGCGGCACTGATCAACGCGCTGCGGCAATACCGCTGGCCGCCGGGCGCGAACGAGCTCTCGCGCAGCACAGCATAAGCACCGGGCATCGTGCTGACATCGTGCCGGCATTTCCGCACCGCGCCGCCGCGCGCGATCCTGTCGCCATCGCCGCGGCGCTTTCGGCTGCGGCCTGGCACAAGGAGATCTCCGTGATGCGATCCCGTCTCGCTTCCATCGCCGTCCTGGTCGCAAGCGTCTTCGCGCTCGGCATCGCTGCCGCGCAGGCGGGCGGCTGCCCGGCGGACAAGCTGCGCCCGGGCGGCAACGGGCAGGCGCCGAGCAGCGCGGCCGCGAAGGGCGTCACCGACACCGTCATCGCGCAGAGCGATCTCGGCAAGGAACCCATCGGGCTTCACGACCGGCAGTTCCGCCTGCGCCGGCTCGTGATCCAGCCCGGCGGCATCGTCCCCTGGCACAGCCACGGCAACCGCCCCGCGCTGATCTACGTGGTCGCGGGCGAGGTCACGGAATATGCCAGCACCTGCGCGGTGCCGATCGTGCACCGGGCCGGCGACGCGACCGCCGAGACGCATGCGACCGCGCATTGGTGGAAGAACACCGGCAGCACGCCTGCGGTTCTGCTCTCCGCCGACCTTTTTCCCGCGCACGACGACGCGCACATGATGTGACGCGCCGGTCAGGTGTCGAGCGCCGCGACGGCGCTCTGCACCGCCTCCGACAACGTGGGATGCGCCTGCACCGAATCACGCAGCACGGTGTACGGCGCGCCCGCGTTCATCAGATCGACATAGGCGTGCACCAGCTCTGCCCCGTCAAGCGCGAGCACCGCGGCGCCGAGCAGCCGCTTCGTCCCGGCGTCCGCGACTACCTTGATGAAGCCCTCGGCCTCGCCGAGTTCCGCGGCCTTGCCGCTGCGCTGCATGGGGAACCGCGCGACGCTGATCGCGCGCCCATCGGCCCGCGCCTGCGCCCCCGTCATGCCCACGCGGCCGAGTTCGGGGTCGGTGAAGATCGCCCAGGGCACGATGCGCTCCGTCGTGCGCACGCCGTCGCCCGCAAGCTGGGACAGCAGAATCCGGTGATCGTCCCAGGCGGTGTGCGTGAACATCGGGCCGCCGCGGATGTCGCCGGCGGCCCAAAGCCCGGGCACGGCGGTGGCAAGCCGCGCATCCACCGGCACGATGCCCCGCGCCGACACCGCGAGGCCGACCGTCTCCAGGCCGAGATCGTCGGTGTTCGGCCGGCGCCCGGCGGCGAGGAAGAGGTGCGAGGCGGCAATCTCGCCGTCGGCAAGCCGCACCACGACGCCCTCCTTCGTCCCTTCGACCGCCGCGATCCGCGCGTCGAGGCGGAATGCGATGCCCTCCGCCGCGAGCACCTGCTGCAGCGCATCGGCCACGTCGGCATCCTCCTGCCCGGCGATGCGCGGCGCCACGTCGATCACCGTCACCGCGCTGCCCATGCGGCGATAGAACTGCGCCATCTCCAGCCCGACCGCCCCGCTGCCGATGATCGCGAGCCGCGACGGCAGCACCCTGCGCCGCAGCCAGTTGCCCGGATGGATGAAATCCACGTCCGCGAGCCCGGGGATCGGCGGCACCGCCGAACGCGTGCCGCTGTTGAGCACGACCTGCCGCGCGCTGAGCACGTCATCCGCCACGCGCACCACGAACCCTTCGGCATTGCGTCCGGTGATGCGTGCATGCCCGCGGATCAGCCGTGGATTGTCACGGCCCGCGAAACCGTCCTCGATCCCGCGCCGCGACGCCTCGGCGACTGTCTGCGCACGCCCCAGCACGGCGGGAAAATCCACCGTCACGGCGCCGGTCCTGATGCCGAAATCGCCGGCGCGGCGCGCGAGATGCGCGATCCGCGCGGCCGCGATCGCCGCCTTGGTCGGCGTGCAGCCGAAATTGACGCAGGAACCGCCGACCCGCGCCCGCTCGATCAGCGCCACCCGCCGGTTCTTGCCGGCGAGGCCCCAGGCGAGCGGAATGCCCGCCTGGCCGGCGCCGATGATGATGACGTCGTAGTTCGCTGCGTCCACCGCGCGCTCTCCCGAAATCAACCTGCACGCCGTCAGCTCGTCCGCATCGCCGCGTCGGCCGGCGCCTCGTGCAGAATGAAGCCCTCGATCGGATCGACGGTTTCCTCCCACGGCGCCATCGCGAGAACGCGGCGCGCGTGCGCATAGCCCGCCGCGCGGCGGGCACGGATGCCGCCGGGGCTGAAGTCGATGTCCTTGGTGTGGTCCTCGCCGTCCACGCGCGGCGCGAGCAGCCGCACCACGTGCATCTGCGTCAGGCAGCCATAGGCGGCGAGCTTGCGCACCGCCGGGTCGGTGCGCGCCGCGTCCGGCAGCCGGCCCGCAAGCTCGGCAATGACGTGGCGGAGGCGGTGGATCTGCTTCTGTCGCGCGATATGCGCGACGGCGCGGCTGGAATACTGCAGATCCTTCTGGCGGTTCATGAGCTCCCACATCGTCTCCGGCTCCGGCCCGTGCGGATTCCACATATGCACCGCGAAGACGAGCGAGCTGCGCCGCGGGTTGTCATCGAACACCGCCTCGACCGGCGTGTTGGAGAGAATCCCGCCGTCCCAATACAACTCCTCGCCAATGCGCACCGCCGGAAACGCCGGCGGCAGCGCGCCCGACGCCATCACGTGTCGGAGATCGAGCGCCATGTCGCGGCTGTCGAAATAGCACATGCGGCTGGACCGCAGGCTCGCGGCGCCCACGGTCAGCCGGCACCCGTCGGCGTTGATCCGCGTGAAGTCGACAAGCTCGGCCAGCGTCCGGCGCAGCGCGCCGGTGTCGTAGTAGGCGGCGGCCTCGGCGCCCAGCGGCGTGTGCAGGCCGGTGAACGCCCATGGGTTGGGTGCGAAGAATCCGTTGATGCCGCGCAGCAGCGTCATCCATGTGGCGGCGAGCCCGCCGACCCACGGCAGCGCCGCCGCCATCTGCTGCATGCCGTCATGCTCCACGCGGCGCCAGAACTCCAGCAGCCGCGGCATCCGGTCTTCCACCGCGTTGCCGGCGATCAGGCTCGCGTTGATCGCGCCGATCGACGTGCCGATGATCCAGTCGGGCTCGATGCCGGCCTCGTGCAGCGCCTCATAGACGCCGACCTGATAGGCGCCGAGCGCGCCGCCGCCCTGCAGCACGAGCACGATCTGCCCGCGCTGCCGCCGCAGCGTCGCGCCGAGCGGCTCCGCCTGCGTCGTCTGCTGTCCGGTTCCGTCGGGCATGCTCCCCTCCCCGCCTGCGTGCCGGTGCTTGCGCATGTGCGGCGCCTCACGCCGCGGCGGGCATGCGCAGGCGCAGCGCCAGCGCCGCACCGGCCGCGAGGGCCGCCGCCACGCCGATCACGCACGCGCTCCAGCCGAAATGTTGAAAGGCGTGGCCCAGGACCGACGTCCCGATCAGGCCACCGAGATAGTAGGCGAACAGATACAGCCCGCTCGCCGCCGCCCGGTCCTGCCGTGCCGCGCGCCCCACCACGCCGGTTGCGATCGCCTGGGCGAGAAACGTGCCCACGCCGACGAGCACCAGCCCGAGCAGCACGGCCCCGAGCCGCGGCTGCAGCAACGCGGGCAGGCCGATCGCGGCCAGGCCCAGCGCCGCCCACAGCCCGCGCCGCCAGCCCAGGCGATCGACCACGTGCCCGGCCAGCGGCGTGGTGAAGATCGACGGCAGGAACACGAGGTAGACCACGCCGAGCATCATCGGTCCGACCATGAACGGCGCGGCCGAGAGCAGGAAGTTCACGTAGGTGAACGTGCCGAGGAACGCGAACAGCACGCAGAACCCGATGCCGAAGGCCGCGCGCAGCGTCGGCTCGCGCAGGTGGCCGGCCCACACGGCCAGCACCGCGCGTCGCGGTTGTGCGGCGGCGGGCGCGGCATCCGGCCGCAGGGTCGCCGCGGCGAGCGCGGCCCCGGCCAGGTTCAGCAGCGCGAATCCGAGAAAGTTCCAGGACAGGCCGAAATGGTCGGCAAGCCCCGCCGACAGCAGCCGGCCGAACAGGTTGCTCGCCACATTGCCGGTGATGTAGGCGGCGAACGCCCCCGCCGCGGCCTCGGCCGAGCAGGCCTCGCCGAGATAGGCGAGCGTCAGCGTGAAGGCCGTTGCCATGAACACGCCCTGCAGCACGCGCAGCGCCGCGAACAGCGGCAGGCCGGGCATGGTAGCGAGCAGTGCGGTGGGAATCGCGAGCAGCAGCAGGGCGGCGACCACGCCGCGACGGCGATCGACGCGGTGGCTGAAGATCGCCACCGCGAGCCCGGCGAACGCCATGCCGAACGTCGTCGCGTTCACCGCCACCGCCATCGCCGCCGGCGACACCGCATAGGCGCGCGCCAGCGAGGGCAGCACCGCCTGGGTTCCGAACAGATCGACGACAGTCAGAAACGCCATCAGCCCGACGACGGCGCCGCGCAACAGTGCGGCGCCGCGTCCGGCCATCGCGTGCGCGCGTGCCAGCATGCGGGCATCGGCGGTTGCAGGCTCGTGCATCTCCCCACTCCCTCGCGGCAGCATCGGTGCGACCGTGCCGCGCCGCGCGGCGGGCGGGAAATGCCGGCTGAGCCTGGAGACGATGCGGGCCGCTTATGGCGCGGCCGGGGCCGCCACGTCAGACGTAGCGGACGGTCGTGAACATGCCGGCATCCATGTGATACAGCAGATGGCAGTGGAACGCCCACCAGCCGGGATTGTCGGCGTCGAAGGCCACCACGACGCGCGTCCGCGGCGGCACCAGCACCGTGTCGCGCATGGCCCCGGCGAAGCGCCGGCCGCCGATCTCCACCACCTGGAAAGTGTGGCCGTGCAGGTGCATCGGGTGCGGCATCGGCGTCCGGTTGTGCAGCACCAGCTCAACCCGCTCGCCGCGCGCCACCGCCAGCGGCGGCACGTCCTTGTTCCAGACGACGCCGTTGATCGACCAGACATAGTTCTCCATCGAGCCGGTCAGGTCGACCAGGTGCACGCGGTCCGCCTTGCGCGGCGCCAGCGGTACGAGGGCGCGCAGCCGCGCCTCCAGCGTGAGCGTCAGTGCCGGCGACGCGGCGTCCGCCTGCGTCGGCACGCGCGCGACGGGCGCATCGCCGGCGCGCAGGATGACGCCGGTCTGCGCACGCTCGCCCTCCAGGATCGCGAGCACCGGATGCGCTGCGGGCGCGCGCGGCAGCGTCAGGCGGATATCCAGCCGCTGCGCGACCGCGATCGGGAAGCGCCGGCCCGGCACCGGCTGCACCCGCATGCCGTCCACGGCGATCAGCGTGCCTTGCAGCGCGCCGAGATCGACGTGATAGGCGCTCATCGCGGAACTGTTGATGATGCGCAGAAGCACGTCCCCGCCCGGCGCCACGCGGATCACGTCGGGGTCGGCCAGCGTGCGGTCGTTGGCAAGGAAGGCGTCGTATTTCACGTCGTTCAGGTCGGGCGCTGCGTCCTTGGCCGCGGCCCCCGGTTCGGACATGTCCATCCCGGCCATGTCCGAGTCCGACATCTTCATCCCGGGCATCTTCATCCCGGGCATCTTCATCCCGGGCATCTTCATGCCGGGCATCTTCATCCCCGCCATCGCGCTGCCCTTGCGCAGCCCCGCGAAGATCGCCTCGGGCGGGGTGAAGCTGAAATCGGCAAGCATGACGACGACTTCCTGCACGTCCGGGCCCGCGCGGCCGTCGTGGATGATCAGGGGTGCGGCCAGCAGTTCCTGCTCCTGCAAGCCCTGGTGCGAATGCATCCAGAACGTGCCGCCGAAGCGCAGCGGGAAGTCGTAGTCCGCCGTGCCCCCCGGCGGGATCGGCGGCGCGGAAATTCCGGGCACGCCGTCCTGCTGCCAGGGCGGCGCCAGGCCGTGCCAATGGATCAGCGTAGGCACGTCGAGCGCGTTGTCCACGCGCACGCGAAACTGCCGGCCGACGGCGGTGGAGACGCCCGGCGTGCCGTCGGGCTGCGCAATGCGCAGCACGGACACCGGCTTGCCGTTTACCTCGATGCTGCGGCGCTCCACGCGCAGCGTGACCGGCGGCGTGTCCGCCCATGCGGGCATGCGACCCAGGGTGGCGCCGGCCAGCGCGGTGAGCAGTGCGGTTCGGCGCGACAGCATCCGTGCCTCCACAGTGGTCCGCATGACACCGGCGCGTGACGAACTCTCAGAACACGAGCCGCCCGCCCACCAGCACCAGCACGCATGCCAGCGCCGGCCGGATCACCCGGTCCGGCACGCGCACGGCAATCAGGCTGCCGATGATGATCCCGGGGATCGACCCGCTCAACAGCGTCAGCAGCAGCGTCACGTCCACCGAGTTCAACAGCCAGTGTCCGAGCCCGGCGAGCAGCGTCAGCGGCACCGCGTGCGCGATGTCGGAGCCGATGATGCGCGAGGTCGGCATGCGCGGATACAGCAGGAACAGCGCGGTCACGCCCAGCGCGCCCGCGCCGACCGAGGACAGCGACACGAGCACGCCGAGGCCCACGCCAGTCGCGATGGTCAGCGCCGCGGCGTGCCGCGGGCCGTCCGGTCCGAGCCGCGGGCTAAGCACGCGCAGCAGCCAGCTTCGTGTCAGCAGCAACACGGCGGTCAGCAGC
>JAFKFJ010000334.1 GCA_017307335.1 Alphaproteobacteria bacterium | reverse complement strand
CCGCAGCCTCTCCTGCACGCACGACGCGAACGCCTGGCCCTCGGAGCGCTACGCCGGCATTCCGGCGCCGGGACCGGATGAGCGGGTCATCCTGTGGGTGCAGAACAGCCACGCGGTGCCGATCCCCGAAGGCGGCATCGCGCTCGACCGCATGGGTGCCGAGCGGCCGGCGGCGCTGCGCCGCGCGGTGGCGCCGTTCGCCAGCGTGGCGCTCGACGTCGCCGACCTGCTGCCGGGCGTCGCCTGGCCCGCGCAGATCGAGCTGCGCTGCGGCCGGCACGTGGTGCGGCCGCGCTACGAGGTGGTGCGCGGCGGGCGCACCCGGATCGCGCACGCCAATGTCGAGCGCGCCGACCTCCGCCCCGATCCGCAGCTTCGCCAACTGCCCGAGCCGCTCGGGCGCGGCTACCTGCTGCCGGTTCCGGTGCTGCCGCGCACCGAGTTCCGCACCCTGATCCAGCCCACGCCGATGGCGGAGAGCCAGCAGACCCTGCCGGTCCGCCTGGATGTCTTCGATGCCGCCGGGCGCAAGGCCGGCGAGCGGTTTCTCGGCTGCCTGCCGCGCGACCACGCGGTGGCCGCCGATCTCGACGACTTCCTGCCCCCCGGCGCGCTCGCCGAGGGCGGACATGCCGATCTCGTCTATGATTTTCGCGACGGGGGCGAGGCGGATGGCTGGCTGCATACGCTCGTGCGCGCTGAGCACCGCGCGAGCGGCCATGCCGCGGACAGCAGCTTCGGCGCGCATATCTTCAACACCGCGATGACCTATCGCGACGAGCCGCAATCCTATTCCGGCCCGCCGCCCGGCCTGTCCACGCGGCTGTTCCTGCGGCTGGGCCATGCGCCGCTGCGCAGCTTCATGGTTCTGATCTACGCGGCCTCGGCGCGCTGGCATCCGCGCTCGGCCACCACGCTCCTGCTGCACGACGGCGCGGGGGCGGTGATCGCCGAGACAGTGCTGACGATCGCCTGCTCCGGCTCCGCCCTCGTGTTCGCCGATGTCGCTTTCAGCGAAGCCGAGCGCGCCGCCGCCGGCCCGCGCGGCTATGTCGTCGTGCGCGACGCGACCTGCCGGCTGTTCGGCTATCACGGGCTCATGGACGGGCGCGGCGGCTTCTCGCTCGACCACATGTTCGGATTCTGACCGTGATCACCGCGCCGGCGCCGCGCGCACGCTGCGCGCGGCAACCCCGCGCTGCCACTGCCGTTGTCAGCGAATGGCCATGCTGCCGCCCGCGTCCGTCGAGACCGACGTGCCCGCCCGCCTCGACCGGCTGCCGTGGAGCCGGTTCCATTGGCTCGTCGTCATCGCACTGGGCATCACCTGGATTCTCGACGGGCTGGAAGTGACGCTGGTGGGCTCGCTCGCCGGCGCCATTCACGAGAGCCCGACACTGCGCCTCAGCGCGCAGCAAATCGGCGCCGCCGCCAGCGCCTATCTCGTCGGCGCGGTCGGCGGCGCGCTGTTCTTCGGCTGGCTCACCGATCATCTCGGGCGCAAGCGGCTGTTCACGATCACGCTGCTGGTCTACGTGATCGCCACGATCTGCACCGCCTTCGCGTGGGACTTCTGGTCGTTCGCGCTGTTCCGGCTGATCACCGGCGCCGGCATCGGCGGCGAGTATGCAGCGGTGAACGCGACCATCCAGGAACTCATTCCGGCGCGCCGGCGCGGCTTCACCGATCTTGCGATCAACGGCAGCTTCTGGCTCGGCGCGGCGCTCGGCGCCGCCGGCGCGCTCGTTGCCCTCGACCCGGCGGTGGTGCCGCCGGAGCTTGGCTGGCGCGCGGCGTTCCTGGTCGGCGGCGCGATCGGCCTCGTCGTGTTGCTGCTGCGGCGCTTCCTGCCGGAAAGCCCGCGCTGGCTGATGACGCACGGATACCCCGACAAAGCCGCCGCCGTGGTCAGCGAGATCGAGCGGCGGGTGGAGGCGGATATCGGCCCGCTGCCGCCGGTGCCGCCCACGCGGCTGCGCGTGCGCGTGGACACGAAGAGCTGGTTCGGCGTCGGGCTGCGCGCGCTGGTCACGCAGTACCAGCGCCGCACCGTTGTCGGCGTGGTGCTGATGGCCGCGCAGGCGTTCTGCTACAACGCTGTCTTCTTCACCTACGCGCTCATTCTCACCAAGTTCTACGGCATCGCCTCCGGCAGCGTCGGCTGGTTCATGCTGCCCTTCGCGGCCGGCAACTTTCTCGGCCCGCTCGTGCTCGGCCGGCTGTTCGACAGCATCGGGCGCAAGCCGATGATCAGCGGCACCTACGCGCTGTCCGGCGTGATGCTGATCGTGACCGGCTGGCTGTTCGCCGAAGGCATGCTCGACGCCACACAGCAGACCGCGGCGTGGACCGCGATCTTCTTCGTCGCCTCCGCCGCGGCGAGCTCCGCCTATCTCACCGTGGGCGAAAGCTTCCCGCTGGAGGTGCGCGCGGTCGCGATCGCGATCTTCTATGCCTTCGGTACCGGCCTCGGCGGTGTTGCCGGACCGCTGATCTTCGGCGCGCTGATCGAGCACGGCGCGCGCGAGGACATCCTCTATGGCTACGTGCTGGGCGGCGTGCTGATGGTGGGTGCGGGCGTGGTGCAGGCGGTGCTGGGCATCGCGAGCGAGCGTCGCCCGCTGGAAGACATCGCCCCGCCACTCTCGGCGGTCGCGGTGCCGGTGGAAGGGCGCGCGCGCCGCTGATCCGCACGGCCGCTGCCGGCGACACGCGACTGTGCGGGCCGAGGGTGTGCTCATCATCGGCTCCGGGATGAGCTATCACAACCTGCGCGCGCTTGCCGACGGCCCGCGCCTGCCATCCGGTGGCCGACCACCCGCTGCCGCTGATGGTCGCGGCCGGGGCGGCGGGGGAAGACCGGGGCCGGCACGCCTGTTCCGACCGCATCCCGGGCAAGGCGGTCTCGGGCTTCCAGTTCGGCTGGGGCCCGATCCCCGCTGCGCCCGATCCTTGCTTCCGCTGAGGCCGCTCTGGCATCGTGGGGGCAGCGCCATGCTCACATGCTAGGGCCATGCCAGCCGACCTTGCCGAGATTCGCCCAAGGGAGACCGTGGTCAGGTCCCCGACCGTGCTCGCGCGCACGCGGCGAGTGGGGCTGGTGCTCGGGATCGTGCTGGCGGGGTTTGCCGGCTGGGAGATTCTGACCAGCATCATCGCCTACACCGACGACGCCTATGTGCGCTCCGACCTCGTCGGCGTCTCGCCGCAGGTTTCCGGCCCGATCGTCGGTGTGCACGTCGTTGACAACCAGAAAGTGCGGCGCGGCGACCTGCTGATCACGATCGACCCGGTGCCCTTCCAGCTCGCGGTTGATGAACGGCAGGCGGAGGTGCGAGAGGCGAACGCGCAGGTCGCAGCCGACCGCGCCCAGGCGGCCGGCGCGCAGGATCAGATCGCCGCCGCCGCCGCCGCACTGGACCTGGCGCGGGAGACGCAGCGGCGCATCGCCAGCCTGGCCGGCCAGAACTTCGCGCCGCGCCAGCGGTTGGACGAAACCGATGAGGGGGTGAAGCGCGCGCAGGCCAACCTTGACGGCGCGCGCGCGGCGCTCGCCAAGGCGCAGGAGGCGCTGGCGCGCGACGAGGCGGCGATCGCCCGCGCACAGGCGGCGCTCGGGACCGCGGTCTGGCGCCTCGACCAGACCAAACTGTTCGCGCCGGTGGACGGCAGCATCAACAACCTCACCGTGCGCGTGGGCGACACGGCGGTGACCAACGTGCCGCTGGTCGGCATCGTCGATGCGCATGCGTGGCGCATCATGGCCAACTACAAGCAATACTATCTGCGCAGCTTCCGCACCGACGGCACGGCGTGGGTGTGGCTGGATTCCAATCCCTGGCGCTTCTATCGCGCACGCATCCAGGGCATCGGCCGCGGCATCAGCCGCAGCACCGGCCCGTCCGAGCTGCTGCCCTATGTCGCGCCGACGACCGACTGGATCCGTCTGCAGCGGCGCTTCCCGGTGACGGTCGTGCTGGACGAGCCGCCGCCGGACGGCACGCTGTACATGGGTGCGGACGCGCGCGTGGTGATCTTCCCCTGATGGCGTCGGCGAACGTGATGTCCGGCCTGCCGGCGCTGCTGGCCGAGATCGGCCATGTGCTGGTCACCGGCGTGCGCGACGTATACCGCGACTTCGCCGAAATCAGCTTCAAGGGACCGCAGGCCTCGCTGGCGTCGAAGACCGCGCTCGCGGTGGTCATCTCGACCGGCATCGCCTGCGCGATGCACCTGCCGGAGGTCTGGTGGGCCGCGATCAGCGCCATCATGTGCAGCCAGGCGACGCGCCCGGCCTCGGTCCGCAAGGGCATCCTGCGCATCATCGGCACTGTGGCGGGGGCCGCGCTCTCGCTGGCGCTGGTGGGCTGGATCGCATACGACCATGCCGCCTGCTCGCTCGTCCTGCTCACCGTCGCGACCGTCGGCGTGCTCGGCATCATCGTCAGTCCGCACGGCTATGCGTGGCTGCTCGGCGCCATCACCTTCGTGCTCGTGGTGCTGATGTCGCTGGCCAATCCGCTCGATGCGCTCAACTACGCCTCGTTTCGCGTGATTGAGGTCTGCGTCGGCACGCTGACGGCGATGGCCGTCGCGATCGCGCTGGCGCCGCCGGGCGGTGACAGTGCCCCCGCGCCACCGGGCTGGACCAACCTGCTGGGCGAACGCTGGCCGGCGGTGCTGCATGCGCTGCGCGGCGGCATCGCGGTCGCGCTGATCCCCTATATGTGGGACTGGCTCGAGATTTCGGACATCGCGCCGGTTGCCGTCACCATCGCCGCTGTCATGGCGGCGCCGGTGCTGGCGGACCATCCGCTCGATGACGGGCGGCAGATCGTGCAGAAGGCGCTGCATCGGCTGATCGGCTGCCTGCTCGGCGGGATTCCCGCGCTGCTGCTGCTCGGCCTCTCGTTCGACTCGCTCGTGCCGTGGCTCGGCGTGCTCAGCATCGGCATATGGCTGTTCGCGTGGCAGGCGGGCAGCCAGCGCGGCACGGGCTATGTGGGCAATCAGGCGCTGCTGGTGTTCGCAATGACGATCGTGCAGGGCGAAGGGCCGCCGGGGAGCATCATGCCCGGCATCAACCGGCTGATCGGCATCGTGTTGGGCATGACGGTGCTGTTCGGCGTCTGCCTGATCGTGCAGCCGGCCCCGCCGGAGCGGGAGCCCGCTGCGCCGCGTTGAGCGGTTTGCCGGCGTCCGCTGTTGGCCCTTCCGTTCATGCCGAAGACGATCTATCTTCATTTGCATGAAAGAGCATCACCTCCGCGCGTCGCCGGCCACGTGCCATTGGGGTTTTTTCGACGCCACGCTGCCGCCGGTGCTGACCGTGCCGAGCGGCGCGCGCGTCACCATCGAGACCGTCAGCGGCGGGCCGGACGACCTTCCGCCCCCCGGCTACTACATTCCGCCCGAGCTGCCGGCGATCCATGAAGCGCACAAGCCGACCATCGGCCCGCACATCCTCACCGGCCCGGTCGCGATCGAGGGAGCGGCGCCGGGCGACGTGCTGGAGGTGCGGATTCTCGACGTCGCGCCGCGCCAGGACTGGGGGTTCAACAGGAACGTGCCGCTGCTCGGCACGCTGCCCGAGGACTTCCTGACGCCGCACGCGATGACGATCGCGCTCGACACCACGCGGCGCACCGCGCGCATGCCGTGGGGGCTGGAACTGCCGCTGGCGCCGTTCTTCGGCGTGATGGGCGTGGCGCCGCCGCCGGTGTGGGGGCGGCAGACTTCCGTGATCCCGCGCGCGTTCGGCGGCAATATCGACGACCGCGAGCTGGTCGCGGGCAGCACGCTCCATCTGCCGGTGTTCGCTCCCGGCGCCCTGTTCTCCTGCGGCGACGGGCACGGCGCGCAGGGCGACGGCGAGGTGAACCTGACGGCGATCGAGACCGCGCTTTCAGGGACGTTCGAGTTCGTGGTGCGCAAGGACCTGCGCCTGGACATGCCGCTCGGCGAGACGCCGACGCACTGGATCACGCACGCATTCCACCCCGATCTCGACCGCGCGGCGGAGAGCGCGCTGCGCCAGATGATCGCGCTGATCGTGGCGCGCGCGGGCATCACGCGCGAGCAGGCCTATGCGCTGGTCAGCATCGCCGGCGATCTGCGCATCACCCAGATGGTGAACCAGCATCGTGGCGCGCACTGCATGATCGCGAAGGCGCTTATCGCGCCTGCAGCGGCACCGCGGTGATGCTGTTGAACGCGCTGCCGCCGGTGCTCAGCGTGATGGTGGACCAGACGACGTAGACCAGCACCTGCTTGTCCGGGTCGTACAGGCGCGAGACGCGGATCACCTTGAACAGCGCGCTCATCCGGTCGCTGAACACGATTTCCTTGTCGGGGATCTTGCCGCGCAGGCTCACCGGGCCGGTGGCGCGGCAGGCGATGGAGAAGCGGTTGGGATCGGTGGCGAGGCCGAGCGTGCCCGAGACGCCGCCGGTCTCGGCCCGCGACACGTAGCAGCTCACGCCGTCGACGCGCGGATCGTCATAGCGCTCCACGACGATGCGGTCGTTGCGCCCGAGCAAGCGGAAGGTCGTGTCCACCGTGCCGATGCGCTTGCCGTCGTCGGCCCGCGCGGGCACGGCGGCAAGCGCGAGCAGCGTGCAGAGCAGGAAACGGATCATGCGCTCTCTCCCGCGAAGCGTGCGAAGGACGTCGCGAGCACCTCGTAGATCGGCCGCTTGAAGGCGGCGGCGAGCGCCGGCAGCTCGCGGAGCCGCGCCCAGCGCCAGGCGTCGAATTCCGGATGCGGGTCACGGTCGAGGCGGATATCGGCATCCACGCCGAGAAAGCGCAGCGCGAACCAGCGTTGCCGCTGGCCGCGAAACTTCCCGCCCAGCGCCACGCCGACCAGGGCGGCCGGCAGGTCGTAGGTCATCCACTCGGGGTGCTCGCCGATGATGGCGAAGCGGTCGGTGCCGATCTCCTCGGCAAGCTCGCGCAGCACGGCGACCCGCGGATCCTCCCCGGCGTCGATCCCGCCCTGCGGCAACTGCCAACCGCCAGGCGCGCCCTCCGCGTTCGGCAGGTCGGCGCGGCGGGCGACCAGCACGTGCCCGTCCGGCGCGAACAGCACGGCGCCGACATTGGGGCGGTAGGGGAGGGCCGCCGGATTAATTAATGCCATAACCTTAATTAATCGTCCGTGGTGCAGGCGCCGGGGGCGGCTGGGCGATCGCGCTCACCGGGGCGAGCACCAGCCCCCGCGCGCCGAGAGTCGCCGCCCAGGCGGCGAGGCGCGTGAGTGTCACCGGCCGGGGCTCGCCGACGAGGCCCAGCGCCGCGCCCCGGTCGCGCGCCACCTGTTCCAGGCGCGCAAGGTTCGCCTCGATCTCGGTGCGCACCGCCGGCTCGTCCACCACCACGTCGACGCTCCGGCCGAAGGCGTAGGGGAGGTGCGGCGCGCCGGGCCGGGGGTCGATGTAGAGCAGGCCACGGGCCGCGAACTCCTCCAGCAACGGGTTCATCAGCTCGCTTGCCGCCGCGAACCGTTCACCGCGCATGCCGTTCAGCGCCCCGGTCGCGCCGACATAGCCGGCGAACCGGGTCAGCGCCCACTCCAGCCGCTGCCGGTTGAGCGCCGAGGGGTTGCCGGTGAGCAGGGCGCGGTTGCCGGGGTCGTCGAGGGGGTAGCGCGCCGGCTCCAGGGGGAGGGCGAGGAAAAGCTCGTGCCCGGCCGCCCGGGCGTCGGCCAGCAGCCGTTCCGGACGGAACGCATAGGGCGAGACCGCGAGCGAGATCGCGGCCGGAGTGGTGCGGATCGCCTCCTCGCTGTCCGTCTCCGACATCCCGATGCCGCCGAGCAGCACGGCCACGCGCGGGCGCTGGTCAGACGGATGGAAGGCGGCGGCATAGGCCCGCATCGGCGTGAGCCCGCCGGGGCCAGGGTGCGGCAGCATGCCGCCCGGGAACATGCTGGACGGTTCGAGCAGCCGCGGGTCCGGTGGCGGCACCGCGCCGGGCGGCACCGGGCCCTGTGGCTGGGCGAGCCCGGCGGTCGGCGCGGCGGGAATTGGCGGCGGCACCGAAGCGGCCACCGGCACCGGCTTCGCCGCTGGCGCCGGCCGTGGCGGCCCGAGCACCTGCAGCACGCCGGCGCCGCCGGCCAGCAGCAGAAGCACGGCCACCCAGAACCAACCGAGCCCCCGCCAGCCGACGGCTCGTGCCATCACATCACTGTGAGGCGCGTTTCGCCGGTGCCATCGCCCGCGCCACCGCGAGCGCCTCCTGCAACTGGTAGTCGGTCGAGGGCTTGGTCGGATCGAATTTCGGCCAGTTCTCAGGCGGCAGTTTCTGGATCTCGTGCACCATCGCCGGCAGGTCGGTGCGCGGCGGCGGCGCCTCGCTCTGCGGCACGCCGCCGGTGTTGCGCAGGGCGCGGTTCAGGTCGGCCTCGCGCTCGGCGAAGAAATGCGGCTGCTCGGTGCGCGTCGCCTGCACCTCGATGTCCGGCGTGATGCCGAGGCCCTGGATCGACCGGCCCGACGGCGTGTAGTAGCGCGCCGTGGTCAGTCGCATCGCGCCAT
Organism: Alphaproteobacteria bacterium; assembly: GCA_017307335.1. Lineage (GTDB taxonomy): Bacteria > Pseudomonadota > Alphaproteobacteria > Acetobacterales > Acetobacteraceae > JAFKFJ01. Next base: position 1,637 of record JAFKFJ010000334.1, on the reverse strand, counting down.
TGCCGGGCAGCGGGATCACGGTCTGCACCGAACCTTTGCCGAAGCTGCGGGTGCCGAGCAGGATCGCGCGCCGATGGTCCTGCAGCGCGCCTGCGACGATCTCGCTCGCCGAGGCCGAGCCGCCGTTGATCAGCACTACGATCGGCATGCCGCCGGTGATGTCGCCGCCCTTGGCGTTCCAGCGCTGGCTGTCGTCCGGATGGCGGGCGCGGGTGGAGACCACCTCGCCGTCGTTGATGAAATCGTCGGAAACCGCGACCGCCTGGTCGAGCAGCCCGCCGGGGTTGTTGCGCAGGTCGATCACCAGCGCCCGCAGCTTGTCGCCCGACTCGGCCTTGAGCTGCTGGTACGCCTTGCGCAGCCCGCTGTCGGTCTGCTCGTTGAAGCTGGTGATGCGGATGTAGCCGACATCGCCGCCCTCCAGGTGCGCCTTGATCACCTGGATCTTGATCACCTCGCGCGTCAGCGTGAGTTCGAGCGGCTGTTCCACGCCTTCGCGCTTGATGGTGAGCTTGATCTTGCTGTTCGGCGGCCCGCGCATGCGATCGACCGCATCGTTCAGCGACAGGCCCTGCACGCTCTTGCCGTCGATCGCCAGGATGAGGTCGCCCGGCTTCACGCCGGCGCGGCTTGCCGGCGTGTCGTCGATCGGGCTCACCACCTTGATCACGCCGTTCTCCTGCGTGACCTCGATGCCGAGGCCGCCGAACTCGCCGCGTGTCTGCACCTGCATGTCGCGGAAGACTTTCGCGTTCATGTAGTTGCTGTGCGGATCGAGGCCCGTCAGCATGCCGTTGAGCGCATTCTCGATCAGGTCGCGGTCATCGACGGGATCGACGTACTCGGCGCGCACGCGCTCGAACACGTCGCCGAACAAGCTGAGTAGCTGGTAGGTTTCGGCATGGCCCGCCTCCTGCGCCCACGCCGGCGGCAGCAGCTGGGCGCCGAAGTCGCGGGCGAGCCGGTCCGAAACGGGACCGATCGCCACACCGACGGCGAAGGCCGCGCCGAGCAGCAGCCCTGTGCGTAGTTTCATCCTCGTGGTCCTCTCGCGCCGCGGCGCCTGCCAGATGGTTGTGGTACGATCGAAGCCCCTAGAGTGGATGTCTAGGAGCGTGCGCGCAAGAACGGTGCAGGATTCACCGGCTCGCCATGTCTGCGTAATTCGACATACAGGCTCGGCCGCGTTGCGGCGGGGCTGCGCGGATCCCAGACCGCCATCGCGCCCACCGGCTCGCCCGCCGCCACCGGCCGGCCGGCGGCGGTGTCGAGCCGGTCGAGCCCGGCCAGCACGAAATGCCACCCGCCGCCGCAATCGACGATCACCAGCAGCCCGTAGCTGCGGAACGGCCCGGCGAAGGCCACCCGCCCGCCGCAGGGCGAGACCACGCGCGCGCCGGGCGGCGCCTGGAAGGTGAGCCCGTTCGCCGGCCCCGCGCCGGTGTCCTGGCCGAAGGTGCGGACGATGCTGCCGGCGACCGGGCTGGTGAGCTGGCTGCGCGGCTCGCCTACGCCCGGCCCGGCGGGGCGCGCCAGCGCCTCCTGCCGCGCCCGCGCCGCGGCGGCAGCGGCCTCCTGGCGCTTGCGGTCCGCGGCGGCGGCCTGCTCGCGGGCGCGGGCCTCGGCGAGGTGGCGGT
>JAFKFJ010000333.1 GCA_017307335.1 Alphaproteobacteria bacterium | reverse complement strand
CCGCGGCCAGCGTCGTCGGCGGCGCCGGCAGCACCGTGTTCTACGCCGGCGCCGGCCGCAGCACGTTCTGGGGCGGCACCGGCGCGGCCACGGTCGGCGGCGGCACCGGCGCGCTCGACGTGATCGCGGGCCCCGGGCTGCTCGACATCATGGGCGAGGGCGGAGCGAAGGAGCTTGCGCTGACCGCCGGCAAGGCGGGCGGAACGATCCTGCTGCCGGGGTTCCGCGTGGGCACCGACCGCATCGCGCTGCAGGGCTACGGGGTGGCGGAGGCGGCGCTGGCGCTGGCGGGTGCGGCCGCGCTGAGCGGCGGCGGCTCGGCGCTGACCCTGAGCGACGGCACCAAGCTCGTCCTGCCCGATCTCGTTCCGGCACAGTTGAATCTGTCGCTGTTCTTCTGAAACAATGCGGGCGATGTTCGCCCCGCCCGTCACCGCGCCGTCGCGGACCCCTGCCGCCCCCGAAGGCAAGGGCGGCGCCCGAACGCCAGCGCGACGCGAGCGGGCGCCGATCACGATCCGGCCCGGCGCCGGCTGGGATCTTGGAGGCGGCGCCATCTTTCCGCCCGCGCCGCGCCTGCCGCTGCAGGCGAAACTCGCCGTCGGCGCCATCGACGATCCGTGGGAGCGGGAGGCCGACCGCGTCGCGGCGCAGGTCATGCGCATGCCCGCGCCGCTCTCCCCCGCCCCGCTGTCCTCCACTCCGCCGCAGATCAGCCGCAAATGCGCCGCCTGCGAGGAGGAGGATCGCGTGCAGCGGCGCAGCACCACCGGCGCGCCGCCCGCGCTCACCGCGGCGCCGCCGATCGTGCATGACGTGCTGCGCACGCCGGGCCGGCCGCTCGACACCGCGACGCGCGCGTATTTCGAGCCGCGTTTCGGCCACGACTTCTCCGCTGTACGCGTGCATGCCGATGCCCGTGCCTCCGCCTCCGCGCGCGCCATCGGCGCCCGTGCCTACACCGTCGGCAGCAGCATCGTTCTCGGCGCCGGCGCCGCCCTTCAAGACCGGCCGCTGCTCGCGCACGAACTCGCGCATGTCGTGCAGCAGACCGCATCAGGGACGGGGCACGCCCAGCGCCGCGTGCAGCGGCAGCCGGAGGGCGACGGCTCCGCCACGCCGCCCGACGCCACCAAGCAGTTCTTCGCCCACGGCACCGTCATGACGGCGGTCGTCACCATCCACCGCGAGGGGCTGTATGCGCGCCTCGTCACCACGATGGATACCGCGACCTGGCCGCCGAGGGTGACGCAGCGGCTGTTCCGCCGGGACGATTCGCTGAACCCCGAATGGACCGAGGTCACGCGGGAAGCGGCACGCGACGGCACGCTTTCGGTCGAGTGGCGCATGCCCACGCTGCGCACCGACGAGGAGATCGCGCGCAACATCCAGGGTCCGGGCCTGCTGTATGGCCTGATGCCGTTTCACGTCATGCCGTACCTCAAGGACCAGACGCTGCCGATCCGCAATCCGCACACGCGCATGATGGCCAGCGCGACGCAGCAGACGGAGCGGGCGGTGGACAAGGTAACGGGCGAGCTGGCGCTGTACGCCCTGCAGACCGGCGCCGAGCTGGGCCCGGCCGCCACCGGCCTCGCCGGTGCCATGCGCGGCGCAGGGATGCTCACCCCCGCCGCGAGCACCGGCTCGCGGGTGGTCGTGGAGGGCGCTGAAGCGGCGGACGTGGCAACGGCGGCGGCCCCTGGGCAGCGCGTGGTGCAGACGTCGAGCGATCGCCTGGTCCGCGACAGCACTTTCGCCATGGCCAACCGGACCGGCCATGCCGCGACGCCGCTCGCGTCCGGCAGCCTCCAGGGCGCGAGGGAGGCGACCGTCGTCGGCCACGGCCTCGTGACGCCCGGGCGCGGGGCCGCGGCGATCGACATCGGCGGTACCGCCTACACGCCGAAGGCCTTCGCCGGGGAGCTGGCCGATGCCGGGTGGGAGGGCGGAACCCTCCGCCTCGCCGCCTGCCAGACCGGCACGAGTTGCCTCTACAACTACACGTTCGGCCAGGAACTGGCGAACGAGCTGGAGGCGATGGGGCTCGACACAGTGGTCATCGTGCCTGAGGGCAACGTCAACGTCCTGCAGGGCGCGCACGGATTGCCGCAGGTGACGGGTCCCGGCGGCACGTTGCAGCCGCCGGGCCAGGGCTGGAGCTACCTGCTCGGCGAATAGTCTACCGCGCTGCGCCCGGCCCGATCCCGTACGGCTTGGCCCAGCCCAGCCCCTCCAGTGTTCCCGCGCGCGGCCGGTACTCGCAGCCGACCCAGCCGTCGAAGCCGAGCGCGTCGATCAGGTCGAAAAGATACGGGTAGTTGATCTCGCCGCCGTCAGGCTCGTTGCGGCCGGGCACGGAGGAGACCTGGAGATGCCGTAGCTGCCCGGGGCCCTCGCGCCGCGCCAGCGCCGCACGCAGCGTGTCCGACAGCCGGCCCTCCGTGAGCTGCATGTGGTAGACGTCGAGATGCAGGTGCAGGTTCGGGTGCCCCACCGCCGCGACCGCGGCCTGCGCCTGCGCCGTGCTCGTCAGATAGAAGCCGCGCATGCCATAGGTCGTGTATTGCTCGCCATCCGCGACCACGCCCATGTGCGGGTTGATGGGCTCGATCACCGCCGCGACGCCGTGCGGCGCGAATGCCTCGGCGGCATGGGCGAGGTTCGCGAGATAGGTCTTCCGCATCGCGTCGCGGTCGGCGCCGTCGGGCACGGTCCCGGCAATCACGTGCACGCAGTGGCAGCGCAGCGCGGATGCGTACTCGATGGCGCGCGTGATCGCCGCGCGAAACTCGGCCTCGCGCCCCGGCAACGCCGCAAGGCCGCGCTCGCCGCGGTCCCAGTCGCCCTGCAGCGTGTCGATCAGCACCATCTCCAGCCCGTTCGCCTCCAGCCTGCGGGCGAGTTCGGCCGCGGGCCAGTCGTACGGCACCTGCGCCTCGACCGCGCGGAAGCCGGCATCGGCCGCCGCCGCGAAGCGGTCGAGGAACGGGAATTCGTTGAACAGGTAGTGAAGGTTGGCGGCGAAGCGCGGCATGAGCAATCCCTTCGTGCATGTCGGCGAGCGACCCGGCCCTACTCGCCGCCGCCGTCGCGGCCGAGATGGCGGAACAGCGTTTCCTTCCACCATTCGGTATGCAGCGTGTCGAGCAAGGCCACGTCGAGCGGTTCGCGCAGCGGGCTGCCGAGCGGCAGCGCGATCGCGTAGCCCTGCCGGTCGAGCGTGACCGCCGCGAGATCGAGGCGCGGGAAGTCTTCGCGCAAGCTCCAGGCGAGCAGCGGGCGATCGTAGACGAACGCGTCGATATCGCCCGCCTCCGCGGCGCGCAACCCGGCGGCGGCGGTGGGATAGAGGCGGAAGCCGAGGCGCTCTTCGGTCAGGTAGTCCACCGTGGCGGTGCCGCGAACCGCGCCGACGCGCAGCCCGCGCAGGTCGTTGGCGTTGCGCACGATCCCCTGCAGCCGCTGCGTCGTCAGCGCGGAGGTGACGCCGGCGATGAACACCGCGATGGTGATCACGGACGCGACCATCCAGACCACCGCAAGCACCCGCCCGGGGGTCGAGCGCGGCCCGTGCTGCGCGGCCCCCGCCTGCGTCATCGCAACCGCCGACCACCAGGCGCCGGCGACGAAGCCGCGCAGCGCGCCGCCGCCGTAGTGCTCGTTCTCGTGCCGTTCAAAAATCCAGATCAGCGTTCCCACCAGCAGCGCCGTGCCGAGCAGCCCCAGCACCGCCTGCAGAAACCGCACGGAGAGCAGGCTGCGCAGCACCGGCAGCCACGCGGTGAGCCCGTTGCGCGGCACCGCCACGCCGAGGCCGGTGGTGAAGAAGGGCTGGGTGAAGTCCATGATCTTGCGCCGCTCGCCCGTCACCGTGAGCGCGCCCAGCGCGAGGTCGGCCTCGCCGGAGGTTACCGCGTGCAGCAGCGCCGGCACGTCCGCGCGCTCGGCCAGGCGGTAGCGCAGATGCAGGTGTTCCGCGAGGTGGCGCCAGAGGTCGATACTGATGCCCTCCCACGCGCCGTCCTCCGTCTTCATCGCGAAGGGCGGTGCGACCCTGGTGACAACGACGAGTTCGCGCCCCGGCGCATCCCCCGCCTGCTGCGCCCCCGCCTGCTGCGCCCCCGCCTGCTGTGCCCCCGCCGGCGCCGGCGCGAGCGCCACCAGGAACGCGGCAAGCGAGGCAACGATCGCGACGGCGGCACGATGCGGACCGAGGGTTGCGGGCATGCCGCCACGCAGTACCGCGGGTCCCGACACAAGACCACCCCAGGATCAGCCCGGGCGACGCCCGATTTGCGCAGGGTCGCGCGCTGCCACATAGTTGATGCCGAATGTTGAGCCACGCCCCCCCGGCGCAGCGCGCCGCGGCAACCGGGGATCCGGCATCCCCCGATGCCGCCATCGCGGCGGAACGCGAGCCACGGCCGATCAGCTTGTGGTCGCTGTGCGGTCTGGCGCTCGGCATGGGAATCTTCACCGGCGGCGGCGCGGTGCTGTTCCGCGCGCTGATCGGTTTCGTGCACAACCTGATGTTTCTCGGCCGCCCCGTATTCGCGTATGACGCGAGCGTGTTCACACCGCCCTCGCCGTGGGGCGCGCTGATCGTGCTGGTTCCCGTGCTGGGCTCGCTCGGCGTCACGTTCATCGTCAACACCTTCGCACCGGAAGCGAAGGGCCACGGCGTGCCCGAGGTGATGGATGCGATCTTCTATCGCCGCGGCCTGATCCGTCCGGTGGTTGCCGCAGCGAAATCGCTTGCCTCGGCGCTCGCGATCGGCAGCGGTGCCGCGGTCGGGCGCGAGGGGCCGATCATCCAGATCGGCTCCGCCCTCGGCTCCACCCTCGGCCAGATCGTCGCCATGCCGGCCGCGCAGCGCATCACGCTGGTCGCCGCAGGGGCCGGCGCCGGCATCGCGGCGACGTTCAACACGCCGATCGGCGGCGTGATGTTCGCGATCGAGCTGCTGATGCCGGAGGTCAGCGTCAACACCTTCCTTCCCGTGGCGCTGGCGACGGGCAGCGCCACGTTCATCGGCCGCCTGTTCTTCGGCGCGCAGCCGGCCTTCGCCGTGCCGGCGGCGCTCGCGGCGATGCCCAACGAGCCCAGCAGCGCGCTCACGCTGCTGCTCTACGCGCTGCTCGGCGCCCTCGTCGGCGTCGCGGCCGCGGGCTTCGTGCGCGGGATGTACTGGGCGGAAAACCTCTTCGATCGCATCCCCGGCAGCTATCTGCGCCACGCGCTCGGCATGCTGCTGGTGGGCGTGCTGATGTATGTGCTGCTGATCGAGGCCGGCCACTACTATGTCGAGGGCGTCGGCTACGCCACGATCCAGGCGATCCTCACCAGCCCGCTCGCCGGCGGCGGGTTCCTGTTGTTGCTGTTCGTGTGCAAGCTGTTCGCCACTACGGTCAGCCTGGGCTCCGGCTCCTCGGGCGGGATCTTCTCGCCGTCGCTGTTCATGGGCGCGACGCTCGGCGCGGCTTTTGCCAGCATCGTCGGCATGGTTCTGCCGGGCATGCCGCTGAGCGTCCCGGCGTTCGCGATGGTCGGCATGGGCGCCATGGTCGGCGGCGGGACCGGGGCCGCGATGACCGCGGTGACGATGATCTTCGAGATGACGCGCGACTACGACATCGTGCTGCCGATGATCCTCGCCGTCGCGCTCAGCCTCGGCGTGCGCCGCATGCTGTCGCGGCAGAACATCTATACCATGAAGCTGGTCCGCCGCGGGCACGCCATGCCACGCGGGCTGCATGCCAACCTGTTCCTGGTGCGCAGCGCGAGCGACGTGATGTCGCGCGACATCGTGATGCTCGACGCGGCGACGAGCTTCGCCGATTTCCTGCAGATGTCGGAGGCCATGGGCGGGTTGCGCCATGTCGTCGTCACGCGCCGCCACCGCATCTGCGGGGTGCTGCGGATCAACACCGACCTGCGCCGCGCGGTGGGCGCCGCGGCGGCGGAGGTGACGCTGGGCGAACTCGCCCATCGCCGCTTCACCGTGGTGCGCGAGGATGCCGCCGTGTTCGACGTGATCACGCGCATGCGCCGCAAGGGTGCGACCACCGCCCTGGTGATCCCGCGCGCCGGCTATGTGGAGGCCGACCGCATCCTCGGGGTGATCACGAGGGAGCAGGTCGCGGACAGCGTGGCGAACAGCATCGCCCTCTACCCGCGCTGACCGCATTCACACGTTCATGGCCCGACAAGGGATAACGCAAGCGGGCCGTGGCTGCCCGCCTCCGCGTGATCAGCGCGTCCGGGGCGCGCCGGCGCTGCGCGTCACGGCCGGGCCAGTCCCGGCCATGACGATGAAGGAGCGATGCTTTCCGTCCAGGCGTCCGGCGCTCATGCCGGGTCGGCGCCGACCCGCACCAGCATCTTCCCGAAATTCTCCCCCCGCAGCACCATCGCGAGCGCGTCCGGCGCGCGTTCCAGCCCGTCGACCGCGCACTCGCGGTACTTCAGGCTCCCCTCCTTCACCCAGGGGGCTGCGAGCGCGCGCCATTCGGGGAAACGCTCGGGCTTGTCGATGACGATCATGCCCTCGATGCGCACCCGCTTGCCGATGACGAAGGCGAGGTTCGGGCCGGGCGGCGGGTTGGCGTCGTTGTACTGCGCGACCATCCCGCACATCACCACCCGCGCGAACGGGTTGAGCAGGCTGAAGGCCGCCGCCTGCACCGCGCCGCCGACATTCTCGAAATAGACGTCGATCCCCTTCGGGCACGCCGCCTGCAGTCCGGCCGCGAGATCGAGGCCGCGGTGATCGACGCAGTCGTCGAACCCCAGCGTCTCCTGCACCCACAGGCATTTTTCCGGCCCGCCGGCGATGCCGACCACCCGCGCGCCGGCGCGCTTCGCGATCTGCCCGGCGACCGAGCCCACGGGGCCGGAGGCGGCCGAGACCACCAGCGTCTCGCCCGCTTTGACCTGGCCGATGTCTTTCAGCCCCGAATGCGCCGTCACCCCGGGCATGCCCAGCACGCCGAGCCAGGTCGAAAGCGGCGGCCCGTTGCGGTCGACATGGGTCAGCGCCGCCGCCGGGCTCAGCGAATGCGTCTGCCAGCCGCGGCTGCCCACCACGATGTCGCCGGGCGCGAAGCCGGGCGCCGCGGAGGCGACCACCTCGCCCACGCTCTCGCCGGTCATGACCTCGCCGATCTTCACCGCGGGCGCGTAGGAGGCGCGGTCATAAAGCCGGCCGCGCATGTAGGGGTCGATCGAGAGCCAGATCGTGCGCGTCAGCACCTCGCCGGGGCCCGGCTCCGGCATGTCCTGCTCGATCAGCGCGAAATCGTCCGGCCCCGGCATGCCGCTCGGCCGCCGGCGCAGTACCATCGACTTGCGAACCATGGCCGGGGCCTCAGGCTGCCGCGGTGCGCAGCACGAGGCGGCCGGTGACGCGCCCCTCGCGCAGCCGGGTCAGCGCCGCGTCCGCGTCCTCCATCGGCACTTCCTCGAGCGGCAGCGCCGGCAGGTTGCCGGCATCCGCCAGCCGCACCAGCTCGCGCAGATCGGCGGGCGTGCCCACGTAGCTGCCCTGCACGGTCAGCGCGCGCATCGCCATGATCGGCAGCGGCAGGCGCAGCTCGCCGCCGAACAGCCCCACCTGCACCAGCTTGCCGCCCTTGCGCAGCGCGTCGAACGCGGCGCGGGCGCTCGCGGTGCCGTTGACGAGGTCGATGATGGCGCCCACCGGCCCGCCGGCCGCTTCGATGATGCGCTGCGTCACCCCCTCGCCCGCGCCGTCCACCACCTTGCTCGCGCCGGCGGCGCGTGCCGCCTGCCGCTTGGTCTCGTTCACGTCCACGACAATGGTGTTCTTGTGGCCCATCGCGCGCAGCACCGCGAGCGCGTTGAGCCCGAGGCCGCCGGCGCCCACCAGCACCAGCGGCTCATCCGGCGCCATCGGCATGACCTTGTTGATCGCCGAGTAGACGGTGATGCCCGAACACGCATAGGTCGCGGCCAGCGCGGGGTCGAGCCGGCCCGGGTCGATGAGGAAGCGCGGATGCGGCACCAGCACATGCGTCGCGTAGCCGCCGTGGCGGAAGATGCCGATGCTGGTCGGCGTCGCGCACATGTTGTCCTGCTCGGAGGTGCAGGCGGCGCATTTGCCGCAGCCGAGCCAGGGGTAGACGATGCGCTGCTGGCCCGGCGCCACGCCCTTCGCATCCGGCCCGCACCTCAGGACGCGGCCCACGATCTCATGCCCCATCGCCAGCGGCAGCTTCACGCCCCGGTCGGCGAGGCTCAGCACCCGGCCGCCGCCGAGGTCGTATTTCCCCTCCCACACATGCAGGTCGGAGTGGCAGACGCCGCAATGCGTCACCTCCAGCAGCACCTCGGTGCCGGCCGGCTCCGGCGTCGGCAGCTCGATCTTCTTCAGCGGCGCTGCGTTCTCGACCACGGCCCAGGCGTACATCGAAGCCTCCCTTGCTGACCGGCGATGGGAGCGCGCGGCGCCGGTTGGGTCAAGGCGGGGCGGCAGGGTTCGGGTTCAGGAAGCCGGGGGTGCCGTCGCCGCCGGTCTGCTCGGCGCGGTCAAGGATCTCGCTGTCGAGATCGTCGACCTCCTGGTCCTCGGACTGCTGCTGCGCCGCCGAGCCGTTCAGACCCGCCGCGCCCTGCAGCGCCCGTTCTTCCGCGCGCGTCGGCTGATGGTCCTGGTTGTTCCAGATATTGTCCAACCGGCCCGGCGTCTTCGCCGGCGACGTCTGTGCCTGCGCCGGTGCGAGCGCCGGTGCCAATGCCAGCAGCAAGGCGGCTGCGGCGGCGGGCGGGATGATCGGGTGCATGGCTCCTCGCTTTCGCCGCCAGCATAACACCGTACGCGGCGCGGGATGCGAGCGGCGCCGAATACTGATAGGTCTGCCCCGATGCTGGCGCGCGCCGTCACCGCCGACCTGGTCCTGCTCGGCGCCGGACATGCCCATGTTGAGGTGCTGCGCCGCCACGCGATGCGCCCGGCGCCGGGGCTGCGGTTCACGCTGATCGCGCGGGAGCCGCACACGCCCTATTCCGGCATGCTGCCGGGGCTGATCCGCGGCGAATACACGTTCGACGACGCGCATATCGACTGCGCCCGCCTCGCCGCCGCTGCCGGCGCGCGCCTGATCCTCGCCGAAGCCGAGGGGCTCGACCTCGCCGCCGGCCGCGTGGGTCTGCGCGCGCGGCCTGGCATCGCCTACGACCTGCTCTCGATCGACGTGGGCGGCACCCCGGCGATGCCGGCGGGGGCTGCGGACGTGCCGGTGAAGCCGATCGGCGCGTTCCTGGCCCGGCTTGCGGCGCTGGAAGCCGATCTCCCGCGCGGCGCGCGGCTCGCGGTGGTCGGCGGCGGCGCCGGCGGGACCGAACTCGCCCTCGCCCTCGCCCACCGCCTGCGGGGCCGGGCCGCGATCGTCCTGGTCGCCGCCAATGGCGTGCTGCCGGCGGCGGCGCCGCGCGCCCGCCGCATCGCGCTGGCCGCCCTCGCCGCCGCTGATGTCGAGGTGATCGGCACCGCCGCGACCGGCACGGCCGGGGAGCAGGTGACCCTCGCCGATGGCCGGAGCATTGCCGTGACGGCGGCGCTGTGGGCGACCGGCGTCGCGGCGCCGCCGTGGCTCGCGGCCTCCGGGCTCGCCTGCGACGGGCAGGGATGCGTGCGGGTGGCGCCGACGCTGCGCAGCGTGAGCCACCCGGCGGTGTTCGCCGCCGGCGATTGCGCGTCGGTGGAGGGCGCGCCGCGGCCGAAGAGCGGCGTGTGGGCGGTGCGCGCGGGCGCCCCGCTCGCCGCCAACCTGCGCCGCGCCGCCGCCGGGCAGCGGCTGCGCCCGTGGCGACCGCAGCGCGCGGCGCTCGCCATCATGGGCCTCGGCGACGGCCGGGCGATCGCCTGGCGCGGACGTTTCACGTTGAACGGCCACCTCGCCATGCGCTGGAAGAACGCGATCGACCGGCGCTGGATGGCCATGTACCAGCGCCTCGCGCCGATGGACGCGGCGGCGCCCATGCGCTGCGGCGGCTGCGGGGCCAAGGTCGGGGCCATGGCGCTGGCCGAGGCGCTGCACGGGCTGCCGGTCGTGCAACGGCCCGACATCCTGCTCGGGCTGGAGGCGCCGGACGATGCGGCGCTCGTGCAGCCGCCGCCGGGCATGGCCGTGGCGCAGAGCGCCGACCATTTCCGCGCC
>JAFKFJ010000332.1 GCA_017307335.1 Alphaproteobacteria bacterium | reverse complement strand
CCCGCCGCTCCGACCAGTCGTATGTCGGGGGCCAGGGTCCTGCCGGTGCGTCACCGTCCCGCGCCGAGGTGCGACATCCGTCGATGACGCCGCCCGACACGCCGCTTCTCGCCTACGCCCCGCGGCCGCCGCCACCGCTGCGCCCGGGTCGGATGCGCCCACGCTGGCGCCGGCCGGACCGGCGGCGTGTGCGGTGGATGCTGCTGATCTCGGCGCTGCTGCATCTGCTGGCGCTGCTCGGCCTGATCCTCGCGCACCGGCGGCTGGAGCGCGCGGCGGTGGCCCCGCCCAGCTTCGACCTGATGTTCGAGCAGGCGGCGCCGATCGGCAAGGAGAAGGCGGAGAAGCCGAGCCAGTTGCCGGCGCCCGCCATCCCCTCGCCGCCGCCGCCGCAGGCACAGCCGGCGCCGCAACCGGCGCCGCCCGCCCCGCCGCAGGTGCAGCCGCCGCCGACGCCGGCACCGCCGATCCCGGTGCCGCCCCAGGTGCAACCGCCGTCTCCCGCAATGCCCCGGCAGGTGCAACCCGAGGTGCAACCGCCACCGCCGATCACGCCGCCCCAGCCGGTACAGCCGCCCGCCGCCGCGCTGCCGCCGGAACCGCTGCCGCCCACCCTGGTCCCGCCATCGCCGCCCGCCCCCTCCGCGGAGCTGGTGGTGCCCCGCCCGGCGGCGCCGCCGCGACCGAGCCCGCCGCACCCGGCGCCGCCACGGGCCGCGCAGCCGACGCTGCCGAAACCGGCGCTGCTGCCCGCCCCCGTGCCGCAGCCGAAAGTCCCGGCGCCGCCCGCGCCGCAGCCGGCCGAGCAGCCCGAAGTCCGCCTCTCGCTGGCGCCGCCGCGCCTGCCGCCGCCGCCGCTGGTCGTGCCCCGGCCGCCGGCGCCGCCGCCCGCCCCGTCGGCGCATCCGTTCCCACGGCCGATGGACCTCTCCCTCGGCAACGACGCCGCCGCCCCGATGAGCCGGTATCGCCAGCGCGGCTCAGGGGCGATCAACCTCGCGCTCGGCCGCGCCGCGCTGAACTCGCCCGGCGCCCCGCCGCGCGACACCGACGCGGTGCAGGGCGACATCCGCGTGCGCGGCGCGCGTGTCGGCAAGGACTGGATCGAACTGCTGCATGAGTGGTGGGAGCAGCACGCCTACTACCCGCAGGAGGCGGCCCGGCTGGGCCAGGACGGCACGGTGGCGATCCATGTCCGTGTCGACCGCTACGGCAAGGTTCATCTGGTGGAGCTGGAGAGCTCCTCGGGCTCGACGTGGATCGACGCCGGCGCGCAGGCGACCTTCCGCGGCGCCAACCTGCCGCCGTTTCCGCCCAGCACGCCGGAGCCGATGGCCGACCTCGACCTGACGATCAACTACCTGCTGATCCGCCGCTGAGCCGCGTTACGTCGGGCAACAGTCCGGCACGCTTCGCCGTGGCGTGCCCCGTTCTCGCCATGACGCCGCCGCGAAACCGACCCTCCGGCCGCCTTCCCTGGGCATGGTTTGCACAGAGCGGGAGCCGCCGTCATGGGACCCTATCTTCGCTGCATCGCCATCGCCGTGGGCCTGCTGCTGCTGGGCGGCGTCCTGTCCGGCTGCATCGTGGAGGAGCACGGTGGCGGCGGCCATAGCTGGTGCTACTGGCATCCGTATCGCTGCTAAGGCCAGCGTTCCTCAGGCGGGGCGTGCGTCACCGCCTCGATGTTCAGCCCGTCGGGGTCGAGCACGAAGGCGCCGTAATAGTCGGGATGGTAGTGCGGGCGCAGGCCCGGGGCGCCGTTGTCGGTGCCGCCCGCGGCAAGCCCCGCCCGCCAGAACGCGTCCACCTCGGCCCGCGAGGCGGCGCGGAAGGCGAGATGGAGGTGGTTCACCGGCTTTCCGGCGAGGCCGAACCAGAACTCCGGACGGCCGTCGCGGCCCATCATCGCCCAGTCCTCGCCCTCCATGACCACGCCGAGCCCGAGCGGCGCCAGGGCCGCGGTATAGAATGCCCGGCTGCGCGCGAAATTGCGCACCGAGTAGCCGACATGGTCGAGCATCGCACCCCCCGAGACTGTCTGCACGCACCCTAGCCGGTTTTGCCGCGCCTGCCGCTTCCGCTAGGGTCGCCGCGGCGGGAGGGGCGGAGGCGGGATGTGGCCGGCGGCGCAGGGCCGTTCCTGATCGGGCTCGATTGCGGCACCCAGAGCGTGCGCGCGCTGCTCGCCGATGCCACCGGCCGCACCGTCGCCTGTGCGGCGCGCCCGACCCCGACGATCGCGATCGCCCCCGGCCAGGCCGAGCACGACCCCGAGGCACTGTGGCAGGCGGCCTGCGACGCGCTGCGCGAACTGGCCGCGAAGATCCCGCCGGGCGGCGAGGTCGCCGGCATCGCCTGCGCGAGCATGGGTGAGGCCTGCGTGCTGCTCGATGCCGAAGACCGGCCGCTCGCGCGCACCATCACCTGGTTCGACCGCCGCACGGAGCCGGTCGCGGCCGCGTTCGCCGCCCGCGTGGGGGCCGAGGTGCTGTTCGACCGCACCGGCCTGCCCGCCGACCCGACCGTGACGCTGGCGAAGCTGCTGTGGCATCGCGCGACCGACCCGGCGGGATTCGCGCGCGTCCGACGGGTGCTCAACCTCGCCGACTATCTCGCCTTCCGCCTGTCCGGCGAGGCCGCGACCGATCTCAGTCATGCCTCGCGCACGCAACTGCTCGACATCGGCGCCGGCGAGTGGTCGGCGGCGATGCTGCGCGAGGCGGCGCTCGACCGCGCGCTTCTCCCGCCGATCCGGCCGAGCGGCTCCCGCATCGGCGCGGTCCGCCCCGATGTGCTGGCGGCGACCGGGCTGCCGGGGCGGCCGGCGGTGGGCGTGGGCGGCCACGACCACGTCTGCGGCGCCTTCGCCGCCGGCGTCGTGCGCCCGGGGACCCTGCTCGACAGCATGGGCACCGCGGAGGCGCTGTTCGCGACCGTCGAGCGGCCGGTGGTGACGCGCGCGCACCGCCATCTCGGGTTCTGGCAGGGCGCGCTCGGCCTCGACCGGCGATTCGCCTATGTCGGCGCGGGCATCACCAGTTCCGGCGGCGCGGTCGAATGGACGCGCCGGCTGTTCGGGGGCGATGTGGATCGCGCGGCCCTCATCGCCGAGGCCGAGGCGTTGCCGGCCGGCAGCGGTGGCGTCGTCTTCCTCGCCCACCTCGCCAATGCGACGCCGCCGGTCGTCGACCTCGCGGCGCGCGGCGCCTTCCTCGGTCTCACCGCCGCCACCTCGCGCGGCGCGCTGTTCCGGGCGGTGCTGGAGGGGCTCGCCATGGAAGCGCGGCTCTGCGTCGATGCCATCGCCGCGCTGCCGGGTGCGGGCCGGCCGGAGGCGATCCGCGTGATCGGCGGCAGTACGCGCAACGCGCTGCTGCTGCGCATCAAGGCCGCCGTGTTCGGCCGCCCGCTGACCGTGATCGACGAGCCCGAGGCGACGGCGCTGGGCGCGGCACTGCTGGGCGGCGTCGCGGCCGGGATGTGGCCGGACATGCCGAGCGCGCTCAGCGCGGTCGACCGGCCGGTGCATGTCGTGGCGCCCGATGCGGCGTGGATCGCGTGCTACGACACGTTGTTCCGGTCGGTCTACGCGCACCTGTATCTGACGCTGGCACCGCTGACGCACGCGCTTGCGCGCTATGACGCGGGGGAGTGAGCGCAGCCCTCACCCTCCCGTCGCGGCGCGACGGGTCCCTCCCTCTCCCGCGCAGCGGGAGAGGGTCGGGGTGAGGGCGCGGCGAGCATCGTCTTCGTGACACTCTCCATGTTCTCGCCAACATCGTGTGCCGGAGGATCGCCCGCGCCGATCCCTTGCGTGCGCGCATGCCCGCCCTACACTCGTGCGTGATCAGGCGTCGAGGAACCGTGTCGAGCAGCGTGGCGCAGGCGTCGGCACCGGATACCGCCGACGAAGCGGTAGTAAAGGCGGTGCGGGCGACGATTGGCGCTGCCTGGCGGCCGGTGGCCGTGTTCGATGAACACGGCACGTGCCTTGTTGCGACGCGCTCCTACATCGTGCAGGCGGCGCGGCTCGGGCAGAGCGCCGAGGTTCAGCGCCTGGAGCGCCGTGCGCCGTTCAGCCCCGATGGCCTGCGCACCTGGACGTTGGTGACGCTGCCGGCACGCGACGGGGACCGTTCGGCCGCCGAGTTCGTCGATACGGTCGCGGATGCGCTGCCGATCATGTTCAGCGCGAAGGACCTGCAGAGCCGCTATCTTTTCATGAACCGCTATCAGGCGGAACTCTACGGCACCACGCCTGTGGCGGCGGTCGGCCGCACGGCGGCGGAGCTGGTCGGCGAGGAATACGGGCGCTTCACGCGCACGCGCGATGAGGAGGTGTTCCGTACCGGCCGCACACAGCCCGCCTATGAGGAGAGCTTCGCGGGCGTCGGCACCGTCGCGCGCCACTGGCTGACTACGAAGGTGCCGCTGCGCCACGCGAGCGGCGAGATCTGGGGGCTTGCCACGATCTCGATCGAGATCACCGAGCGCAAGCTGCTGGAGGAAAGCCTGCGCGAAGCGAAGGAGCAGGCGGAGGCGGGCAGCCTCGCGAAATCGCAATTCCTGGCCGCGATGAGCCACGAGTTGCGCACGCCGCTGAACGCCGTGCTCGGCTTTGCCGAACTGATGCAGCAGGAGGCGCTGGGACCGCTCGGGCGACAGGAGTATCGCGACTACGCCGCGCATATTCTGCAAAGCGGCGGGCAGCTCCTGGAGATGATCTCGGACTTGCTGGATTTCGCCCGCGCGGAGGCCGGAAACCTGCAACTCGCGAGTGGTGAGCTGGAACTCACGCGGCTCGTGCGCGGCGTGCTCGCCGCGGCGCGGGAGCGGGCGGAGGCGGGCGGCAAGACGCTGCCGGTGACGCTGGAGGCGGCGCTGCCGCCCGGTTTCGTCGCGTTGCGCGGCGACGAGCAGCGGCTGCGCCAGGTGTTGCGCGCGCTGGTGGACAACGCGCTGAAATTCACGCCGGCCGGCGGGCGTGTCGTGGTCGGCCTGCGGGTGCCGGCCGGGGGCGGCGCGGAACTCGTTGTTGCCGACAGCGGCATCGGCATGAGTGCGGCGGAGGTCGCGCGCGCGTTCGAGCCGTTCTGGCAGGCGGATGCCGGGCTCGGGCGCAAGCGGCAGGGCGCCGGCATCGGCCTGAAGCTCGCCCGCGCGCTGGTCGCGCTGCATGGCGGCACGCTGACGCTGGAGAGCCAGGAGAGCAAGGGAACGCGCGTCACCGTCCGCCTCCTGCCGGGCAGCCCGGCGCAGGAGGCGGATTGAGCGGCGGCGCGCGCGGCTGACGCGAGCCGCTACTGGCGCGGCGGTTCGGGCGGCTCGCCGGGCGGAGGCGGCGGGGGCGGACCATCGCCGCGCATGCCCATCATGCCGGGGTGCATGTGCCCCATGCGCTCGCGCCACCACCGCTCACCCATCGGCGGCCGCGGGCCGGCGATGGTGACGAGATGCGCGTCGTCCGGCCCGATCTCACGCGCGTCGAGGGCCTTCCCCAGCGGTCCCACATAGCCGGCGCCGCGGGCGACGATGTTCTTGCCGGGCGCAAGCTGATCGGCGAGGCGGCGCGCTTCCGGCGGCGGCAGGTGGACCACGGTGCCGTCGGCCAGCAGCACGCCCGCGACCTCGCCGCGCGGATCATAGAGCGGGGCCTTCACTGCGCCCTTGGCCTCGACCGGGCTGTCGTCGCGCAGATGCGGCGGGCCGGCCCAGGCGACGGTGACGCCCGATGCGTCGTTGGTCACGGAGGCGGCCGCGACCAGCGGCACCGCGCGCGCCTTCAGCCCATGGACCGTGATCGTGTCGCCCGGCTTCACGGCGAAGACGAGCTGTGTCGAGAGATGCGGCGGCACGTGCACCTCGGTGCCGTCGTCGAGGATCAGCCCGTCCACGTCGCCGCGCGGCGTCGGCAGGTACTGCGCGACGCGGCCCTTGATGGTCGGAAGCTGGGCCGGGTCGTACGGGCTTGTCCCCTGGGCGTAGGCGAGTCCCAGGCCGCTGCCGAGCAGCGCGGTCGCAAGGAGGATTCGGCGTAGGTGTGGCATTGATCAAGACTCCTTCCGCCCGCCGGAAGCGCAACCCGCGTGCCAGACGAAAATGGCCGCTCCGCGCTGGGTTTTCGCGAAATGCGGCGTGCGTCGGCGTCAGGCTTTCCGACGCGCCTGTCCGGCAAGCGGACGGTCAGTCGATGCCGTAGCGCCGCAGCTTTTCGTACAGAAGCTGGCGGTGGATGCCGAGCCGGCGGGCGGCCTCGGCGCGGTTGCCGGAGGTTGCGAGCAGGGCGCGGCGGATCATCGCCGCCTCCAGCCGCGCCACCGCCTGCGGCAGCTCGCCCTCCAGCCAGTCCACCGGCGCGCCCGCGGCGGGCGCGGCCTGGAGGAAGTCGAAATCCTCGGAGCCGATCACCGGCCGGCGCGAGAGCACGGCCACCCGCTCCATCGCGTTGCGCAGCTCGCGCACGTTGCCGGGCCACGGGTGCGCCATCAGCCGCGCGGCCGCTGCCGCCGAAAGCCGCTTCTGCCCCGGTGCCAGCGCCAGGAAATGCTCGGCGAGCGGCACGATGTCCGCCAGCCGCTCGCGCAGTGGCGGCAGCGCGAGCGGCACCACGCCGAGCCGGTAGAACAGGTCTTCGCGGAACGTCCCCTCCGCCACGGCGCGTGCGAGATCGTGGTGGGTGGCGGCGAGGATGCGCACGTCCACCGGCACCGGCCGGCCGCCGAGCGGGGTCACGACGCGGTCCTGCAGCACGCGCAGCAGCTTGGCCTGCAGCGCGAGGTCCATGTCGCCCACTTCGTCGAGGAACAGCGTGCCGCGATCGGCCTCGCGGAAGCTGCCGGCGCGGTCGGCGATGGCGCCGGTGAAGGCGCCGCGCACGTGGCCGAACAACTGGCTTTCGAGGAGTTCCGCCGGAATGGCGGCACAGTTCACCGCGACGAAGGCGCGCCCGGCGCGCGCGCCGTGGCGGTGGATGGCACGCGCGACGACCTCCTTGCCGGTGCCGGTTTCGCCGGTGATCAGCACCGTCGCATCGGTGTCAGCGAGCATGCCGATCGCCTTCTGCACCTCGCGCATCGCCGCCGAGCCGCCGACCAGATCATCCTCCGACGCCGCGGCCGGCGGCGTGGATGCGGCGGACGCGGCGGCGGGCAGCATGCGGGCGAGCAGGCCAGCGAGGTCGGCGCGGCCGATCGGCTTGGTCAGGTGATCGACCGCGCCGAGGCGCATCGCCTCGATCGTGTTGGCGGCGGTGGCGACGGCGGTCAGCACCGCAACCGGCGGCCCGTCGCCGCGCGCGCGCAGGCGGCGCAGCACCTCGATCCCGTCCATCCCGGGCATGCGCAGGTCGAGCAGCACGGCATCGATCCCGCCATGCGCGAGACGGGCCAGCGCCGCCGCCCCGTCCGCCGCCTGCTCCGGGCGGTGGCCGAGATCGGCGAGGGTCTCCGCGAGCCCCTCGCGCAGCGCCGTATCGTCGTCGACGATCAGGATTCGCGGCATGACGGGAACTCGATTGTAAAGACCGCGCCGCGTGCAAGGACCGCGCCGCGCCCGGGCGGCTCGCCGCCGGCGCTGGTGAGGACGAGCCGGCCGTTCTGCGCCTCGACCAGTTCGCGCGCGATCGCGAGCCCCAGGCCGGTGCCGTCGGCGCGGCCGGTCACGAATGGCTCGAACAGCGCGCCGCGCAGCGCCGGCGGAATGCCGGGGCCGGTATCGGCGACCTCGATGCGCACCCCGCCCGCCGGCAGCGCCTCGGCCCGCACCGTCACGCTGCCGCCGCGCGGCGTGTGGCGCAGCGCGTTGTCGAGCAGCGCGTCGAGCGCACGGCGCAGGAGTGCCGGGTCGAGCCGGCAGGTGAGCTTCGGCGCGGCGACGCGCAGCGCCACGCCGTCCGACGAATGGTCGGCCGCGACCGCCGCGAGGAAGTCCGCGAGCACGATCGGCTCCGGCTCCGGCGTGCGCTGCTGGGTCATGGCGAGAAGCTCGGCGATCAGGTGATCGAGCCGCGCGATCTGCGCCAGGATTGCCTCCAGCGCCGCGGCGCGGCGGGCGGGATCGCCGGCCAGCGCGTTTTCCGCCTTCAGCCGCATGGCGCCGAGCGGGTTGCGGAACTCGTGCGCCACGCCCGCCGCGACCCGGCCGAGGGCCGCCAGCCGCTCGCTCTGCGACACCCGTGCCGCCAGTTCCGCCGACCGCTGCCGCGCCTCGGCGAGCCGCGCGCCGGCGGTGTTGAGGGCGGCCACGATGCGGTCCAGCTCCGCCTCGCCGGTGGGGCGCAGGCGGGGCAGGGCGCCGGCCGGCTCCATGGCCAGCGCCGCCTCGATGCGCCCCACATGGCGGGTCCAGGCGAGCACGAGCCAGGTGAGCCAGGCCGCGAGCGCCAGCACCAGC
This sequence comes from Alphaproteobacteria bacterium, assembly GCA_017307335.1. GTDB lineage: Bacteria > Pseudomonadota > Alphaproteobacteria > Acetobacterales > Acetobacteraceae > JAFKFJ01. Next base: position 1,804 of record JAFKFJ010000332.1, on the reverse strand, counting down.
GCCAGCAGCACGCCGAGACCGAGGCGCAGCGCATCGAGCCCGGCGGCGGCGATGACGCGGGTCATGGTCCAGGCGGTGAGGTCGGCGATCGGGCCGGGCAGGGGGCAGGCGTTCAGCACGAGCGTCTGTGCGCCTGCGGCGTATTCGGCGCGCTGCGACCGTTCCGCCTGCGCCGCCGCCGCGTTCAGCGCCGCGATGCGCGCCCGCTCGGCCTCCGGCAGGTCGGTCTTCGGCCCGGTGCCCTCATAGGTGGGAAAGGCATAGGCAAGCGGGCCGGCGCTGAGTTGCCAGACGCCGCCCTCAACGCCGCGGCTGTCGGCCAGCCCCAGGCTCACGACCGTCGTCAGATCGCGCCGCAGCGCCGGATCGGCGCTCGCCTGCACGGGGCCGGCCCAGCCGGTGACGTAGAACGCGTACCGGTCGGCGATCCGTTCGCATCCCCGTGCCACCGCCGCCTCGGCGCGGGCGAGCTGGGCCGAGGTGGATTGGCGGTAGAGCTGGAACAGCAGCCAGCCGACGGCGCAGGCGGCGGCGAGCGAGAGCAGCCACACCACGAACAGCCGGGCGCGCAGGGAGAACACGGCGAAACTCTCCCGCGCGCGGCGCCGGCGCGCAACGGGGCGACCCACACGCCCGCCCGGCCGAACGCCCGGCCCCGCCATGCGCCCGGTGCCGCGCCCGGACCGCCGAGGGCAGAGTGCGCCGAACAGCAGGAACAGCCGTCATGACCGACCTCTCCCCGCTCGCCGCGCTCTCGCACGCCATCGCGGCCACCGCGCGCCAGGCGGCACCGCTGGTCGCCGCAATCGGCTGGGGCGGCCGCCAGCATGTCAGCGGCGTGCTGTGGCGCGCCGGTGCGCTCGTCACCTCCGAGCAGAGCCTGCCGGACGCGGACGCCTACACGGCGACGCTGCCCGGCGGCACCCGGACCGGCGCGGCCCTTGCCGGACGCGACCGGGCAACCAACGTGGCTGTACTGCGGCTGCAGGCCGATGCCCCGGGCGTCGCCCAGGCCGAGCCGCGCGGGGTGGGGGAGCTGGTGCTGGCATTGGGCAGTGATGGTGCGGGCGAGACGACGGTGCGGCTGGGTGCCATCGAGGCGCTGGGCGCGCCGTGGGAGAGCATGCGTGGCGGGCGGATCGACCGGCTGATCCGCCTCGGCCTGCGCCTCGGTCAGCCGGCCGAGGGCGGGCCGGTGATCGACGCCGAGGGGCGGCTGCTGGGCATGTCCACCTTCGGCCCGCGCCGCGGCGTGCTGGTGATCCCGGCGAGCACCATTGCGCGCGTGCTCGATACCCTTCTCGAGACCGGACGCATCGCGCGCGGCTGGCTCGGCGTCGGCCTGCACCCCGTTGCCCTGCCGCGCGAGGTGGCGGAGCGCAGCGGGGCGGCCGCCGGGCTGATGGTCGTCAACCTGGCCGAGGGCGCGCCGGCCGCCGGCGTGCTGCTGCCCGGCGACATCCTGCTGGAGATCGACGGCAAGCCGGTTACGGCCCCGCGCGCGGTCGCGGCGGCGCTGGGGCCGGAGCGCATCGGCCAGCCGGTGTCGCTGAAGCTCGTGCGCGGCGGCGAACTCGCCACCCTCGCTGTGACCGTGGCGGCGCGGCCCGCATGACCGCGACGCTCGCCCTCGACCGCCCGCCGCGCGACGCCGCCGAGGCGGAGATCGAGGTGCGGATCATCGAGATCGCCGCGGGCGAGTCGCTGGGCGCCGACCGCGCGGCATTTGACGGCGCGCTGCTGGTGCTGTCGGACGATCCGGTGCACGCGGCCGACGCGACGCTCACCGGCGTGCTGCCGCTCG
>JAFKFJ010000331.1 GCA_017307335.1 Alphaproteobacteria bacterium | reverse complement strand
GCCATCGCCGCGGTCGGCATCGACCCGGCCCTGCTGCCGCGCATCGTCGAGGGCTCCGCACCGACCGGCGCGCTGCGCGCCGGCATCGCCCGCCGCTTCGGCTTCCCGCCGGGCGTCGTGGTCGCGGCCGGCGGCGGCGACACGATGGCGGGCGGCGTCGGCATCGGCGCGGTGGAGGATGGGCGTGCCTTCGTGGGCCTCAGCACCTCCGCCCAGATCTTCGTCGCCGCGAACGCGCACCGGCCGGCGCCGGAGCGGCTGGTGCACGCCTTCTGCCACGCGGTGCCGCGCCGGTGGTGCCAGATGGCGGCGCTGCTCAACGGCGCGAGCGTGCTCGCAACCCTCGCCCGCCTGCTCGGCGACGCCGACATCGCGACGCTGCTGGCCGAGGCCGAGGCACAGTTCCGCGCGCCCTCCCGCCTGCTCGTGCTGCCGTACCTGTCCGGCGAGCGCACGCCGCACGACGATCCGCATGCCCGCGGTGTGATCTTCGGCGTCACGCCGGAGACGACGCGCGCCGAGTTGGTGCAGGCGGCGCTAGAGGGGGTCGCGTTCAGTCTCGCCGATGGCCTTGCCGCCCTCGCCGCCGCCGGCACCCGCATCATGGAGGCAGGCATCGTCGGCGGCGGCGCGCGCAGCCCATTCTGGACACGGCTGATCGCGAGCGCGCTCGGCATTCCGCTGCGGGTCTATGCCGGCGGCGCGCGCGGCCCCGCCTTCGGTGCCGCCCGCCTCGCCCGCCTCGCGCTCGGCGGCGACGATCCGGCGAACGTGCTTGCCGAGCCGCCGGTGCAGCACGTCGTCGCCCCTGACCCGGCGCTCGCCGACGCCTACCGGCCCCGCATCGAGGCGTTCCGCCGGCTCTATGCCGCCCTGCGGCCGGAATTCGCGGCATGAGCGCGGTCGCGGTGCTCGACGTCGGCAAGACCAACGTGAAGCTCAGCGCCGTCGATCCGGAGGGCCGGGTGCTGGAGACGCTGGTCACCCCCAATCCGGTGCGCCCGCCGCCACCCTGGCGGCATCACGACCTCGCCGCCGTGGAGGACTGGGCGCTCGACGCGCTCGCATCCCTCGGGCGGCGCCACGCGACCGGCGCCATCGTGGCGTGCGGCCACGGCTCCGGCGGCGTGCTGGTGGACGCGCACGGGCCGGTGGCGCCGATGATCGACTACGAGGACACGCCGCCGGCCGCCGTCACCGCGCGGTATCGCGCGCTGGCGGGCGACTTCCGCGCGCGCGGCAGCCCGGTGATGATGGGTGCCTCGCATCTCGCGCGGCAGATGCTGTGGGTCGAGATGGCGCTGCCTGAGGCCTTCGCGCGCGCACAGCACGTGCTCGGCCTGCCGCAATACTGGGCCTGGCGGTTCTGCGGCGTGGCGGCGTCGGAGGCGACGATCCTCGGCGCGCAATCGCATCTCTGGTCGGCGCGCGACGACCGCGCGGGCCCGATCGTGGGCGCGCGCGGCTGGCAGCGCCTCATTCCGCCGCGCCGCCCCGCCTGGGCGACGCTCGGCCCGCTGCGCGAAGACCTCGTGCGGCGCACCGGGCTTTCACCGGCCACGCGCGTGCTGTGCGGCGCGCACGACAGCAGCGCCAATTTCTATCGCTATCAGGCGGCAGGACTCTCCGGCTTCACGGTGATCTCCACCGGCACCTGGATCGTGGCCCTGAGCGACGCCGCCGATCTCGACGCGCTCGATGAGGCACGCGGCATGACCTGCAACGCCGATCCTTCCGGGCACCCGCTCGCCGGCGTGCTGACCATGGGCGGGCGGGAGTTCGCGATCATCGCCGGCGCACAGCCGCCCGGCGCGCGGACCGACGCGGCGCTGGTCGCCGCATTGGTCCGGCGCGGCACCCTCGCGGTGCCGTTCTTCGCCGGGGATGACGGGCTGCTGCCGGGCCGCGCCGGCCGCGGCGCGATCGAAGGCCCGCCGCCGGCCGATGCGGCGGAGCGCCGCGCGCTCGCAACGCTGACCGTCGCCCTGCTCACCGACCTTCTGCTGGAGGCGCTGGGCCGCACCGGCACCGTCGTGCTCGACGGCAGCTTCGTCGCCGACCCGCTCTACCCGGCGCTGGTGGCGGCCCTGCGCCCCGGCACGCCATGCCTGTTCAACCTGCACGCCTACGGCGTCGCCGCCGGAGCGGCCCTGCTGGCCGCGCATGAGGCGCGGCGCGGCCCCGCGCCGCTCAGCCTCGATGCGCCGGCCGCGCTGGATTTTCCCGGCCTCGCCGACTATCGCGCCCTCTGGCGCCGCCACACCGGCGCGCCGCCGCCCCTGGAGCACGCATGATGACCAAAGCCGACGAAGCCCGCCTGCGCCGCGAGATGGTTGCCATCTGCCGGCAGATGAACGCCTCCGGCATCAATCAGGGCACGTCGGGCAACCTCTCCGTGCGGCTGGGCGCGGATTTCCTCATCACCCCGTCCTCGCTACCCTACGATCGCATGCAGCCCGCCGACCTCATGCGCATGTCCTTCGACGGCACCTTCGAAGGCCGGCACCGTCCGTCGTCGGAGTGGCGCTTCCATCGCGATATCCTGCGCGAGCGCGAGGACATCGGCGTGGTGCTGCACTGCCACTCGATCTTTGCGACCACGCTCGCCTGCCATCACAAGCCGATCCCCGCCTTCCACTACATGGTGGGCGTCGCCGGCGGCAGCACGATCCGCTGCGCGCGCTACGCGACCTTCGGCACCCAGGCCCTCTCCGACGCGGCGCTGGAGGCGCTGCGCGGCCGCCGCGCGTGCCTGCTCGGCCAGCACGGCCAGATCGCCCTCGGCACCGCACTGCCCGGCGCGCTGGCGCTCGCGATCGAGGTGGAAACGCTGGCGCGCATGTATGTGCACGCGCTCACCCTCGGCGAGCCGCCGGTGCTGCCGGAGGAGGAGATGGCGCGCGTGCTCGAGCAGATGCGGCGGATGAGCTACGGCCAGATGCCGGAGCCGGAGGGCACGAACGACGTCGCGCGGCCGAGAGGGGTGGCGAAGAGGACGCGGGCGAAGGGGGCGGGCGCAACAGCCAAGCGGCCTGTTCGGCGAGCCTGACGCGGTGCGCCTCGACATGTCGCTGGGGCAGTTCTATATTGGTTCCGCTTTTCTACATGGGCAAAATGCGTGGCGCCTAGCCTGAAGGATCCCGAAACCGATCGTCTGGCGCGGGAGGTCAGCGCGCTGACCGGGGAAACGCTCACCGAGGCGGTGCGCCGGTCGCTTGCCGAACGTCTCGATCGCGAACGGCTGCGTCGCGGCCGGCCGCGCGACCTCGCGGCCCGCCTGCGCACCATTGGAGAGAGGTGTGCACGTCTGCCGGATCGCGACGACCGCACCGCGGATGAGATTGCGGGGTACGACGCGACCGGCCTCTGGCGCTGATGGTCGTTGATACCTCGGCGCTCGTTGCGATCCCGTTGCGTGAGCCGGACGCGGCACGGTACGACCGATGTCTCGCCGATGCTCCGGTTCGCCTTCGCTCGGCCGTCACGCGGGGTGAACTCGCCTGCGTGATCGAAGGTCGCAAAGGCCCGCGCGGGCGTGTCGCGTTGGAAACGCTGCTGCGCGCGGCTGAATTCGAGATCGCAGCCGTCACGCCTGAGCAGGCTGATCTCGCGATCAGCGCGTTCCGCCGCTTCGGCAAGGGGCGGCACCGCGCCGCGCTCAATATCGGCGACTGCTTCTCCTATGCCCTGGCGCGGGCCACCGGCCATCCACTTCTGTTCAAGGGTGACGACTTCGTCCACACCGACGTTCGTTCGGCGTTGCCGCCCCCGCGACCCTGACATCGTCGCGCGCGGCTCCTGCGATCAGCTCGCCATGGGCGCGAACACCCGCAAGCGATGCCCGTCCGGATCCAGCGCCACGAAGGTGCGGCCGAAATCCATGTCGGTCGGCGCCTGCGCGATCGGCAGGCCGCGGGCCGCCCAGTCCGCGTGGACGGCATCGACATCCGGTGCGACGAAGGCCAGCTCGCCATCGCCGCCCGCCGCCTGCGCGGCCGGCTGCACGCCCCGGCGCGCCCACAGCCCGAGCCCGGCGCCCTCGCCCAATGCGAACATCGCGAACGTGGGCGATGCCTCGGTGGGCGGCGTGCCCAGCAGTGCCGCGTAGAACGCGGCGGACGCCTCCACGCTCTCGACATAGCGAATGACCAGGCTGAACTTTGCCACGACGCGGTCTCCTCTTCCCGATGCGCCGCGTCGTAGCCCGCGCCCGTGTCAGTTTCCGGCAGCAGCGATCACGGGTCGATCGCCTGCTGCATCCGCCACTCCGCCAGCAGCAGCCGGCGCCGCTTCGGATAGCGCGAGCCGGTCGGCGCCGCCGCGGTGATGCGGTCGAGGCGGAAATGGCGGAAGTCGCGCCGCGTCTCGCACCACGCGGCGAGCACCTCCGCCGCCTCGAAGAACCCAAGCGCCACCGGCCAGATCACCCGCTCGCTCGCCCGCCCCTGCTTGTCGCGATAGTGCAGGTGCAGCTTCTCCTCGGCGCGCAGCGCGTGGCGGACGATGGCGAGATGCGGCGTCTCGCCCGCCACCGGCCCCGCGACCAGGCCGCTCGTCGCCGCCACATCATCCATTGCGGGCGGCAGCACGGCGACGATCTTCGCCAGCGCATCCCCCGCCGCCTGCTCCAACTCTGCATCGCCGCGCGCGGCGACGAGCCGCAGGCCGAGGATCAGCGCATCCACCTCATCCTCGGAAAACATCAGCGGCGGCAGGAAGAAGTCCTCGCGGAGCACGTATCCCACGCCCGCCTCCCCGGCGATCGCCGCGCCCTGCGCGCTCAGCGTCGCCACGTCGCGATAGACCGTGCGCAGCGACACGCCGAGTTCCGCCGCCAGCGTCGCCGCCGAAACCGGACGGCGACGCCGCCGCAGCGCCTGCAACAGCGCAAGCAGGCGCGCCGAGCGGCTCATTCACGCACCGTCCTCCCTCTCCCGCTCGCGGGAGAGGGTCGGGGTGAGGGCGCGCTCGGTCGGCACCACCACGAAGGTCTGCCGCGTGACGCCGCGCAGCGCCTCCACCTCGACCGCCCGGCCGATGCGGCCGCCATCCAGCAGGCGGATCAGGTCGTCCACGCCGTTCACGCGCACCCCGTCGAACGCCACCACCCGGTCGCCCGCCGCAAGGCCCGCGCGCGCCGCCGCGCCGGCGGGATCGAGCGAGGCGATCAGGGCCGCGGATTCCTGCGCCAGCCCCAGCGCATAGGCCACCCGGCGCGCGATCGGCGCGGTCTGTGCGGCCACCCCCATCGAGCTGCGCCGCACCCGGCCATGCGCCAGCACCTCGCCGAGCACGAAGCCCGCCGTGTTGCTCGCCACCGCGAAGCACAGGCCCTGCGCGCCCTGGATCACGGCGGTGTTGATGCCGATCACCTCGCCGTTCGAGGCCACCAGCGGCCCGCCCGAATTGCCGGGGTTCAGCGCCGCGTCGGTCTGGATGATGTCCTCGATCAGCCGCCCGGTGCGCGCCCGCAGCGTGCGCCCGAGGGCGGAGATGATGCCGGCCGTCGCCGTGGACTCGAAGCCGAGCGGGTTGCCGATCGCCACCACGATCTGCCCGCGCCGCAGGTGCCGCGAGTTGCCGAGCGGGGCGGCGGGGAGTGCCAGGCGGCTGTCGGCGCGCAGCACCGCGACGTCGCTGTCGGCGTCGGCGCCGAGCGTCTCGGCCTGCAGGCTGCGCCCATCGGCGGTCGCAACCGCGACCCGCTTCGCGCCCTCCACCACATGCGCGTTGGTGAGGATGATCCCGTCCGGCGTGATGACCACGCCCGAGCCGATGCCGCCGCCGCGCGCCGCCCCTTGCGTCTCGACCCGCACGACCGCGGGGCCGATGCGCTCGATCAGGCCGGAGACGGTGCGCGAATAGGCGTCAAGCAACGAGTCGTCCTCCGCCGCCTCGGTCGCGACAGCCGCAGGCATTTCACGGGAGAGGCCCGTATCGTCCAGGATGAAGCGAGGATCAGGCTGGAACATGCCCTTTGTCCTCCAAGAACAAATTGGGCTGCGATATGGGGATGCCGCCCGGCCCGCCGCATCACTGGCCGGATGCCCGGCTGGATTGCAGCGACGGAAGGGCTGCGCGCCCCCGAGGCGAGGCGTTGGGGGGCGGCGCTGGCTCCAGGCCGGCGCCGCCCGCCGGTGGCGTCACGCCCGGCGCGTCACTTCATGTCCCGGGTGACGTCGAGCACGGTCTGCTTCCCCGCGGTCGACAGCCGGAGCAGCGTTTTGGCGTTCCAGTCGAGCTTCTTCATGTCCACGACGCGGATCGACTGATCGTCGTAGCTCTTCCAGTAGAACTTCAGCGCCTGCGGATCGCGGGCGACCGTCAGCATCGTGTAGTCGGTGTGGATCACGCCGCCCGATACGTCGCGGGCCACGCCGACGGGGATGTCGAAATTGTTGAGAATGTGGAAGACCTGCTCGATGCCGTGTTCAGCGTCCTTCGCCGGGATCGCGGTCGCGCTGAACACCGCTGCGCGCACGAAGCGCGAGGGCGGACTGAAATCGCCCGGCAGGCCCAGCATTCCGGATCCCTGCCCGAGCTGGCGAAACGTCTGTCCGCTGATCGTGACCGGCGGGACATTGCGCGGATTGAGCGCGATGTAGTTCCGCAGGTTCGTCATGTGCCAGTCGAAACTGGGCGAGTTCGTCATCACGCCAAGCGGATCGTCGAAGATCTTGAGCTTGCCGCCGAGCGGCTCGATGGCGATGCTGGCGCCGGTCGCATCATAGACGACGTAGTGGAACGGCTGCGGCTGCGGCGGCCAGCCCTTGAGCAGCGTCGGCGCGATGATCGCGTCGCCCGCTTCCACCGCCGCACGCACTTCGGCGACGCTGCCGAAGCTTGTCAGCAGCCAGCTCGGGAAGTCGGCCATCGACATCGAGGACGCGCGGTTCTCCGGCGTCGTCTTCGTGTACCCGGCAAAACTCGGGAAATAGAATGCGCCGACGGCGAGCCCCTTCTCGTTCATGCCGTCCATGATGGCGACATTGTTGAAGGCGATGGCACCGACGGCGGCATACTTGGCCGTCCACGTCTTGCCGGCACCGAGCGGCGTATCGCCGGTGAAGGCGTAGCCCCGTGGCACCATGACAATCTGGGTGTCGATGTAGACGCCGAACTCCAGCGTGCGCCCGTGAACGATGCTGCCGTCCGCCGTCTTCAGCATGATTCCGGTGCACGCGCCGGCCGGCGAAGCCACCGCCAAGGCCGCGGCCACGCCGACGGCCACCAGTCGTTTCATAGCCTTCCGCAGCATAGCGCGCTCCCCGCAAGTATTTCGCCTCGGCACATTCGCCGGCAGGCCTTGCCGAGTGCGGTACGATCAAACTATTGCGATGTCCATAAGCCGCGCTCGATACGGGCCCGAAAAACCGCGGCGTCCTATTTGGTCGCGGGCGGCGGCACCATCGCAGGTTCTTCGGCGGCGGGCGGCTGGGCGGGCACCGGGGGCGAGTGATAGGCCGACGAGCGATCGTAGTTGGCGCCGTTGACGGGTTGCATCGTCGGCTCCGGCTGCCGCATGCAGCCGCGGATCAGCGGCACGCAGACACCGTCATCGCCGATCGCCTTGTCGTTGTCGCCGGTGTAGTGAAGCTCGGTCACATGGTTGTCGACAACACGCAGATCGGCACTGCAATACGTGCCGCTGCCGCCGATCGACACGCCGCCCAGGCTGAGCGGAAGCTGGACATTGAAGCCGCCGGTCGACGCGGGCTTGTAGAGGTACGTGTAGATTTCGGCGTGATCGTTCAGCTTGGTGACCTTGTCGGCCGGCCCGGCGCAGGCCTGAAGATCGTTGCTCGTCATGCCGATCATGCTGATCTGCGCCTCATGCACCATCCGCGAATCGCCATAGCCGCAGCCGCTCAGTGCCAGCAATGGCAACGCCAATCCGAATTTTGCGATACGCAACCGCGGACGTCTGCGGCACGGGGCTGCTGGCGCATTGCACGCGGTGCTGGCAACAAGGATGGCGGTCGATGCGGTCGGCGTGATGGTCATGGATCGCATGCTCTCCGAAAATGGCGCACCCCGAGCGACCCGTGCGTCGCGGATGCGCCCGAGGCAACGTCTGCCCGATGGCTTCGTTCCTGTCGTTCGGGGGAGGACCCATGCTTTTTGCGCGAGGTCCCGGCCTTTAGCTCGCTCGATCTGTATCCAGCGCATCGCGGGCGAAGCGGGAGCCCCGGTCGGGTCGCGAATCCTTTTGGCCGGCTCGTTCGTCCTTACGTCCGGAACGCAAGGAGATGCGAGATGGACCTGAAGCATCAAACGGTTGTCGTGACCGGCGGAAGCCGTGGGCTCGGCCTCGGCGTGGTGGAAGCGCTGGTCGAGCGCGCGGCGCAGGTGGTCGTCGTGGCACGCAACCCGGCGGATCTCGCCGCGGTCAGGCGGCGGCTCGACGTGGCCACGGTCGCGGCCGACATCGTCGACCCGCTGGCGGCGGCGCGAGTCCTGGCGGAGCGGCGCCCCGCCGTCCTGATCCTCAATGCCGGCACGACGCCGGGTCTGGGGCCGCTTCACCAGCAAACATGGGAGAGTTTCGCGGCGCCGTGGGAGACCGACGTCAAGGCCGGATTCCATTGGCTGCAGGCCGCGCTGAAGACGCCCCTGTCGCCCGGCAGCCGGGTGCTCGTCACCTCCAGCGGCGCCGCCGTCGCCGGCTCGCCGCTCTCCGGCGGCTATGCCGGCGCCAAGCGCATGCTCTGGCTGATGGCCAACTACGCGCACGGCGTCTCGCTGCAACAGAACCTCGGCATCTGCGTGCAGACGATCGCGTTGATGCAGATGGTCGGCGGCACCGGCGTGGGGCAGCCCGGGGCCGAGGCGTATAGCGCCAAGCTGGGCATTTCCCCCGAGCAGTTCCTCGGCCGCTTCGGCACCCAACTGACCCCACGAGAATATGGCGAACTGGTCGCGACCCTGCTGTCGGACCAGCGCTATGAGGTGGCCCGCGCGTTCGCCCTCAAGGGCGACACGGGCATCACGATCCTTGAAGGTGCGGCGGCGTGAGCGAGAATTTTCGACCAAACCTGGACCAAGGACGCGCCCGGCTCGACGCCGCGATGCCGGAGGTTCGGCGCGCATCGCACCGCTACTGCGCGCGCCTCGTCGGCTCCGTCTTCGACGGCGAGGACATCGTGCAAGACACGTTGCTCCGCGCCTACGCGGCGATCGCCGAGCTCGATCCGGCGACGCCGCTGAAACCGTGGCTGTTTCGCATCGCCCATAACCGGGCGATCGATCATCTCAGGAGCCAGGCGATGCGGCAGGGCGAACCCTTCGATGCAACGGCCGACATCGCCGATGCCGATGCGCCCGACCCGCTGGAGATGCTCATGCGCCAGGAAGCGGTCGGCACCGCCATGTCGCGCTTCCTGCTGCTGCCGATCGCGCAGCGCAGCGCCGTCATCCTGAAGGACCTTCTCGGCCACTCGATCGAGGAAATTGCCGAGTTGCTGGACCTGACCGTCAACGCGGTGAAGGCGGCGCTGCATCGCGGCCGGCGCCGGCTTCAAGAGATCAACGCCACGCCATACGCGCCGCCCGCCGGCCGGATCGCCTCGGCGGAAGCCACGCGCTATGCGGCGCTGTTCAACCAGCGCAACTGGGACATGCTGCGCTCGCTGCTCGCCGACGACGTGCGGCTCAACCAGACCGCGCGCGCCGAACGGGTCGGCAAATCCGCCGTGGAAATCTTCTTCACGTTCTACGCCGCGGCGGAGGGCTGGCGCGTGGCGCCGGCGCGGGTCGAGGGGCGGGAAGTGATCGCCGTGTTCGAAGGGACCGACCAATACTTGCCAAGCTATCTTATGGAAATCGCGTGGCGCGAGGGCCGGATCGCCGCCATCCGCGACTTCCGCCACGCCCGCTACATCGCCGAGGGCGCGGAGATTGTCCTGGCTTCCGCGGAGCCCGCAAATCCGGGCTGACTCCGCAAGCCCGCACGCACGCCGAGCGCGGCCGGCAGTCCGTCGGCCGGCGTGCGCGGCGGCCGCGCCGGAGCCGATGCCGCCGCGGAGGCCGGGTCTTGTCCGTGGGGCCCGGACGCCATGCACAAAAACCTGCTCTCCTGCTAGACTGCTCCGACGCCTAGTTGTCGCTACCAAGGAGGTTGTTCCTGCTGAGCCGGCTGATCGGAGGCTTTCCGCCGAGGGCGGCGTGGGGTCTGCGGCTGTTGTAGTCGCAGAGCCAGGTTGGCATGGCGGCGGCGCGATCGGCCGAGGTGTTGAAGGGGGCGGCGTAA
>JAFKFJ010000330.1 GCA_017307335.1 Alphaproteobacteria bacterium | reverse complement strand
GAGGCCGAGGCGGCCTTCGACGCCCGCGACGTGCTCGGCCGCATCCAGGCCCCCGTGCTCGTCCTCAGCGGGACGAAGGACCGCTTCTTCCCGCCGACGATCGTCGAGGAGACCGCGGCGCTCATCCCCGACTGCACCGTGGTGCGCTACCCGGGTGGGCACCTCCGGGCGTCGATGAACGGGCACGCGGCCGACGACGTCGCGACGTGGGTCTCCGGCCGGCGGACGGCCGACAGCACGACGCCCTGAGGGCCTCCTACAGACCCGCCGGGGCGAGCGGCGACATGCCGCTCGGCAGCTGCTGCTGCAGCCACGCCGGGTCGTCGAGCTTCCCCTCGGCCTTCAGGCGCGCGGTGTTGTCGCTCAGCGTCCGCGTCCAGTCGGCGAACGTGCCGACGAGCGAGACGTACCAGCCGCCGTCCTCGTGGACCACAGTCAGCGCGGGATGTCCGAGGCCGAGCTCGCCCATCAGCGGGATGTCGCTGAGGCAGACGCCACCACCCGAACCGTCGGCGGCCGCCGTCTTGACGCAGTTGCCGTCGTACGAGAACGTGCCGGCGACGCCGTTCATGACGATCGAGTAGGCGAGGTTCGTCGGGACCACCGACGCCCGCTCGCCGTTCTGGTCGGCCACGTCGAAGTCGGAGCCGGTGAGGGTGAGCTCGGGGGCGCCGGAGCTCGCAGCACCAGCGTCGAGGGCGGGCTGCAGGTACACGGCCACGAAGCGCCGCTCCGCCAGCGGCAGCACCGAGACCAGCGGCCCGGAGTCGCCCTTGACCAGCGCGGGGATCGCGGCGGCCGGCTCAGCCCTTGGTGGCGCCCGCCGTCAGCCCGGCGATGTAGTAGTCCATCAGGAAGGCATAGATGATCACCGGCGGCGCCGCGGCCATCACCGAGGCGGCCATGATCTTCCCCCACTGGAACACGTCGCCGCGCACCAGCTCGCTGATGATGCCGGCGGTCAGCACGAGCTGGTCGGAGCTGTAGAGATAGGCGAGGGGGTACAGGAACTCGCCCCAGCTCACGGTGAAGGCGAAGATGGTGGCGGCGATGATGCCCGGCATCGCCACCGGCACGAACACCTTGAACAGGATCTGCATCCACGAGGCGCCGTCGATCAGCGCCGCCTCGTCCAGCTCCTTCGGGATCGAGGCGAAATAGCCGATCATGATCCAGGTGCAGAAGGGGACCGCCAGCGTCGGCAGCAGCAGCACGAGGCACCACGTGTTGTTGGTCAGCCCCAGCCAGCCGATGACGCGGAACAGCGGGATGAACAGCAGGCTGCCCGGCACGAGGTAGGTCAGGAACACGCCGGTCGCCAGCAACTGGCTGCCGAAGAAGCGCATGCGCGAGAGGCTGAACGCCGCCGGGACGGAGATCGCCATCGACAGCACGACCACGCTCAGCGTGACCTTCGTCGAGTTCCAGAAGAAGCCGCGAAAATGCGCGTTCTGGATCAGCTCGATGTAGTTGCGCAGCGTCGGGTGGTGCACGAGCCAGGGGCTGCCCGCCTCCTGCCCGATCTCCTGCGAGGTCTTCAGGCTGGTCGTCAGCGTGTAGATCGGCGGCACCAGGAAGAAGATCACGAACAGGATCAGCACCGCATAGGCGGTATAGAGCGCCCAGCGCCGCTCGGCGGCGAGGCTGCGGGTGCGGGTGACGGGGCGCGGCCCCGCGATGGTGGCGCTGCTCATCCCAGGCCCTCCTTGCTGCGCCGCGAAACGCCGCGGAGGATGAAGTAGGCGAACACCGCCAGGATCGGCAGCATGAACAGGCTGACGGCGGCGCCGAGCGGGATGTCGCCGGATTCTATGCCGACCACGAAGGCGTAGGTGCTGAACAGGTGCGTCTGATCCTGCGGCCCGCCGGAGGTCAGGATGCGCACGATGTCGAAGTTGGCGAAGGTCACGATCAGGCTGAACAGCACGGTGATGCTGATGATGTTGCGCATCATCGGCAGCGTGACGTAGCGCAGCTTCGCCCACGAGCCGGCGCCGTCGATCGTCGCCGCCTCATAGAGCTGCTCCGGCACCGATTTCAGCGCCGCGAGATACATGATGAGGAAGAACGGCGCGCCGTACCAGACATTGACCAGGATCACCGAGAAGCGCGCCCACCACGTCACGCCGAGCCAGGGGACGGAGGGGAAGCCGAACGCATTCAGCACCCAGTTGAACGCCGAATACGAAGGATCGAACAGCCACCACCAGGTCAGCGTCGACATCGCGAGCGGGATCACCCACGGGATCAGCAGCAGCCCGCGCCAGATCCGCTGGTTGCGCGAGGGGATGTTGTGCATGACGTGGGCGAGGACGAAGCCGATCAGCGCCTTGAAGACGACCGCGCTGACCGCGAAGATCACGCTCTGGAAGATGACGTCGCGGAACGTCGGACGGTTCAGAAGGAAGACGAAGTTGTCGAACCAGACAAACCGCGTCATCTTCTTGTTCAGCATGCTCAGGTAGATCGAATAGATCGCCGGCCAGAGCACCAGGCCGCCGATCAGCACCAGCAGCGGCACACACATCAGGAAGGCGGTGAGCGAGCGTCGTCGCGCGAGCTGCTTGATGCCCGAACGGGGTTTCGCGCTCACGCCACGGGGAATCGCGGCGGGCGGGGCGAGTGTGCCGTCTGCCATGCGTACCTCCAAGCACCCGCGTCCGGCCGGCGCACCGGCCGGACGCGGCCGCGGGTTAGCGGAGGAAACCCTCCAACTCGCTCTCCGCCCAGGCCATCGTCTGCTCGATCGAAGAGCCGGTCAGCAGTTTCGCGAACATCGTCGGCAGGGTGCCGCGGTTGTAGATCTGCACCGCGACGTCGGGCGAGGCCCAGGAGGCGGCGATGCTGGGCCGCGCGTTGTGCCACTTGCGCAGCGGGTAGTTGTAGAGCGTGCCCTTCGGTGGCTCGACCTCTTCCCAGACCTTGAAGTCCAGCATGCTCTCGAACGGCGGCAGGTCGTAGCCCTGCACGACGTTGCAGCGTTCCTCCACCTGCTCGCGCTGGCAGAGATAGGCGATCAGGTCCTTGGCGGCACTCTTGTTCTTGCTGAACGACCAGATGCCCCAGAAATACGGCAGATAGGGATCGAACCGCCCCTTCGGCCCGGCGGGGGCGGGGAAGGTCCAGCAATCCTCGGCGACCTTGATGTTGTCGCGCTTGGCGACCGCCCAGGCGGAGGGCGGGTTGAAGATCAGTGCGCTCTTGCCGGAGATCAATGCGCGGTTGTTGCTCGCGTCGTCGAAACTGATCGTGTCCTCGGGCAGGAACTTCACGAATTTCTGCCCATACTCCAGCACCTGGCGCACCGCGTCGGACTTGACCTTCGTGTTGCCCTCGCTGTCGACCAGCGCCGCGCCGAAGGCCGAGAAGATCGCGCCGATGGCGTCGGTGGAGTCCGTGGTCAGGCCGAGCCCGATCGCGACCGGCACGCCGCCCTTCTTCAGGGCCTCCATCGCCTTCAGCATGGCGTCGTAGGTCCAGCCGGCATCCCCGGCGCCGGGCGCCGGCTTGGCGGGGTAGAGGCTGGTCACGTCGAGGCCGGCGAGGTTCTTGAGCAGGCTGATGCGGCCGCACGGTCCCTTGATCTGCGTGCCCGAACTGGTCGGCACCGCGAGCCAGTGGCCCTTCACGCGGCCGAGATACTCGCAGACCTCGTTGGTCTGGCCGTATTTGTCGGTCAGGCCCTTCATCACGTCGTCGACGTTCTCAAGCTGGTCGGCGTACTGGTTCACCTCCCAGGTCTGGAAGGCGATGAAGTCGTGCCCGGTGCGCGCCTGCGATTCGGCGGCCTTGGTCATCAGCAGCTTGTTGCCGTTGCTGGTGATGAAGTCGATCTGCACGTCGACCTTGTTCTTGTCGGCCCAGGCGTGCACCTGCTTCTTCATCACGTCGTTGCCGGTCGGCACCCAGTGATCCCAGAAGCCGACCGAAAGCGACCCGGCCGCGTGCGCGGTGCGCATGTGAACCAATGGCAGCAGCGCCGTCCCCGCGCCTGCCGCCAGCGCGCGTCGGCGCGTCCAGCCCTTTGTCATCGACGTGGTCCTCCTCCGATCCCCCGACGTTTGCGCATCAGGGCTGCGTCAAGGTCGCACACCCCGGCGCGGCGCGCAACGCGCGCCGGCGTCAGCGCCCGGAGGGTCCGGCCGTCAGCGCAGGAAGCCCTCGATCTCGGCCTCCGCCCAGTCCATCGCCTGGGCGACCGTGCCGCCGCTTCGCAACTTCGCGAGCATCGTCGCCAGGGTGCCGCGGAAGTAGATTTGCGCCGCCACTTCCGGCGCCGCCCAGGACGCGGCAACGTGGGGCCGGGCATTGTGCCATGGCCGCAACGGATAATTGTAGAGCGTGCCCGGCGGCGGCCCGATTGTGTCCCATATTTTAAGATCCGCCATTCCCGCGAACGGGGGCAGGTCATATCCCTGCACGGCGGCGCAACGTTCCTCCACCTGCGGGCGCTCGCACAGATACGCGATCAGCTCGCGCCCCGCGCTCTGGTTGCGGCTGAACGACCAGATGCCCCAAAAAAACGGCAGATAGGGCGTGAACCGCCCCTTCGGCCCGGCCGGCGCGGGGAAGGTCCAGCAATCCGCGGCGACCGCGGGGGCGTCGCGCTTGGCCACGGCCCAGGCGGAGGGCGGGTTGAAGATCAGCGCGCTCTTGCCCGAAATCAGCGCCCGGTTGTTGCTCGCGTCGTCGAAACTGATCGTATTCTCTGGCAGGAATTTCACGAATCGCTGCGCATATTCCAGAAGCTGGCGCACCGGGTCGGAGCGCACCTTGAGGTTGCCTTCGCCATCGACCAGCTCGGCGCCGAACGCCGCGAACATCACGCCCGCGCTGTCGGTGGAATCCGCGGTGAGGCCGAGCCCGATCCCGAACGGCACGCCCGCCTTCTGGCACGCCGCCATCGTCTTCAGCATCGCCTCGTAGGTCCAGCCATCCGCCGCCGCGGTGTGCTCGGGCTTCGCCGGGTACATGGCCATGACATCCAGCCCCGCATGCTCGCGCAGCAGGCTGATGCGCCCGCACGGGCCCTTGATCTGCGTGCCCGAGCTTGTCGGCACCGCGCGCCACTGGTTCTTCACGCGGCCCAGGTACTCGCACACCTCGTTGGTCTGGCCGTAGCGGGCGGTGAGATCCTTCATCACGTCGTCCACCGGCACCAGCTTGTCGGCGTACTGGTGCACCTGCCAGGTCGCGAGCGCGATGCAGTCGTGCCCCGCGCCGCCCTGCGCCTCGGCGGCCGTCGTCAGCAGCAGCTTGTTGCCGTTGCTGGTGACGAAGTCGGCCGTCACCGCCACCTTGTTCCTGTCGGCCCAGGCCTGCACCTGCTTGCGCATCACGTCGTTGCCCTGCGGCACCCAGTGGTCCCAGAACGCGATCGAGAGCGTTCCGGCGGCCGCCGCGGTGCGCATGTGCACCAGCGGCAGCAGGGCCGTGCCGGCGCCGGCGGCCAGCGCGCGGCGGCGTGTCCAGGCGGTTGTCATCGGCGTGCTCCTCGATTGCTCACCGCAGGGGCTCAGCGCAGGAATCCCTGCACTTCGCTTTCCGCCCAGGCCATCGTCTGCTCGATCGAGCTGCCGGTCATGAGCTTCGCGAACATCGTCGGCAGCGTGCCGCGGTTGTAGATCTGCACCGCCACATCCGGCGCCGCCCACGACGCGGCGAAGGTCGGCCGCGCGTCGTGCCACTTGCGCAGCGGATAGTTGTAGATGGTGCCTTTCGGCGGCTCGACCTCTTCCCAGATCTTGAAGTCCAGCATGCTGTCGAACGGCGGCAGGTCGAAGCCTTCCACCACGTTGCAGCGTTCCTCCACCTGCGCGCGCTCGCTGAGGTACGCGATCAGGTCCTTGGCGGCACTCTTGTTCTTGCTGAACGACCACACGCCCCAGAAGAACGGCAGGTAGGGGGCGAACCGCCCCTTCACGCCGCGCGGCGCCGGGAAGGTCCAGCAATCGGCGGCAATCGTCGGGTTGTCGCGCTTGGCCACCGCCCAGGCGGAGGGCGGGTTGAAGATCAGCGCGCTCTTGCCGGAGATCAGCGCGCGGTTGTTGCTCGCGTCGTCATAGCTGATGGCATCGGCGGGCAGGAACTTCACCATCTGCTGGGCATATTCCAGCAGCCGGTGCACCGGCTCCGACCGCACCTTGAGGTTGCCTTCGCCATCGACCAGCTCGGCGCCGAACGCCGCGAACAGCGCGCCCGCGCTGTCGGTGGAGTCCACCGTGAGCCCGAGCCCGATGCCGAACGGCACGTTCGCCTTCTTGCACGCCGCCATCGCCTTCAGCATCGCGTCATAGGTCCAGCCGTCGGCGGCGGCGGTGTGCTCGGGCCGTGCCGGATACATCCCCACCACGTCGAGCCCCGCGATCTGGTTGAGCAGGCTGATGCGCCCGCACGGGCCCTTGATCTGGGTGCCGGAACTCGTCGGCACCGCGCCCCAGTGGCCGCCGATCCTGCCCAGATACTCGCAGATCTCGTTGGTCTGGCCGTATTGCGCGATCAGGTGGCCCATCACGTCGTCCACCGGCTCCAGCCGGTCGGCGTACTGGTGGATGTCCCAGGTCTGGAAGGCGAGCATGTCGTGGCCGGTGCGCGCCTGCGCCTCGGCCGCGCGCGTCATCAGCAGCTTGTTGCCGTTGCCGGTGATGAAGTCCGCCTGCAGGTCCACCTTGTTCTTCTCGGCCCAGGCGGTGGCCTGCTTCTTCATTACGTCGTTGCCCTGCGGCACCCAGTGGTCCCAGAAGCCGACGGCGAGGCTCCCCGCCGCGTGCGCGCCGCCGACGTGCACCAACGGCAACAAGGCGGCGCCTGCGCCGGTGGCGAGCGCGCGGCGGCGGGTCAAGCTGCGGGTCATCGGTTGTGTTCCTCCCTCGGTCAGCGCCAGCCTGTTCGGCGCCAGCCTGTTCAGCGCAGAAATCCCTCCACCTCGCTCTCCGCCCAGGCCATCGTCTGCTCGATCGAAGCGCCGGTCAGCAGTTTCGCGAACATCGTCGGCAGGGTGCCGCGGTTGTAGATCTGCACCGCGACGTCGGGCGCTGCCCAGGACGCGGCGATGCTGGGCCGCGCATTGTGCCACTTGCGCAGCGGGTAGTTGTAGAGCGTGCCCTTCGGCGGCTCCACCTGGTCCCAGATCTTGAAGTCCAGCATGCTCTCGAACGGCGGCATGTCGTAGCCCTGCACGACGTTGCAGCGTTCCTCCACCTGCTCGCGCTGGCAGAGATAGGCGATCAACTCCTTGGCGGCACTCTTGTTCCTGCTGAACGTCCAGATGCCCCAGAAATAGGAGAAATAGGGCGTGAACCGCCCTTTCGGCCCGGCGGGGGCGGGAAAGGTCCAGCAATCTTCGGCGACCTTGATGTTGTCGCGCTTGGCGACCGCCCAGGCGGAGGGCGGGTTGAAGATCAGTGCGCTCTTGCCGGAGATCAGCGCGCGGTTGTTGCTCGCGTCGTCATAGCTGATCGCATCGTCAGGCAGGTACCCCACATACTCCTTCGCGTATTCGAGAACGCGGCGCACCGCGTCCGAGCGGACCTTGAGGTTGCCCTCGCCATCGACCAGCTCGGCGCCGAACGCGGCGAAGATCGCGCCGGCGGAATCGACCGAGTCCGTCGTCAGGCCCAGCCCGATGCCGAACGGCATGCCGCCCTTCTTGCACGCCGCCATCACCTTCAGCATGCCGTCATAGGTCCAGGCGTCCGCCGCGGCCGTGTGCTCGGGCCGGGGCGGATACATGCCAACCACGTCCAGCCCCGCCATCTGCCTGAGCGCGCTGATCCGCCCGCACGGTCCCTTGAACTGCGTGCCCGAACTGGTCGGCACCGCCAGCCAGTGGCCCTTGATCCGGCCGAGATATTCGCAGACCTCGTTGGTCGGCCCGAACTTCCCGGTCAGGCCCTGCATCACGTCGTCGACGTTCTCAAGCTGGTCGGCGTACTGGTTCACCTCCCAGGTCTGCAGCGTGATGAAGTCGTGCCCGGTGCGCGCTTGCGATTCGGCGGCCTTGGTCATCAGCAGCTTGTTGCCGTTGCTGGTGATGAAGTCGACCTGCACGTCGACCTTGTTCTTCTCAGCCCAGGCGTTGACCTGCTTCTTCATCACGTCGTTGCCGCTCGGCACCCAGTGATCCCAGAAGCCGACGGAGAGCTGCCCGGCCGCGTGCGCGGTGCGCATGTGAACCAACGGCAGCAAAGCCGCCCCCGCGCCCGTGGCGAGCGCGTGGCGGCGAGTCAGGCCGCGGGTCATCCCGTTATCCTCCCTCGTTGTTCCGACGTCCGTCCGAACACCGATTTGCCGCAGCGTCGCACGGTGCGGTGCCCGTGCGCAACGCGCGAAGTCGGGCGCGGAGAAGTCCGACGGGCTGACGCCGTGTGTCCGGAGGGCGGACAGTTAAGGAACCCTCACCCTAACCCTCTCCCGCTTGCGGGAGAGGGTTAGGGTGAGGGTTCTGGCACGCCGCTTGCGCCTCCGCCGCCCCATGCCTCGCGACCGCACCCCCACCCCCCAGGGCACGGCCAGCCGCACGGCCCTGGACGGGCTCAGCTTCGCCCTCGCCGCCGGGCATGCCGCCACCGGGCCGGCGTTCATCGCCGCCTGCATCGTCACCGCCCAGGCGGCGATGGTGCCGATGGCGATCCTGGTCGGCCGGCGCGCCGATGCCTGGGGGCGCAAGCCGCTGTTCCTGATCGCCTTCGCCGTCCTGCCGGTGCGCGGCGTGCTCTACACGCTGGTGCAGGGGCCGGAGGCGTTGGTCGCGATCCAGCTTCTCGACGGCGTGGGCGCCGGCATTTTCGGCGCGCTGTTCCCGGTCGTCATCGCCGACCTCACCACCGGCAGCGGGCACTACGACTTCGCCCAGGGTGTCTCCGCCGCCGCCTGGGGCGCGGGTGCTGCGCTCAGCAACGTGCTCGCCGGTTACGTCGTCAACGGTTTCGGCTACGATGCGGCCTTCCTGCTGCTGGCGGCGATCGCGGCCGGCGCCCTGTTCGTGTTCCGGGCGTTGGTGCCAGAGACGCGCGACTGGCCGGCGGGTGCCGCCGCGGCAGCGCGCGCGGAGGCGGTGCCCGCTGGAGAGGGATGAGGCCATGGCGGAGCTTTCCGCGTCCCCGGTGGGCGCAGGCGCGGCGCCGCGGCACGGCGCGCGGCGCGCGATCAGTTTCGCGCTGGTCGGGCTCGTGCTCCTGCTGGCGCTGGCCGGCGCCTTCGCGCCGCGGCTGTGGCCGGGCACGCTGGCGGGGCGCGAGGCCGGCGTGCTCGCCGCCGGCGCCATCTTCGCCGCGAGCTATCTGGCGCTGGCACTCGGCAAGATCCCGTTCCTCGCCATCGACCGCGCGGGCGTGGCCCTGGTGGGCGCGTGCCTGATGGTGGCGGCCGGCGCGCTGCCGCTGGCGGATGCGTACCGCGCCGTCGATCTCGACACGCTCACCCTGCTGCTCGGCATGATGATCGTGGTCGCGAATCTGCGCCTGTCGGGCTTCTTCGCGGTGGCGACGGCGTTCGTGGTGGCGCGCGCGCGCTCGCCGCTGCTGCTGCTGGCGGCGGTGGCGGCGGTCTCCGGGGTGTTCTCGGCGTTCCTGGTGAACGACGCGATCTGCCTCGTGCTGTCGCCGCTGGTGCTCGATCTCGCGCTGGCGCTGAAGCGGCGGCCGACGCCCTATCTGCTGGCGGTGGCGATGGCCTCCAACGTCGGTTCCACCGCGACCATCACCGGCAACCCGCAGAACATCATGATCGGCAGTATCTCGCAGATCCCGTATGCGGGTTTCGCCGCACGGCTGGCGCCGGTGGCGCTGGCGGGGCTGGTGCTGACGGTGGTGCTGATCGCGCTGGTGTATCATCGGGAGTTCGCGGCCGGCGTGCGGCTGCACGCGACCCTGCCGGCGCCGCGGGCGAACCGCTTCCTGGTCTGGCGCGCGCTGCTGGCGACGCTGGTGATGATGGCGCTGTTCTTCGCGGGGCAGCCGCCGGCGAAGGCGGCCATCATCATCGGCGGCCTGCTGCTGCTGACGCGCCGCGTGCGCAGCGAACGCGTCTATGCCGAGATCGACTGGTCGCTGCTGCTGATGTTCGCGGGCCTGTTCATCATCGTCGCCGGAGCGCAGCACGCCCTGCTCAGCCCGCAGGCGATCGCTTCGGTGGGGCGGCTGCATCTGGACCAGGTGCCGGTGCTGAGCGCGGTGACGGCGGTGCTGTCGAACATCGTCAGCAACGTGCCCGCCGTGCTGGTGCTGAAGCCGTTCGTGGCGGCGCTGCCGGACCCCGGGCATGCGTGGCTGGTGGTGGCGATGGCCTCCACGCTCGCCGGCAACTTCACCGTGCTGGGCTCGATCGCCAACCTGATCGTGGTGCAGCGCGCGGCGGCGCGCGGGGTGGCGATCACGTTCCGGGACTATTTCGTCGTGGGCGCGCCGCTGACGGTGCTGACGATCGTGC
>JAFKFJ010000156.1 GCA_017307335.1 Alphaproteobacteria bacterium | reverse complement strand
CGTTCCATCCGACGCCAAGCTGGAGTTCATCGAGCACGCCTCCGGCCGGGCGATCGAGGTACGGCGCGACAGCCGCTTCGTCCAGGCGGCGCGCGACGCCCTGGCCGAGGAATATGGCCGCCCGGCGGTGCTGATCGGCTCCGGCGGCTCGATCCCGGTGGTGGAGAGCCTGCACACCCTGCTGGGGCTGGACAGCGTGCTGCTGGGCTTCGGACTGGACGACGACCAGGTGCACAGCCCGAACGAGAAGTTCGAGGTGGCATGCTTCCGCCACGGGCTGCGCACCCATGCGCGGCTGTTGGGCAAGCTCGGGCCCGCATAGGGCGCCAATGCCCGGCCCTCTGATCCTCGCGCTCGATCAGGGCACGACGTCCACCCGCGCGATCGCCTTCCGCCCCCCTGCCCTTGCACCGGCCGGCGTGGCGCGCCGGCCGCTCGCCCAGCACTTTCCCGCCGATGGGCGGGTGGAGCACGACCCGGAGGACCTCGTGCGGGACAGCATCGCCGTGCTGCGCGAGGCGCTGGCCGCGGCCGGCGGCGCGCCGGAGGATGTGGCCGCGGTCGGGATCGCGAACCAGCGCGAGACGACGCTGCTGTGGGACCGGGCCACCGGGCGGCCGCTGCACCGGGCAATCGTCTGGCAGGACCGCCGCACGGCCCCCGCCTGCACCGCCCTGCGCGAGGCCGGGCACGAGGCGCTGATCCGCGAACGCACCGGCTTGCTGCTGGACCCCTATTTCTGCGCGACCAAGCTCGCCTGGCTGCTCGACACAATCCCGGACGCGCGCGCGGCGGCGGCGCGCGGCACGCTCGCGTTCGGCACGGTGGATACGTGGCTGCTCTGGCGCCTCACCGAAGGGCGCGTGCACGCGACCGATGCCACCAACGCCAGCCGCACCCTGCTCTACGACATCGCCCGCGGCACCTGGGATGCGGCGCTGCTCGACCTGTTCCGCATCCCCGCGGCGGTCCTGCCGGAGATCCGCGACACGATCGCACCATTCGGTACCACCGCGGCACTGGGCGGGCTGACGCCGATCCTGGCCCTGGTCGGCGACCAGCAGGCGGCGATGGCGGGGCAGGCCTGCTTCGTGCCCGGCATGGTGAAATCCACCTACGGGACCGGCGCCTTCGTGCTGCTGCACACCGGCACGGCACCGGTTCCCTCCGCGCACCGGCTGCTGACCACGGTCGCGCTTCAACAGGACGGGCGGCGGACCTATGCCCTGGAAGGTGCGATCTTTACCGCCGGCGCGGCGGTGGAATGGCTCACCGGCGGCGGCCTCGGCGTGCTCGAGGCGCCGGCGGCCAGCGCCGCGCTGGCCGCGCAGGCCGACGCCGCCCATGCGGTCCATTTCGTCCCCGCCTTCGTGGGCCTCGGCGCGCCGCACTGGGATGTGGCGGCGCGCGGCGCGCTGCTCGGCCTGACGCGCGCCACCGGGCCGGCGGAACTCGCGCGCGCGGCGCTGGAGAGCGTGGCGTTCCAGACCCGCGATCTGGTGGAGGCGATGCAGGCCGACCACCCGCATGCCGCCGGGCGCGTGCTGCGCGTCGATGGCGGGCTCGCGGCCAATGACTGGGCAATGCAGTTCCTGGCGGACCTGCTCGCGGTCCCGGTGGACCGCCCGGCGACGGTGGAAACCACCGCGCTCGGCGCCGCCTATCTCGCCGGGCTGGCCGCGGGGCTGTGCCCGGAGCCCGCTGCCTTCACCCGCACCTGGGCCCTGGAGCGCCGCTTCACCCCCTTGATGACGGCCGAGGAGCGGGCGCGGCGCTACGCGGGCTGGCAGGACGCGGTGCGACGCACCCGATCAGGCTAGAGCATGATGACCGGAGGCGGAATCGCCGGAGGTCTGAATCATGCTCTCAAATCAAAGAGCTAGAACGGGGTGAGTGAGCGCGAGCGAACTCATCCCGTTCTAGTGGCTGGCTGGTGCCCGGCGCGTGCCAGCCGGCCCGCTCCGCGCGGCTC
>JAFKFJ010000329.1 GCA_017307335.1 Alphaproteobacteria bacterium | reverse complement strand
CGGAGCGCAGCGGAGGATGACGGCGGTGAGACTTTCTTGCCTCGCGAGGAATGGGCTTTAGCCCAGGGGAAGAAAGTCGAGCCGACGGCGTTGCGGCTCAGGCGATCGAGGCGCAGCCGGTCTTCGGCCAGATCAGGCCATCAAGAGGCCAGGTGCGTCCGTGCTATGAACGGGATCCTCGGGAGAAGTCGTGGCGGATGTCGGTTGTGCCGCACAAGATGCCGGCGAGTTCAGGCGTAGAGAAAGAAGCCATAGCGTAGAAAAAGGCGGGATCGCTTGCCGCACAAATACCACGACCGAACGCTTCTGCCGAAGTTCGTGTGGCGCCGGGGGATCGGTAGGGCAAGTGTCTGCGCTGCGATGAACCGCGGGTCCATTCTCGCTCCGCCCGTCAACCACCTCACGACGCCTCGATCGTGAACGAATGGTCGTCGATCTGGGGCGCGGCTCAACCTTCGTGCGTCGCGGCCGTGAGAACCGGCTGCGTATCATCCGTCGTTGCAACCCCGCCCGGCCGCAATGGAAGGGGTTCGGCAAGCACTGTCATGCGCGCCCATGCCGTGCAGCCGATGACGATGGCGCCGATCCAGGCGAAGCACTCGCGCCAGAGAAGCGATGGAACGCCGATCTGCGACAGGCCGAGCACAGCGTGGTAGCCGGCGATCGCGGCGGGAATGGCGAAGGCGGCCGCGATGGCCGCGCGCAGGGGAATCGGCTTTACGAGTGCAAAGGCGATCTGGCCGACGCCCAGCGTCAGCGCTCCAACAACCAACCCGACAAGGAGCGCGCCGAGCAAGCCCGCGCCGCTGTGAAACGCGGCCATACCGGCGGTGAGGCCGACGAAGAACGGCAGCGCATAGACGGCGAGGTTGAAGATCAGCCAACAGAACAGGCCGATCCCAAAGATGCTGAGGATGAGTCCGATGACAAGCATGGCGGTGCCTCCGTGACAAAAAGAGATGTGACGGCCGCGCCTTCCACCACCACCACGGCGCGATCCGAAGTATAGTCGAAGACGGCCTGGAATGGGAGGGTAAACCCGTCCCAGCGGGTGCCGGCTGTGTCCGGACCGGGCCGAGCAGCCCTCTTGGATCAGGCGGAGAGCCGATGGTGAGGCACGCAGAAAAGCTCGATTTCCCTGTGTCCCAGGTCCGGCGCTACCTGGAACCTGGGCCGATCGTGATGGTCTCATCGGCACTCGATGACAGGCGCAACATCATGACGATGGGCTGGCATACGGTGATGGAATTCACGCCCTCGCTCGTCGGCTGCGTGATTGCCGGCGGGAACTACAGCTTCGAACTCATCCGAAAGAGCCGGGAGTGCGTGATCAATTTGCCGACGACCTCGTTGACCGACATCGTGGTCGGCGTCGGCAACACGAGCGGCGCGGATGTCGATAAGTTCGCGAAGTTCGGCCTGACAGCGCGAGCGGCGACGCATGTGAAGGCGCCGCTCATCGCGGAGTGCCACGCCAACTTCGAATGCCGTCTTGTCGACGATGCCCTGGTCGACAAATACAACTTCTTCATCTTCGAAGTCGTGAAGGCGCATGTCGCCACATCGCCGAAGCATCCGGAGACGCTGCACTATACCGGCGACGGTGTGTTCATGGTCTCCGGCAAGATCGTCAGCCGGCGAAGGCTGTTCCGCCCGGAATTGCTCGATACCTGAGTCGGCGAATGGCGGCGCTTATGCGCCGCCCTCGCCATGCTTCCAGACCGGAATGCCGAGCTTCTTGGCCTTGTCGGCCAGGTTGTCCTGAATGCCCGTGCCCGGGAAGTACAGGACACCGATCGGCAAGATCGCAAGCATTGCGTCGTTCCGTTTGAATGGGGCGGCCTTCGCGTGCTTCGTCCATTCGGGCTTAAAGGCGATCTGCGGCACCTTGCGGTTGCTCGCCCATTTGGCGGCGATCAGCTCGGCGCCCTTCGGCGAGCCGCCGTGCAACAGCACCATGTCGGGATGCTTGGCGTGGACCTTGTCGAGCCGATCCCAGATCAGGCGATGGTCGTTGAAGTCGAGGCCGCCGGTGAGTGCGATCTTCGGTCCCGGCGGGAGCATCACCTCGGTTTCGGCCCGTCGCTTCGCAGCCAGGAAGTCTCTGGAGTCGATCATCGCGGCCGTGAGCGCGCGGTGGTTGATCAGCGATCCCGAGCGGGGACGCCAGGGTGAGCCGGTGTGGACCTCGAAATGTTCGGCGGCCTGGTCGCGAAAGAGCTCCATGCTGTTGCGACGCTCGGTCAGCGTGATGCCCTCTGCCGTTAGCCGTTCGAGTTCGACGGATTTCACCTCCGAGCCGTTCTGTTCGCGCTGGCTGCGCTGCTGCGCCTGCTCGTTGTCGTCGAGCTCGCGCTCGATGCGGTCGACGGCGCGGTGGAAGAGATTGACGGTGGACCAGAGCAAATCCTCGAGGTCCGATTCGAGGCGCGTGTTGCTCAGGGTCGAGACGAGAGCGTCGATGATGTCGGCGACGGTTCCGGCCACGGCATTGCCTTCGGGAAGCGGCCGTGGGTCGGGTTCGTCCTGAAAGGGGCGGTAGCCATAGAGCTGAAGCTCGTTGAGGACATGATCGGTCGGGGATGAGCTGTGCGGCGCTTCAAATTCGGTGTCGTCGTAGTCGGTCGTCATGGTGAGATCCTTTGCCGGTTCGGCCGCGCCCATCGCGGCCTTCGTGGCGATCACTGGACCGGGAGCGGAACGGGCCTGCACCGCGGCGCTCTTGCGCCGCGGCCGGAGCGCAGCGGAGGACCGAAGGGGGCCGGCCATTTTGTCTCGCGATGCAAAGGCGGCTCCGCCGCCGGCGGAAAATAGCCGGGCCACGAGGTTGCCTGACCGGGCCGCTTCTGGTCCGATCGCCCTCTAGAAGGCCAGGATGCGGACTCTGTCCGGCTCTTGGGACCCCGCCTCGACCGACAGTGACGACGCTCGAACCGCCGTGCTTCACCCCGTCTCGGCAGTTGCCATGAGCAGGAAGCGGGCGACGTCCTGCGGGATGAGTTCGACCCGCAAGGCTGCCCGCAGTGCGTCGAGGCCGAAGCCGCGGAGATCCTCGTTGAAGTCGCCACGCCTGGGCGACCAGGTGATCGCCTCGATACCGGCCGATTGCGCGCGCTCGGTCAGAGCAATCGCCGCCCCGTCGCCGGCCGCATCATTGTCGCGCGCGATATAGAGCCGGCGCAGAGTCGGCGGGAGCAAAAGAGCGGCGAGGTGGTTGGCCGAAAGAGCTGCGGCCATTGGCAGGGTCGGCAACACGCAGCGCAACGACAGCATGGTCTCGATGCCTTCGCCGGCCGCGAGCACATCGTTCGCTACACCGAAGCGCACGGCGTTGCCGAGAAGGTCTCCCATCGCCCGCCGCGGCGTGTCGATCGGCGCTTTGCCGAGACGGACAGGATGGAAGCCATCGGGATCGAGCCAGGTGCGGTGTGCGCCGGTGATCCGCCCATTATGATCGGTCACTCGTGCAATCATCGCCGGCCAGGTCTCGGTCGGCAAATCCTCGTCAGGCCGGTAGTAGCAGCGCGGATGGAATCGCAATGCGCCGTCTTCGTGCAAAGGCGTAATGCAGCGATTACGGAGATACGTCTCGACGAGCGTGCGCATTGGCGGCTGCGACATGGCGAACAATCGCCGTGCCGCCTCCGGCGAGCCGGTCGGTGCATGGGGTGTCCGGACGTGCGGATGATCGGAAGATGGTTCGGGATGAGGCAGGCTCAGGAAGCGGCGGGCCTCGTCGGCGACATCGTGGAAGTCTATAAGGCCGCAGCTCTCGCGGATGACATCGAGCAGATCCCCATGCTCGCCGGTCGCGGCATCGGTCCACTTGCCGGCCGGCCCTTTCGGCGACTCCTTCAAGCGGACGTACATCGACCGGCCCGGCGTGTTGCGGGCATCGCCGACGAGCCAGTAGCGGCCTTCACGACGGCCGTTGGAGAGATAGTGACGGCATACCGTCTCGGCGTCGCGCGCGAGACAGTGTGCCAGGTCGGAAGCATCGCGGGGCATCACGCGGCCTCGCGCTCGCAGACGCGCTCGACCGGATAGCGGTCGAGCACCTTCGCCAGTATCGCGATCCCGTTCGCGTCGGTCGGAATGAACATGCGCAGTTTCCAGGAGATGATCTCGTGGAAGAGGCCGTAGGCTTTCAGCCGGTCGCGCATCGTGTCGTTGAAGCCCGACAGTTCGACGCGGTTGGCGCCCATCACGCGCACGCGGCGGAGCTGGAGGCCTTCGGCGAGATCGAGGACGGTCCGCCCCTCCGTGAGGGCAGCGAAGGCAGCGTCGGCCGTCAGCGTCGGCGTGCCGGCCGTCAGCGCGGTCGCCACCCAGGCGGGCGAGACCTTGCGGCCGATGATGCGCTCGCCGGCATCGGTCTGAAGCCGATAGACGCGCGTCGACTCGTTCGGCAGCCGCTTCCAGATCGGCAGGAGCAACCCCGCCACCACATGGATGGTGCTGTCGGTGAATTCGGGCACTTCGGCGAGTTCCGCTTGCCACGCCGCCGCGAAGCGTTCGCGGTCGGCTTCGGTCCAGTGGCTTTCCGCCATCATCTTCAGCGGCAGGCTATGATGCTCCATCGGCCGGATCAGGCGCACGCGGCGTTCGATCTCGCCGTCGTCGAGCATGAGGCTCGGCGCCGGGATCTGGACGGCGGCGCGGCCCGAGCGCTCGTTGACGAGCAGGACCGCGCGCGGATCGGACAGACGATCGAGCGCCTCGTCCAGCGTCACGGGTTGGTTGCGGCGGCGCTCGGTGATGGTGAGCAACCGCGTTTCCGCGCCGGTGGCCGGATGGCTATAGATGACGCTCCGATCGGTGACGAGAAAGCTCTCGGCGCGCAACGTCTCCAGTCCGGCGTCGTAAGTGCCGGATGCGATCGCGCCTTCGATGCGGGCGGTGAGCAACTGCTCGAACGTGGTGAAGAGCACGTTCTGCAGGTCGATGGTCAGCGCCAGCATTCTGTTCAGGAAGGTGGTGATTGGCGGCAGCTCATCCTTGATGCCATTGGCATCCATGAGCTTCAGTCCGGTCGAGGCCTCGAAGGTTTGAAGCGAGCAGCCGTCGACCTTGCCGCGCACCAGCAGCATGTAGAGTTGGCGCAGCGCGTCGCGGCCGTAATGGCTCTCCAGATTGTCCTCGGCCCTGAAGAGGCCCTGGCCGCCGGTTTGGCGCTGGCCACGTGTGATCGCGCCCAGCGTGTCGAGGCGGCGTGCGATGGTGGAGAGGAAGCGCTTCTCCGCCTTCACGTCGGTCGCGATCGGCCGGAATAGTGGCGGCTGCGCCTGATTGGTGCGGTTGGTGCGGCCCAGGCCCTGGATGGCGGCATCCGCCTTCCATCCGGGCTCGAGCAGGTAATGGACGCGTAGCCTGCGGTTCCGTGCGGATAGGTCGGCGTGGTACGAGCGTCCCGTGCCGCCGGCGTCGCTGAAGACGAGGATGCGCTTGGTGTCATCCATGAAAGCGGCGGTCTCGGCGAGGTTTGCCGACGCCGCACGGTTCTCGACCATCAGGCGGTCGCCCTTGCGGATCACGCGGCGCGATCGGCCGGTGACTTCGGCGACGATGTCGGTGCCGAAGCGCTGGACGATCTGGTCGAGCGCGCCGGGCACGGGGGGCAGCGAGGCGAGCTTCTCGATCAGGCGGTCGCGACGCGCGACGGCTTCGCGGCTCTCGACCGGCTGGCCGTCGCGATAGACCGGCCGCGACGAGAGATTGCCTTCCGAGTCGGTGAACGGCTCGTAGAGCTGCACCGGAAAGGAATGGGCGAGGTAATCGAGCACGTACTCGCGCGGCGTGATATCGACCTGGACGTCGCCCCAGTCCTCGGTTGGGATTTCCGCCAGCCGGCGCTCCATCAAGGCTTCGCCCGTCGAGACGATCTGGATGACGGCGGCGTGGCCGGCGTCGAGATCGCGCTCGATCGCGCCGATGAGCGACGGCGTCTTCATCGACGTGAGCAGATGGCCGAAGAAGCGCTGCTTGGCGCTCTCGAAGGCTGAGCGCGCGGCGGACTTCGCCTGCGCATTCAGCGTGCCGGTCTCGCCGGTGATGTTCGCGGCCTGCATCGCCGCGTCGAGATTGTTATGGATGATCGAGAACGCGCCGGCATAGGCGTCGTAGATGCGGATCTGTTCGGGCGTGAGCTGGTGCTCGACCAGCTCGTATTCGACGCCCTCATAGGAGAGCGAACGCGCCGCATAGAGCCCGAGCGCCTTGAGATCGCGCGCCAGCACTTCCATCGCCGCGACGCCGCCATCCTCTATCGCCTCGACGAATTCGGCGCGCGTGGCGAACGGAAAGTCCTCGCCGCCCCACAGGCCGAGACGTTGGGCATAGGCCAGGTTATGGACCGTGGTCGCGCCGGTCGCCGAGACATAGACGGCGCGGGCGTTCGGCAAAGCGTGCTGAAGACGCAAGCCCGCGCGTCCCTGCTGCGAGGGCGCCTGGTCGCCGCGCTCGCTCTTGCCGCCGACGGCGTTCTGCATGGCATGGGACTCGTCGAAAATGATCACTCCGTCGAAATCGGAGCCCAACCATTCGACGATCTGGCGAACGCGCGAAAGCTTCTCGCCGCGCTCGTCGGTGCGCAGCGTAGCATAGGTCGTAAATAGGATGCCTTCCGCGAGCCGGATCGGCGTGCCCTGGCGGAAGCGCGAGAGCGGCGTAACCAGCAGCCGCTCCATGCCGAGCGCGGACCAGTCGCGCTGCGCATCCTCGATTAACTTGTCGGACTTGCTGATCCACAAGGCGCGACGGCGGCCCTTCAGCCAGTTGTCGAGCAGGATGCCCGCGACCTGGCGGCCCTTGCCCGCGCCCGTGCCGTCGCCGAGGAACCAGCCGCGCCGGAAGCGCACGGCGCTCTCCGCGTCGTCGCGCGCGGCGGTGACGAGATCGAAAGTTTCGTCCACACTCCATGTGCCGACCAGAAAGTCCGAATGCGCTTCGCCGGCATAGATGACGCTTTCAAGCTGCGCGTCGGACAGCAGGCCGTCGCTGACAAGAGCTGTGGGGAGATGCGGACGATAGGAGGGCTTGGGTGGCGCGACCGACGCCATCGCCGCCGACTGCACGAGCTTGGTCGGATGCGCCTGAGAGCCGGGAATACGGATCGACTGCAATCCGTATTCTTCATAAAGCGCATCCGTGAGACGGATGCCCTCGGGCGGTGTCCATTCGACGGTCTCATAGGACAGCTCGACGCCCTCGGGCTCCGCAATCGCGGCAGCCGGTGGCCGCGAGGCAGCGCGCGCGAGATAGCCGCGAACGGTGCGGGGCGTAGCGACACTGCCGGCGGCCGGTGCGGCGAGCAATCTGGCGATCGGGCGACGCGGCGGCACATGTTCGGCGATCCAGGCGAGCAGCGTGGCGGCGTCCGGCGCGATCCCGGCGGATGCCGGAAACTGCGTCGGATCGGACGCGGGCGCCTTATCGATCACGGTCAGGCGCGTCTCGATGGTCGTGCCGTGCTTGGCATAGACCGAGCCGTCGATCGCCGCGGTGAAGACGACGGTGCCGCGCTCCTGGAGACGGACAAAGGCATCGCGCCAGGCCGGCGTCTCGGGGCCGAAATTCGCGCCGGTGATCGCGACAAGCCGACCGCCGTCGGCGAGACGCGCCAGCGCCGAAGCGACATGGCGATAGGCGGCATCGGCCATCCTGCCGCTGACGTTCGCCATCACCGAGAACGGTGGGTTCATAAGCACCACGGTCGGCGTGGTCGCGCGATCCAGATGATCGTCGATCTGCGCCGCGTCGAAGCGCGTCACGTAAAGATCGGGAAAGAGGTGGGCGAGCAGATCGGCCCGGGTCTCGGCCAGCTCGTTAAGGACGAGCGCGCCGCCGGCGGTCTCCGCCAGAATGGCCAGTAGGCCGGTGCCGGCTGACGGCTCCAGCACGCGGTCGCCGGGCGCTATGGCAGCGGCGCGTAGCGCGGCGAGGCCGAGCGGGATCGGCGTCGAGAATTGCTGGAGCGCCTGGCTCTCCTCTGACCGCCGCGTATGGGTGGGAAGAAGGCTGGCGATCCTTGCGAGCTGCGGCAGCGCCGCAGCCGCAGAGCCGGCCTTGCGGAAAAGCGGCTTGCCGTATTTGCGGAGAAACAGAACCGTCGCCGCCTCGCAGGCGTCATAGGCGGTCTTCCAGTCCCAGGCGCCGGACGTGTCGGAGGCGCCGAAGGCCTGCTCCATCGCGGCGCGCAGGACGGCGGCGTCGACGCGGTGTCCCTGCTCGAGATGGGGGAGAAGAAGCCGCGCGGCCTCGGCAAGGCGTGGCGCGGGAGCATCCGTGCGGGCGCACGGGATCGATTCGGCTGCTGGTGCGGCCGCAGCGGCAGAAGGATGCGACATGAGAAGAGACCTCGGGAGAGCGGGACACGGTCGAGCCGGCCGGCGCTCTCTCTGGACCGCACCGGCTCAAACCCGTCCCGGCCCGCCTCTCCCTCTCGTCACCCGGCTGCCTTCACGCCGCGCCACCACGCGATCCGCGCCTCGCGCGTCGCGTTCGCGAGCCGCAGCAACAGATCGCCGTGGCACAGTCGCGGTGCGCAGAAGCAGACCAGGTCGCAACCGCGAAGCTCGTCGAGTGCGCGCAAGAGATGATGCTGGTCGGCGAGCCAGCGCTCGTACTTCGCGATGACGGCGGCGCGGTCGCCGTCCGGGCCGATCCGGAACGGATTGCCCCACTTCGAGCCGTGCCCGATATAGACGGCGCCCGCCGGCACGCCTGCGTGATGCTTGTTGAGAACCCTGCACATGACCGATCTCCTCCTGATCCCGTTGCGGCGGTCTGACGACCGGATGAGGTCAGGGCCCGGCGGTCACGCATCGCGGGCGATGCGGAAACGGCTTGCCCGTTGACCGATGGGCCGCCGCGTCCAGGCAGATCACACCGCGAGGGTGTCAGGAGGCTTGGCCGTCTGGCAGGGTTGGAGCCGGCGGCACATAAGCGTCGTAGGGATTGCCGTCGGCCAGGTGGCCGAAGGGCGTGAACAGGAAATCCGTGCCGTCGCGCCCGACAGCGCAAATGACGTAGCGGGTCTCGCCGGTCGTTGCGTCAGCGCACTCCATGAGGGCCAGATTGCCGTCGGCTGCGGCGCGAAGCAGCGTCTGGAAGTTGGCGCACGCGTGATCGGGAATGCTCATCGCGGGCCTCGCTTTCCCCGGCCGGATGACAAAGTCCGGGCGAGCCAGCCGCTCGTGTCGGTCCAAGCGATCGTCTCGCGGGTTGCGAGATCGAGAACATGGGCGCCGCCACCGAAGGCGTCGATGCGCGGCCGCGAGCATGTGTTGGCCCATTGGAAGCCCCAGCGGCCCTTGAGATCGAAGGCTTCTGCACACCGAAGGACAAACGTGATGACCGTTTGCGGATCGCCGGTGACGTCATCATGGATCCAGAGCCGGCTTCCGCCATGCTCGGGCTGTATGGAAAGAAGAAAGGCGTCCGCAGGTGGATCTTCCTGCGCGTTCTCTTCCATCAGCGTATTGTAGAGGTCGAGGGCGCGGGCCGCGTTGTCGGGTGTGCCGACATCGAGCACGCATGAGAAGTGCGTGAAGAAATCAGCCATGATGGCCTCCTGAAACGACGGAGCCCGGCGCGAAGGCCGGGCTTCCTGGAATTGCGGTGATTGGGAGATCAGCCGGTTGGGCCGTCGTGGATGCGGTCGTCGTCGAATTCGACGTCCTCGATCACGGGGTGGCGGCCATCGGGGTCAACGCGGTCGATGAAAGCAATCACGCCTTCTCGCCGTTCCTCGATGTCGATGTGCTCGGGATGGGCGCCCGACTCCATCGCGCGCTTTGCGGCGGCCTTGGCCTTGTCGATGGCACCGGCGTCCGATTCGGCGTCGACGGTGAAGCCGTCATAGGCGCGCAGCCAGAAGCCGATCTTGACGATGTACTCGGTCATGGCGCGCCTCCCTCCTTCGAAACCGCTGTGTGATCGTCGCCCTCGGTGTCGGACGCCGCGTGATCGCCGACGGCTTCGAGGCGTGTGAGGATGACGCCTTCTGCGACGGCGTAGTCAGCAGCAAGGTCGGTCGCCCAGCGCCGAGCCTCATAGAACTCGTCGTTGTAGGACTCCCATTTGCTGGCGACGCGCGCGCAGCCGTCGTTGATGAGACGCGGCAGGTCCGGGTGATCGGCGAAGACCTCGCGCGCCTGTTCGAGCGCGCGTCCTCGACGGTCAGCACGAGAAGCGGATGCCAGCCGGCCGGATACTCGCAATCGAGCATGATCCGCTGAGCCTCGTCTGCGTCGAGACGATTGCGGAAATACGCCCAGGCGCGCGAGAGACGCGCCAGGCGATAGCGGGCGCGAAACCACCGATGGGCGATGCGGTCGGCGACACGCGGGCATGCTGCTTTGAGACGATCAAACACGGCATACCTCCCGAATCCGGGCCGCGAGGTCCTGCGGACGATTGAGAAGGTCGAGGGAGGCGAAGTTGTTG
>JAFKFJ010000328.1 GCA_017307335.1 Alphaproteobacteria bacterium | reverse complement strand
TGCACCATCAGCATTCGACTACGCCGCGTCGTGCGGGCATTCTCATGGACGTCCATCCGGGGCTCCGGCTCGAGGGCTGCGTGTGTGGTAACCACAGCCTCTCAGCCCAGCCCCGGAGGGACAACCTCCATAGCAACGACATCTAGCGCGCGACCCCGCGGATCGGAGGGCGGCACCGTGCACGCGGCGCCGTCCTGCGATCGACCAGCACCAGTTCGTGACGCATCCCCGCCGCGCGGGCACGATCAACGCCGACCTGCCAACGCCGACCTGCCAACGCCGACCTGCTGGCGTTCATCCGCCGTCAGCCGGGCGTGGCGCGGCCGCGCTGATCCTGGCGCTGCAGATCGCGAAGTTCGCGGAAGCTGATGCGCCGCACGCCGTGGCGCCGCAGAAGCTCGGCGATCGACGGGTCCATCAGGCACGCGGCGTCGTGCACGCGGATATGCGCATTGGTGGCGTCGTAGGCGCGCAGCTCGTCGCCGTCGCAGGCGGGATGGGCGAAGAGTTCCGTGATGCCCGCTTGCAGATTCGGAACTTCCTCGAAAAACAGGTCCCGCGTCGGCCGCGGCCATGGGTAGATGATGTGCTCGCAGAACAGCAGCCCGCGCGCCGCGGCACGCTCGCGGGCGTGGAATCCCTGCCGGTCGGCTTCCTCCCGCGACAACATGCGCACCGGGAGGCGGAAGGCTGCGGCCAGATCCAGATAGATTTCGTACAGGTCCGAGCGCGCCTGCATGACGTTCATGTGCGCATCGAGATGCGTGACATCGACACCCCAGCCGAGCGCCGCCTCGATCTGCGCCCGGCACTCGGCGCGCGCGTCGGCCGGATCGAGGCGTGCCAGCGCCGCCTCCGTTGTGGACGGGAAGAAGCCGTCCGCATCATGCAGCGTGCGTTTCGCGGTCAGGCTCCGCCAGCGATAGCCGGGATGCTCCGCCGTCAGGGTGAGGTGGATGCCGACGGGAAGGCCGGCGAACAGGCGCGCCGCCTCCCGCGCCCACGGGCATGGCACCATCAGCGTGGCGCTGGTGGCGACCCCGTGGGTGAGGGCGCGCAACGTCGCGACATTCGCGCTGTGGCTTGAGCCGAGATCGTCGCAGTTGACGATCAGCAACCGGTCCTCGGCGCCGTAGCCGAGGCGTTCGGCCACGCTACCCGTTGCGGGGGTTCCTAATGGTCGCTCCACGGCGGCGATCCCAGGTCGACCTGCTTGGCGTTGGTCGAGGCACCGGCAATCGCGCCGGCACCGCCGCCGACCACGGCGCCGAGTGCCACGCCGATCGGACCGCCGATGATCCCGATGCCGGCGCCGGTCGCCGCACCCGTGGCGGCCCCGCCCTGCACGCGGTCGGTCGGGTCGGTGCCGCATGCCGCAAGCGCGAGGACCGCCGAAGCGGCGACGAGGAGTCGGATCGGACCGGACATCGGCGCACCTCCGATTCGGATGACGCCCGGGACGCTAGCAGCGCGGCGGCGTGACCGGTCAACCCGCGACGTCTTCGGCCGGCTGGTCGCCGACGATGAACGGCTCGAACGTGGTGCCGGTGTCCTCTTCCAGCAATCCGATCCGGCGGAGGTCGGCGGTGGCCCGGCCCTGCTCGTCGATCGAGACCGCATCCGCGTAGCGCATCCCGAACACCACCGTGTTTGCCGGATAGTCGCGCATGTCCCGCACCGTCGCATCCAGCGTCAGGTCGCGCGCCTCGAGTGCCAGGAACAGTCGCACGTCGGCCTCGCGAAAGCTTTCACTGTCGTAGCCGTGCAGCGGGCTCGTCGCGTCGATCGGATGCATGATCGTCCAGGTGAGCGCGAACATCGGCAGCCGCGCGCGCGACAGCTTGAGGTCGTGCACCCGCCGATAGAACTGCCCCTCGCGCGTATGCTCGCCGATCAGCACGGAGACGCGCGCTTGCACGTCCGTCAGAAGGCTCGCACGGCCGTTGCCGATCCTGATCATCAGCGTCGGGCAGCCGTTGTAGTGCGCCACCACCGCCCTGTCGGCGTAGAGGATCTTCGCCCGCGCACGGGAGAAGCGCACGAAGGTGAGGCCGGTCATGATCGCGGTGAACGCCATGCCGGTGATGATCTCGACCGCGGCGACGGTGTGCCCGTAGTAGGTTCCGGGCGACATGGCGCCGTAGCCGACCGTCGCCAGCGTCTCCATGCTGAAGAAGAACGCATCGGCGAAGGCGCCGGGGTGGGCGTTCGCGATCGCGCCCGGCTGCGCGATGTAGAGCAGCGCGAACACGACGTTGATCGCGAGGTTGAGGCACAAGAACAGCAGCGCGAATTTCGGCCAGCTCAGCGCGATCGCGAAGTGGTAGGGATCGCGCAGGTCATAGCGCGAGGCACCCGTCTTCCGGATCTCGAACGCGCCCACGCGGATGCGCATGGTGGCATCATGGCGCCGGTGCAGGTGGTGCCGGCGGCCGGGTCGGCGGGGGTCAGGCGTCGGCATCGACCGTCTCCGGCTCGCGCTGTGGCGAGGGGTGGGTGGCGACGGCCGCCATCGCCGCATGCGAGGAGGCGCCGGACACCGCCAGCGCGCCATGGCCGAGCGCGGTGCCGGGATCGCCGAGGCGGCCGATGACGCGGAACGCGACGAAAACGGCGGCGGTGCCGAACAGGATCGAGCCCGCCGCCTGGCCGATCAGCACTCCCTCCGGCCCCCAGCCGCGGCCGAACGAGACCAGCGGGATCGTGCCCAGCGTGGCGCGGCCCCAGTTGAACAGCGTCGCGAGCAGCGGGAAGCCGAGATTGTTGAAGGCCGCGTTGGCCACGAACAGCGCGCCGGTGAACAGGAAGCTGCCTGCAAGGAAGGTGCAGAACAGCCGCACCAGCGCCGCCGCCTCGCCCCCTGGCGTCAGCACGCGGCCGATCGGACCCTGCGACACGAAGAGGATCGCCCAGGCGCCGAGCACGGCGAGAAGGGCGAACAGCAGCGCGTCGCGCAGCGCCATGCGCACCCGGTCGAACCGGCCGGCGCCGAGATTCTGGGCAAGGATCGGCCCGATCGCGGCGCTCAGCGCGTAGACGAGACCGAACGCGCAAGGGGTGAGCCGGTCGATGCTCGCCTGGCCGGCAACGGCGGACGGACCGAATGCCGCCATGCTGCGCGTGACGTAGAGCGCGCCCACCGGCGTCGCCAGGTTGGTCAGGATCGCCGGGCCCGCGACCGAGAGCACGCGGCGCATCTCGACCAGGGCGGTCGCCGCCCGCGGCCAGCCGACGAGGTCGCGCCGACGGAACGCGTGGTCCCAGCCCACGAACACGAGCACGACCCGCGACAGCACGGTGCTGATGGCGGCGCCTTCCAGCCCGAGATGCAGGCCGAAGATCAGCAGCGGATCGAGCACGGCTGCGGCGAGGGCGGCATACAGCGTCACGTCGAGCGCGCGTCGCGCATCGCCCACGGCGCGCAGCAGCGCCGCGCACCCCATGCCGGCGGCGGCGAGCGGCAGCGAGGGGGCCACAATGGTCACGAATTGCCGGGCCTGCAGCCGCGCCTCGCCCACCGCGCCGACGAGGTCGAGCAACGGACCCAGGAACACGACGGTGCCGGCGGCAACGAGGGCCAGCACCGCGATCATCGTGAGCAGGCCGGAAGCGGCGACGTCGCGTGCCTCGGCAATCGCGCCCGCCCCGATCTCGCGCGAGACGACGGCGCCCAGGCCGATCATCAGACCGATCGCAACCGAGAGCTGAAGGAACCCGATGGCGCCCGCGAAGCCGATCGCGGCGGCGAGCGGGCGCTCGCCCAGCAGGGCGATGTAGAACAGGTTGAAGAGATCGACGACGAAGACCGCGATCAGCCCCACCGCGCCGGTGCTCGCCATGACGACCACGTGGCGCATTGTCGAGCCCTGCACGAACCGCGCGGCCGGGGGAGAAACTGCCATGGCGCGCGCAGTGGGCCGGTCGGCCAGCCCCTGTCAACCGGGCGGTCAACCGGGCGGCTGGCCTGGCGGTCGCGCCGTGGTGGCGCATGAGGCGGGGCGCTGGGCCTGCGCCGGATCATCCGTCCTTCGTCGCCGTCGCGGCCGCCTCGTTTCGCTGGTCGGCCGCCACCTGCTCGAACGCGGCCTGGAGACGAGCGATGACGCTCTCGCGGCTCTCGGGCAGAGGCGTTTCGAGGTGGAGATGGCGCAGTTCGTCGGCGAAGGCGCTCCAGAGCGGTGGGCCGCCCTCTTCCATCAATTGCTGGCGGATCGCCAGCTCCGGCGAGGTCGGCAGGTGTCGACGGCCCCAGGCGCCCAGGTGCACCAGCACCGGCACGAGCTCGATCGCCTTTTCGGTCAGGCTGTAGATCCCCTTCTGCCGGTGGGCGGGATCGTCGCTGCGCGACAGGAGCCCCGCCTCGACCAGCCGCTTTAACCGCGCGGCCAGAATGTTGGAGGCGATGCCTTCCTGTGAGCGCGTGAGCAGCTCGCGGAAATGCCGGCGGTTCCCGAACATGACGTCGCGGATGACGATGAGGCTCCAGCGGTCGCCGAGCACCTCCAGCGCAAGATTGATCGGGCAGCCGGAGCGGTTTTCGATCATGACCGGTTGCAATGTAAAACCAGTCCAGCGAGACTCAAATGGTTTCAGTCCACAATCAGAGGGAGGCCCCATGGGCAAGGTGCGCGTGGCGGGTTTTGCAGTGTCCATCGACGGGTTCGGGGCCGGCCCGGACCAGAGCCTGGAGCATCCGCTCGGCAAAGGCGGCAGGGAGCTGCACAACTGGTTCTATCCGACCCGGACCTTCCGAGCGATGATCGGGAAGGACGGCGGGACCGACGATCGCTTCGCCCGCGCCGCGGCGGAAGGCTTCGGCGCCTTCATTCTCGGCCGCAACATGTTCGGGC
Organism: Alphaproteobacteria bacterium; assembly: GCA_017307335.1. Lineage (GTDB taxonomy): Bacteria > Pseudomonadota > Alphaproteobacteria > Acetobacterales > Acetobacteraceae > JAFKFJ01. Next base: position 5,643 of record JAFKFJ010000328.1, on the reverse strand, counting down.
CGGCCGGCGACGATTGGGGCGGGCCCGATTGGAAGGGGTGGTGGGGCGACAATCCGCCATATCACGCGCCGACCTTCATCCTCACCCACCACCCCCGGCCGCCGATCGTGATGGAGGGCGGCACGACCTTCCATTTCGTCACCGACGGGATCGAGGCGGCGCTCGCCCAGGCCAAGGCCGCCGCGGGCGACCTCGACGTGAAGATCGGCGGCGGCGTTGCAACGGTCCGCCAGTACCTGCTCGCAGGCGCGATCGACGAGCTGCACCTGGCGGTGTCGCCCGTCGTTCTGGGCCGTGGCGAATCCCTGTTCGCAGGCATCGACCTGCCAGGCCTTGGCTATCGGGTGACGGAGGCGGTGCCGACGGAGCTGGCGACCCACGTCGTGCTGACGCGCTGACCGTCCCCTCCCGCAGCGCCGATTCGCGCAGGGCGGGGCGCGGAGCCGGTTGCGCCCGGTCAGGGCCGCGCCTTTATCCACAGCGGGGGAAGCGCCGGCGGGCGGCGCTGGAACCCGCCTCGCCGTTCCGGTATTGTTCACTGGCGGTCGCAGTTGCGGCGACGGCACGGAGACCTCATATTGTGGCGGCCCTGGACCCGACACGCCACATCTAGTGGTTTTTCAATTGACGCCGGCAGGGCATTGGTCCGGAATGGGTGCATCGATCGCGAAGGGGGTTCAGCCGTGCTTGACGCCGTCCAGTTGCAGGGCCGCCATCAGGTTCGCGTCGATCGCTCCCGCGACGCGCTGCTGACCGATTTCGGCCGCGCGACGCTGGATGACCGTTACCTCCTGCCCGGCGAGTCCTACCAGGACCTGTTCGCCCGGGTGGCAAGCTACTACGGCGACGACGCGGCGCATGCGCAACGAATCTACGACTACATCAGCCGCATGTGGTTCATGCCGGCGACTCCGGTGCTGTCCAACGGCGGCACGAGTCGCGGCCTGCCGATCTCCTGCTTTCTCAACGAGGCCTCCGACAGCCTGGAGGGCATCGTGGGGCTGTGGAACGAGAATGTCTGGCTCGCCTCGAAGGGCGGGGGAATCGGCAGCTACTGGGGCAACCTGCGCTCGATCGGCGAGAAGGTCGGGCAGAACGGCAAGACCTCCGGCGTGATCCCGTTCATCCGGGTGATGGACAGCCTGACGCTCGCGATCAGCCAGGGCAGCCTGCGGCGCGGCTCGGCTGCGGTCTACCTGCCGGTGAACCACCCCGAGATCGAGGAATTCGTGGAGATGCGCCGCCCCACGGGCGGCGACCCGAATCGCAAGGCGCTCAACCTGCACCACGGCGTGCTGGTGCCGGACGAGTTCATGCGGGCGGTGGAGCGGGGCGAGGACTGGGCGCTGATCTCGCCCAAGGACAACACGATCGTGCGCAAGATCTCGGCGCGCGCCCTGTGGATTCGTATCCTGACCGCGCGCATCGAAACCGGGGAGCCGTATGTCGTGTTCTCCGACCAAGTGAACCGCGCGCGCCCCGAGCATCAGAAGCTGGCCGGGCTGGAGGTGAAGACCTCCAACCTGTGCAGCGAGATCACGCTGCCCACGGGGGTCGACCAGCACGGGCGGCAGCGCACGGCGGTGTGCTGCCTCTCGTCGCTGAACCTGGAGACCTGGTTCGAGTGGGAGAAGCACCCGCTGTTCATCGAGGACGTGCTGCGCTTCCTCGACAACGTGCTGGAGGATTTTATCCTGCGCGCGCCCGACTCCATGGACCGCGCGAAGTACTCGGCGATGCGTGAACGCTCCGTGGGCCTCGGCGTCATGGGCTTTCACGGCTTCCTGCAGTCGCAGAACGTGCCGTTCGAGAGTGTGATCGCGAAGGTGTGGAACAAGCGCATGTTCGCGCATATCCGCACCCAGGCCGATGCCGCATCGCGCCTGCTGGCCGAGGAGCGCGGGCCGTGCCCGGATGCCGAGGAATGGGGCATCATGGAGCGGTTTTCCAACAAACTGGCGATCGCGCCGACCGCCTCCATCTCGATCATCGCCGGCAACGCCTCGCCGGGGATCGAGCCGATCGCGGCGAACGTGTTCGTGCAAAAAACGCTCTCCGGCAGCTTCGCCGTGCGCAACCGCTACCTGCAGCGCGTGCTGGCGGCGAAGGGGCACGACGACGAGGAGACGTGGTCGCTCATCACCCGCTCGAAGGGCAGCGTGCAGGCGCTGGACTTCCTCGACGAGCAGGAAAAGGCGGTGTTCAAGACCGCCTTCGAGCTCGATCAGCGCTGGGTGATCGAGCACGCGGCGGACCGCACGCCCTATATCTGCCAGAGCCAGTCGGTGAACCTGTTCCTGCCGGCGAATGTGCACAAACGCGACCTGCACCAGATCCACCTGCTGGCGTGGAAGCGTGGCCTGAAATCGCTGTACTATTGCCGGTCGCTGTCGATGCAGCGGGCCGACAATGTGGGCGAAAAGGCGGAACGGATCGTGGCGAGCGTGACCCCGGTTGCCGAGCCGCTGCTGCCGCTCGCGGTCGCCAAGCCGAAGCAGGTGGAATACGACGAGTGTCTCGCATGCCAGTAGGGCGGAAAAGCGCAGCGCATTCCGCCACTTGCGGCTCGGGTGCGGCGGACTTTGTCCGCCCTACGCGCCCCGCGGATGTGGAGTGCGTGCATGCCTAGCGATCAGCCCCGTCACATCGACCTGCTGACCGAGAACCCGGTCTACAAGCCGTTCCACTACCCGTGGGCCTACGAAGCGTGGCTCATGCAGCAGCGCGTGCACTGGCTGCCGGAGGAAGTGCCGCTCGCCGACGACGTGAAGGACTGGCACAAGAATCTCACCGAGGCCGAGCGCAACCTGCTCAGCCAGATCTTCCGCTTCTTCACCCAGGCGGATGTCGAGGTGAACAACTGCTACATGAAGCACTACAGCCGGGTCTTCAAACCCACCGAAGTGCTCATGATGCTCTCGGCCTTCTCCAACATCGAGACGGTGCACATCGCGGCCTACGCGCACCTGCTCGACACCGTCGGCATGCCGGAGTCCGAATATCAGGCGTTCCTGAAATACAAGGAGATGAAGGACAAGTACGACTACATGCAGTCCTTCTCGGTCGACAACCGCCGGGAGATCGCGAAGACGCTCGCCGCCTTCGGCGCCTTCACCGAGGGGCTGCAACTGTTCGCCTCGTTCGCCATCCTGCTGAACTTCCCTCGCTTCGGGAAGATGAAGGGGATGGGCCAGATCATCTCCTGGTCGGTGCGCGACGAGACGCTGCACTGCCTCTCGGTCATCCGCCTGTTCCGCACCTTCGTGCAGGAGAACCCGGAGATCTGGACGGACGACCTGCGGCGCGAGATCGTCGCGGTCTGTGCCACGATCGTCGAGCACGAGGACGCCTTCATCGACCTCGCCTTCGAACTCGGGCCGGTGCAGGGGCTGACGGGCGCGCAGGTGAAGCAGTATATCCGTTTCATCGCGGACCGGCGGCTGGTTCAGCTTGGCCTCGATCCGCTCTACAACGTCGAACGCAACCCGCTGCCCTGGCTGGACGAGATGCTGAACGCCGTAGAGCACACGAACTTCTTCGAGAACCGTGCGACGGAATACAGCCGTGCCTCCACCACCGGTAGCTGGGAGGAGGCGTTCGACGAGGCCGTATTCTCTGCGCCCCCGGCGTGAACGAGCCTGACGACAGCGCCGAGGCGGGGGCGGCGACCGGCGCCGGCGCTCCCATACGCCAGGGCCGGCGCCTTTCCGACAAGATCCTCGCAGCGTTCCATCATGCCTGCGACCAGTCGGACCTGGAGGTCGCCGAGCAACTCCTGCGCACGCTGGAGCTGCTCGTCATGCGGCGGCCGCTGACACCGGAGGCGAACCGTCGGCGCTCGCTGGAGGGCCTCGTGGCCGCCCACGAGCGGCTGTGGCATCTGCGCCACCCCGAAATGTAGAGCATGATGACCGGAGGCGGAATCGCCGGAGGTCTGAATCATGCTCTCAAATCAAAGAGCTAGAACGGGGTGAGTGAGCGCGAGCGAACTCATCCCGTTCTAGCCGGCCGCCTTCCGTCTTCGGCCCCGCGCCGACAAAAAATCCCGGAGGAACGTCAGACATGTGCCGCTCGCGTGCCGGCTCAACGGTCCGCCATGCAACGCGCAACGCCAGCGTCGTCCTCGGCGCGGCGCTTTGGCTGCTCGGCGATGGAACCGCCGAGGCCGACTTCAAGATCTTCGCACCCGATGTCAGCCAGGGCGAGATATCGGTCGAGACGGTAGGCAATGCCGGCTTCGACCCTGATCCCGAGCTGAACGGCGCCCGCAGCTATACGGCCGAGTTCGGCTACGGCGTAACGCGCTGGTGGAAGGCGGAGGTTGAATTCCAGTTTGACCGCGAGGCCGCCGCCACTGGTGGCACGTCGCTGGCGCGCATCACGTCGGAGAATACCTTCCAGTTCACCGCGCCCGGGCAATACTGGCTCGATGCCGGGTTCTTCGCGGAATATGCGCAGTCGGTGCTCGCGGGCGACCCGAACGAAGCGACCCTGGGGCCGCTGCTGCGCAAGCAGTTCTGGGGGCTGACCAACACGGTCAATCTCTTTCTGCAGAAGGACTTCGGCGCGCACGCGCCGGGTCCTGCCCAGTTCGTCTGGGCGTGGGAAACCCGGGTCGACGCCCTGCAAGCGTGGTTCGGCGACCGCTTCACGGTCGAGCCGGGATTTCAATACTACGGCGAGCCGGCAGAGACCGGCAGCGGGCGGGACAATCGCATCGGCCCGCAGCTCTTCGGCACCGTCGCCCATCTCGGCCCCGGCTCGCTGGAGTGGAACGCCGGGTTCCTGATCGGGCTCGGTGCGCCTGCGGCGAAGTTCACGCCGCGCTGGGAGTTCGAGTACGACCTCGAGTTCTGAGGCGAGTGTCCGCTTCTGAGGCGAGTGTCCGTCAGGGAGCCGCAAAGCCGAGCGCCGCGCCATCCCGCAGGATCGCCTCCGCCTCCGGCGTATAGCGCCCGTCGGTGCCGTGCAGCACGAGCCCCGGCAGCACGACTGCCCCGCCGCGCCCGCCCTTGACCGCCCGCAGGAGGAGCAGCTTGGCGGCGCGGCCGATGCGCGGCCACAGCGGCAGGATCGCGGGGCTGCCGCAACCGGCCGTGGCGAGCGCCGCCAGCGCCTCGGGCAGCACGGCGGCGGCGATGATGAGGGTAACGGTGCCGCGGTGCGCCAGCGGCGCCCCCAGGCGTGCGGCCCAGAGCGCCAGCAGCCCCGGCCGCGCCCGCCGCGCCACCTCCCGCGCCGCATCCGGTGACGCGCTGCCGGCGGCGTCGTGCCAGGGCGGATTCGCGATCGCGTGATCGAAGGGGCCATCCGGTGCCACGGCGGTGATGTCGCCCTCCAGCACCGTCAGGCCGGCAAAGCCGTTGGCCGCGATGTTGTGGCGCGCCAGGGCCGCCAGCGCCGGCTCGCGCTCGATGCCCGTGCCTGTCACGCGCGGCACCCGCGCCGCGAGGCAGAGCAGCGCGGCGCCACTGCCGGTGCCGCCCTCCAGGACCCGCTCGCCCGGCCGGGCGGGGACGCTCGCGGCGAGCAGGACCGGCTCAATGCCGGTGCGGTGGCCGCACCGCAACTGTGCGTGCCGCACGCGCCCGCCGAGCAGCCTCCCTTCGTCAATCCCGCCGGCCGCGTCCGTCACGCCTCCCC
>JAFKFJ010000327.1 GCA_017307335.1 Alphaproteobacteria bacterium | reverse complement strand
GAAAACCCCCTCTCCCGCTTGCGGGAGAGGGTCGGGGTGAGGGCGGCGCGGTTTCCCGCGGCGGCGCGCGTCCCAAGGCGGTCGCTGTCGCCAGCGGCCAGGACCATCTCGCCGTTCCCCTATGCAGGCCCGACGCCCACCGAAACCACCACCGCGACCATCGCCAGAACCCCCGCCACAAGCACCAGCGCCGCGTCGAACCCGAGCCACGCCAGGCTGCACGCGCCGCGCACCACGCCCCCCGTGAAGGCGCGCCAGGAGAGCGCGTGGATGCCCGCCTGCACGCCGTGCCCCTTGCCGAGCACGAACTTCGCGAGCGACCCGCCGACGCCGAACAGCGTGCCGGTGATGAAGCTCTTTCCCGTGTCGGTGCCGATGGCGACCTGATAGATCGCGTTCTGCAGGCCCATCGCGAAGGCGACCGGCAGCACCGCGGCGCGCCCGACGCCGGCGCGCGCGAGAGCCAGCGCGGCCAGCAGTGCCGCGACCTCGCAGCCCAGGACCACCGGCAGCTTGGTGCGCGCGAACAGCTCCACCAGCAGCGTGCCGCAGAACGCGCCCGCCACGAACACCGCGATCGCCGCGGCGGCCCATCGGACCACGTCGAAATCGTCGCCGGCCAGCGCGACGCCGAGGCGGGTCGAGTTGCCGCTCATGAACGACACGTAGAGCTGGCCGAGCCGCGCATAGCCCAGCGCGTCGACGAACCCCGCCGCCATGGTCATCACCAGCCCCAGCGCCAGCGCCGGCTCCCACGCGGCGCGCGCGGCGGCACGATCCTGCGGCACCGGGTTCAACCGGCGGCCGGGGCGCGCGCGCACCGGCGCCCGGCTTGGCCCGGCGAAGTTCGGCACCACCATGCGCGCGCAGCGACCATGCGCGGCAGGATAGCGGCATCTCAGAACAGCGACATCTGCGCCTCCGCGAACCCCGCCGCCCCGGCCAGCGCCGGCGGTGCGAACGCCGAGCAATCCAGCTCGCGCCGCCCCTCCAGCCCGTATTGCCGCGCCGCGCGGCGGAAGCGTTGGGCGAGCAGTTCCGCGTACGGGCCGCTGCCGCGCATGCGCTTGCCGAAGCGCGCGTCGTTCAGCGCGCCCGTGCGCGTCTCGCGGATCAGCGCCAGCACCCGGCGCGCCCGGTCGGGGTAGTGGCGGTGCAGCCAGTCCTCCACGATCTCGCGCAGCTCATGCGGCAGGCGCAGCAGCACGTAGCCGGCGCTCTCCGCCCCCGCCTTCGCGGAGGCTTCGAGAATGCGCTCCAGCTCGGCGTCGTTCAGGCCGGGGATCATCGGCGCGGCGAGCACGCCCGCCGGCACCCCCGCCTGCGCCAGCGCCGCCACCGCGGCGAGGCGGCGCGCGGGGGTGGGGGCGCGCGGCTCCATCCGCCGCGCCAGCGCCGGGTCGAGCGTGGTGACCGACAGCCACACCCGCACCAGGTTGCGCGCCGCCAGCCGCTGCAGGATCTCCAGGTCGCGCAGCACGCCGGCCGACTTGGTGACGATGCTGAGCGGGTGGCCGAACCGCTCCAGCACCAGCAGCACCGCGCGCGTGAGCTGCAGCGTGCGCTCCACCGGCTGGTAGGGGTCGGTGTTGGAGCCGAGCGCCATCGGCCGCGGGACATAGCCGGGCTTGCGCAGCTCGCGCTCCAGCAGCTCCGCCACGTCCGGCTTGAACGTCAGCTTGGTCTCGAAATCGAGGCCGGGGGAGTAGCCGAGATAGGCGTGGCTGGGCCGGGCGTAGCAGTAGACGCAACCGTGCTCGCAGCCGCGATACGGGTTCACCGCGCGGTCGAAGCCGATATCGGGGCTGTCGTTGTAGGCGATCACGCTGCGCGCGGTGTCGCGGGTCAGCGTGGTGGCGAGCGCCGGCAGGTCGGCGAGCTCCGCCGCCATGGTGCTCCACCCGTCGTCGAACGGCGCCGCCTCGTGCCGCTCGAACCGGTTGCGCGGGTTCAGCGCGGCGCCGCGGCCCTTGCGGGTGGGCGGGGCGAGGTTGGCCGCGGGCTCGGGCACGCCCACCTCGTCGGCATACCCTGGGTCGGCGGCCGGAATGGCGCCCTGGTCCGCGTCGGGGCGCGCGTGCATCATGGCGCGCATGGCTTATGTTCTCTCTCTGTTCGCACCGCAGCCTGCCAAGGGCGCCCGCCGGGGTCAAGAACAATGAGCGAACACGTGCCAGCGCGCGCCCTCGCCCCCGCCGTCGCCGTAATCATCCCCGCGCTCGACGCCGCCGCCACGCTGCCGGCGACGCTGGCGGCGCTGGGGGGTGCGGCGGCGGAGATCGTGGTTGCCGACGGCGGCAGCGCCGATGCCACCGCGGCCGTGGCACGGGCGGCCGGGGCGCGCGTGCTTGCCGCCCCGCGCGGGCGGGGAGTGCAGATGGCCGCCGGCATCGCGGCGACGTGGGCGCCCTGGCTGCTGCTGCTGCATGCCGACACCCGCCTCGCCCCGGGCTGGGAGGCGCCGGCGGGCGCGCTCATGGTGGCGGGCGAGGCGCGGGCCGGGTATTTCCGCTTCGCCCTCGACAGCGCGGACCCCCGCGCGCGCCGGCTGGAGCGGCTGGTGGCCTGGCGCTGCCGGGCGCTCGGCCTGCCCTATGGCGACCAGGGGCTGCTGCTGCCGCGCGCGCTGCTGGCCGCCGTGGGGGGGATGCGGCCGCTGCCGCTGATGGAGGATGTCGATCTGGTCCGCCGCCTCGGCCGCCGCCGCCTGGTGCCGCTCGATGCCGCCGCCGTCACCTCGGCGGCGCGGTGGGAGCGGGAGGGGTGGCGGCGCCGCTCCGCCCGCAACCTCGCCTGCTTGGGCCTCTATGCGGCAGGGATGCCGCCGCGCGTGCTGGTGCGGCTCTACGCGTGAGGGACACGGTCTATGTCTTCGCCCGCGCGCCGCGCCTCGGCACGGTGAAGCGGCGGCTCGGGCGGGCGATCGGGGCGCGGGCGGCGCTGGCGTGCCACCGGGCGCTGCTGGCCCAGACCTTGCGCCGGCTCGGGCGGGACCGGCGGTTCGCGACCGTGCTGGCCGTCACCCCCGATCGGGCGCAGGGACCCTGGATGCGGGGCCTGCCGCGGGTCGGGCAGGGGCGGGGGGACCTCGGCGCGCGCATGGCGCGGCTGGTGCGGCGGCATCCGCGCGGGCGGGTGGCGATCGTGGGCTGCGACATCCCCGACCTCGGCGCCGCCGACGTGGCGGGCGCGTTCCGCCGCCTCGGCACCGCGCAGGCGGCGTTCGGGCCGGCGGAGGACGGCGGGTATTGGCTGGTGGCGCTGGGGCCGCGGCGGCCCGTGCATCCCTTCGCCGCGGTGCGCTGGTCGGGGCCGCATGCGCTGGCGGACACACTCTGCCATTTCGCCGGGCGGCCGGTGGCGCTATTGCGCAGGTTGCGTGACGTCGACACCGCGGCCGACTGGAGGGCCTGGCGATGCTGAGCCTTCTGCGACGGCGGCTGCGCCGGGCGGCCGGGCTGCTTTCCCCGCGGCTGTGGGGCCGCAACCTGATGACGTGGCTGGCCGCGATCGCGGTGGCGCTGGTGGCGCTCGGCTTCGCCCGGGCGGCCGATGCCGCGCAGGGGCTGTTCAAGCACCTGCTGGACGGGCAGCCCTACCGCATCCTGGTGCTGGCCCCCGCCGGCCTCGCGCTCTCCGCCTGGCTCACGCGGCGGGTGTTTCCGGGCGCGCAGGGCAGCGGCATCCCGCAGACCATCGCCGCCCTGAAGCTCGACAACCCCCGCGCGGTCGATGCCGTGCTCTCGCCGCGCATCGCGGTGGGCAAGATCCTGCTCACCCTGCTCGGCCTCGCCTGCGGCGCCTCCATCGGGCGCGAGGGGCCGACGGTGCAGGTGGGCGCCTCGCTGATGCACGCGGTCGGCCGGCGGATGGTGCCGGACCGGCTCGATCTGCAGCGCGGGATGGTGCTGGCGGGGGGCGCGGCCGGGATCGCGGCGGCGTTCAACACGCCGCTGGCCGGCGTGGTGTTCGCGATCGAGGAACTGAGCCATTCGTTCGAAAGCCGCACCTCCGGCACCGTGCTGACGGCGGTGATCCTGGCCGGCATCACCACCTTGGCGCTCGCCGGCAACTACACCTATTTCGGCTCGACCACGGCGGAGCTGAACTTCGGCGCCGGCTGGATCGCGGTGCTGCTGTGCGCGCTGGCGGGCGGCCTCGGGGGCGGGGTGTTCAGCGCGATCCTGGTGGCGGCGAGCCGCGGGCTGCCGGGGCGCGCGGGGCGGCTGCTGATGCGCCACCCGATCGGCTTCGCCGCCCTGTGCGGGCTGGCACTCGCCATCCTCGGCCTGCTCTCGGGCGGCGCCACCTACGGCACCGGCTATGCCCAGGCGCGCGGGGTGGTGGAGGGCACGGCCGACGTGGCGCCGCTGTTCGCGGTGGAGAAGCTGCTGGCGACCACCGTCTCCTACCTCTCCGGCATCCCCGGCGGCATCTTCGCCCCCTCGCTGGCGGTGGGCGCGGGCATCGGCCAGTGGCTCGCCAACCTGGTGCCGCATGCGCCGGAGGGGGCGGTCGTGCTGCTGGGCATGGTCGCCTATTTCTCCGGCGTGGTGCAGGCGCCGATCACGGCGACGCTGATCGTGATGGAGATGACCGACAACCAGCGCATGACGATCCCGCTGCTGGCGACCGCCATGCTGGCATTTGGGGTATCGCGCCTCATATGCCGCCACCCGCTCTACAGCGCGCTGGCGGTGCGTTTCCAGGCCGCCGTCTCGCGCCAGCCGGTGCCGGTGGCGCCGGTGGGAACGGATGCAAGAAAGGGCATTTTGCGCGCGTTGTCCCGCCGCTAACCTCCCGCCCAAACGGGGCGAAGGAGGGGAGGCGATGGAGGGGTTCGGGACGCTCTCGCGGCGCGGGCTGCTCGCCGCATCGGGCGGGCTGGCGCTGGCGGGCGCCGCGCGGCGCGGCTTCGCGGCCGGGGCGGAGAACACGCTGAAGGTGGGCTTCGTCAGCCCGCGCACCGGCGCGCTCGCCGGCTTCGGCGAGACCGACGGCTATGTGCTGGAGCTGGTGCGCCGCGCGCTCGCGAAGGGGTTCACCGCCGGCGGCAAGACCTATCAGGTCACCATCCTCGACCGCGACACGCAGTCCGACCCGGCGCGCGCCAGCCAGCTTGCGAAGACGCTGATCAACTCCGACCGCGTGGACCTGATGCTGCCGGTCTCGACGCCGGAGACCATCAACCCGGTGGCCGATGCGTGCGAGGCGGCGGGCGTGCCGTGCCTGTCCACCGTGATGCCGTGGGAGGCATGGTATTTCGGCCGCGGCGCCAAGCCCGGCCAGCCCTCGCCGTTCAAGTGGACCTACCATTTCGGCTTCGGCGTGGAGGAGTTCTTCCGCACCTACGTCTCGATGTGGAAGCACGGCGGCATCACGACTAACAGGAAGGTCGGCGTGCTCTATCCCAACGATGCCGACGGCAACGCGATCCGCGCGCACCTCGCGCCGAAGCTCGCGAAGGAAGGCTTCACCATCGTCGATCCCGGCCCGTACGAGGACGGCACCACCGACTACGCGGCGCAGATCGCGACCTTCAAGAAGGAGCGCTGCGAGATCTTCAACACCTTCCCCATCCCGCCCGACTTCGCCGCGTTCTGGCGGCAGGCCGCGCAGCAGGGATATGCGCGGATGGTGAAGATCGCGCAGATCGCCAAGACCGGCCTGTTTCCCTCGCAGATCGAGGCGCTGGGCGGCCTGGGCTACAACCTCGCCAGCGCCGTCTACTGGCACAAGGTGTTCCCTTACAAGTCCACGCTGACCGGTGTGACGGGCACGGAGCTGTGCGACGGGTATGAGAAGGCGACGGGCAAGCAGTGGACGCAGCAGCTCGGCGCCACGCTGGCGCTGTTCGATGCCGGGTTCACGGCATTGGCCAACAGCGGCGACCCCGCCGACAAGGCGCGGGTGGCGCATGCGCTCGCGACGCTGAACACGGTGACGATCGGCGGCAAGGTGGACTTCACCACCGGCCCGGTACCGAACGTGGCGCCGGGGCCGATCATCGGCTCGCAATGGATCAAGGCGCCGCGCGGCAGCCGCTTCAAAGTGGATGAAGTGGTGGTGGAGCACGTGACCGACCCGAACGTGCCGATCCAGGCCAGGCTGCTGCCCTATCACGCGTGAGGGGCCACGCTTAAGGGGCGTGCAGGCGCGAGCGGCTGGTGAGCGAGAAGCGACGGCACAGATGGGCCGTCGCGCTTGTTCACTCGAAGAACGAATCCGTAGTGACACCGAGAACGGTTGCGCTATCTGTCAGATCGCGTTTCCGTGATGGGCGGCGCGTCATCATCGCGCGAGAGTGTCGTCGGATGGCTATCAAGCAGCATCCCGGCCTTGGATGTATCGTCACGTGCGACTTCGATCGTGGATTCAAACAGCCTGAGATGGTCAAGCTGCGGCCGGTCGTCGTTATCAGTCCGCCAATTTCTTGGAGACCGGGGCTGTGCACCGTTGTCGGGCTGAGCACGACTGCACCTGAACCGCCCCGCCCCTACCATTGTAAACTTACGATCTCGCCAGTTCTTCCCGAACCTTGGAACTCCGAAGAAGTTTGGGTGAAGGGCGACATGATCGCCGCGGTCGGTTTCCACCGTTTGGACCTGATTCGGATTGGGCGCGACGATGCTACAAAGGCACGACGGTATCGCATGAATTTGCTTTCGAAAGAACAACTTAGAATGGTCAGGGCCTGTGTCCTCCACTCGCTCGGGCTCTTCCAATTGACAAAACACCTGTTGCGGAGCACATATACGCCCGATAGCTGCTCTCTAGCCCTCTTTCGGCAGATCAGCACCTTAGACCTCCTAGGAGGCCGCTGCGCAGCCGAGTGATGACAAGCTCTTGCGCAGCGAAGGTTGGCCCCGCCGAAAGGCGGGGCTTTGTCGTTTTGCGGGAGATGGTTGTTCTCCGATTTGGAGGCTAGGCTAACGCGCCCGATGCCAATATCCGCATCAGCCCGGTGTTCGATGGCAACGGCGACCACGCCCCACTTCCTTCCTGTCATCCCCGGGAACAGGCCTGCCTGTGACGCACCGAGCCCTATCGCGCGCGGGCGCCACGCGTCGCGGAGGCGCATGACGTCACCCCCGGCCCGCGCATGACGCTCGAATCCGGCGGGGCCGTGCTCGCCGCGTCCGGCATTCACAAGCGGTTCGACGCGCTCGTGGTGCTGGATGCGGTGGACTTCGCGATGCGCGCCGATGAGGCCGTGGGCATCGTCGGGCCGAACGGGGCGGGCAAGACCACGCTGCTCTCCGTGCTTGCCGGCGCGCAGCGGCCGGAGGCGGGGCGGGTGGCGTTCCGGGGCGCCGACGTGACGGCGCTGCCCGCCGCCGAACGCTGCCGCCGCGGCCTGGTGCGCACGCACCAGATCCCGCGCCCGTTCACCGGCATGACGGTGTTCGAGAACTGCTTCGTCGCCGCCGCGCATGGCGGCAACTGCGCCCGCGAGGAAGCCTATGCGCGCGCCATCGAGGCGCTGGAGCGCAGCGGCATGCGCGCGCACGCCAACCGCCGCGCGGAGACGCTCGGCCTGCTCGACCGCAAGCGCCTGGAACTCGCCCGCGCGCTGGCCACCGGCCCCGCGGTGCTGCTGCTGGACGAGATCGGCGGCGGCCTGACCGATGCCGAGGCGACGGCGCTGGTCGCCACCATCCGCGCCCTGCGCGCGCGCGGCATCGCCATCGTCTGGATCGAGCACCTCGTGCACGTGCTGCTGCAGGTCGCGGAGCGGCTGGTGTGCATGGATGCCGGCCGCATCATCGCCGACGGGCCGCCGCGCGCGGTGATGGCGGACCCGGCGGTGATGGAAGCCTATCTGGGCGGCGCGCCGGAATGAGTCTTCTGACGGTCGAGGCGCTGGACGCACGGCACGGGTTGTTGCAGGCGGTGCGCGGCATTTCGTTCACCGTGACAGCGGGTGAAACCGTGGCGCTGGTGGGTGCCAACGGCGCCGGCAAGACCACGCTGCTGCGCGCGATCGCGGGCGCGCATCCGCTCAGCGGCGGGCGCGTGACGCTGGACGGCGCCGACCTGGCGGGCGTGCCGGCGCACCGGCGCGCGGCGCTGGGGCTGGCACTGGTGCCCGAGGGGCGGCGGCTGTTCGCGCAGCTCACGGTGGAGGAGAACCTGCTGCTCGCGCGCGCCGCCGGCCGGCGTGGGCCGTGGACGCTGGAGACGGTGCTGGGCGCGTTCCCGATGCTGCAGCCGCGCCGCCACGCGCGCGCCGGCACGCTCTCGGGCGGCGAGCAGCAGGCGGCGGCGATCGGCCGCGCGCTGATGACCAACCCGCGCGTGCTGCTGCTGGACGAAGTCTCCCTCGGCTTGGCACCGCTCGCGGTCGCGCGCGTCTACGCCTCGCTCGCGACCCTGATCGCCGCCGGCACGACGATCGTGCTGGTGGAGCAGGACCTCACGCGCACGCTCGCTACCGCCGACCGCATTCTGTGTGTGCTGGAGGGGCAGATCCTCGCCGAGGGACCGGCGGCCGACATGACGCGCGAGCGCATCACCGCGGCCTATTTCGGCCTGCACCGCGACGCCGCCGGGCAGGGCGGCGCGGCATGATCCTGCTCAACCAGCTCATCCAGGGCGTGCTGCTCGGCGGCTACTACGCGCTGATCGCCTGCGGGCTCGCGTTCATGTTCAGCGTGATGCGCATCATCAACCTCGCCCACGGCAGCCTCGCCGTGCTGGCGGCGTTCGCGCTGTGGGTGCTGGCCGACCGCTACGACATCCCGCCGTTCCTGGGGCTGCTGATCGTGGTGCCGGGCATGGCGGCGCTGGGCTGGCCGCTGCAACGCTTCGTGCTGCAGCGCAGCGCGCGGGGCGGGATGCTGATCCCCATCCTCGCCACGTTTGGCCTCGCGGTGGTGATCGACAACGCGCTGTTCGAGGCGTTCGGCGCCGACACGCGCTCGCTGGCGCCGTATATCGACACGCTGGCCTATGATTCCTGGTCGATCACCGACGACATCACCATCGGCCGGCTCGCCGCGCTCACCTTCGCGGTCGCAGTGATCGAACTCGGCGGGCTGCAACTGTTTCTCGCGCGCACGCCGCTCGGCCGCGCGATCCGGGCGACGGCGGAAGACCCGGACACGGTGGGGCTGGTGGGCGTGAACGCGCGCGCGGTGAACGCGGCGGCGACGGCGATCGCGATGGCAACACTCGCGATCGCCGGCGCGTTCCTGGGCATGCGCGCGACGTTCGACCCGTATGCCGGCGCGCAGCAGCTCGTGTTCGCGTTCGAGGCGACGGTGATCGGCGGCGCCGGCTCGCTGTGGGGCACGCTGGCGGGCGGGGTGGTGATCGGCGTCGCCCAGACGCTCGGCGCGCAGATCAGCCCGCAGGGGTTTCTGCTCGCCGGGCATATCGTGTTCCTGCTCGTGCTGTTCGCGCGCGTCAGCGGTTTCGCGGCGGCGCTGCGGGCGCGGGTGCGATGAGCGCGCGCGTCGAACGCTGGAGCGGGCGTGCGCGCGGCGCGGGCGGCGTGGTGCTCGCGCTGCTGCTGCTGCTCGCCGCCGGGCCGCTGCTGTTCAGCGCCAACGCGGTGGACAAGCTGACGACGCTGTTCATCTACGTGATCCTCGCCGCGATGTGGAACGCCCTCGCGGGTTATGGCGGGCTGGTGTCGGTGGGGCAGCAGGCGTTCTTCGGCCTCGGCGCCTATGCCGCCGTGCGGCTCGCGGCGGCGGGGGTGCCGGTGTATCCGTCGCTGGTGCTGGCGGCGATCCTGGTGGGCGTGCTCGCGGTGCCGCTGTCGCTGCCCATGCTGCGATTGCGCGGCGGCGAGTTCGCGGTGGGCATGTGGGTGCTGGCGGAGATCGCGCACCTGCTGGTGAACCTCGACCGGCTGGTGCAGGGCGAGACCGGAACCTCGCTGATCGCGCTTGACAGGTTCCCCACCGACGCGCGCCGCGCGATCACCTACTGGGTGGCGCTGGGGGCGGTGGCGGTGCTGCTGGGCGTGCTGTTCGCGCTGCTGCGCAGCCGCACGGGGGCGGCGATCCAGGCGATCCGCGACGACGAGCAGGCGGCGGACTCGCTCGGCGTGCGCGTGCCGCGCACCAAGCGCGTGCTGTTCGTGCTGGCGGCGGCGGGGGCGGCGATGGCGGGCGCGCTGTTCCTCGCCACCGCCATCACCTTTCAGCCGCGCACGTATTTCTCCGTGCAGTGGACGGCGTACATGATCTTCATGGCGCTGGTGGGCGGGCTGGGCACGTTCGAGGGCGCGATCCTGGGCGCCGTGATCTTCTTCGCGATCGAGGCGTTCTTCGGCGCCTGGGGCGTGTGGTACCTGGTGGGGCTGGGCGCGGTGGCGCTCGGCTTCGCGCTGCTGCTGCCGCGCGGGATTTTCGGGTGGGCGGATGCGCGGTTCGGGCTGCGGCTGCTGCCGGTGGGCTACCGGCTGCGCGGGGACTGAGCGCCCTCACCCTCCCACGCCTGCGGCGCGGGCCCCTCCCTCTCCCGCAGGCGGGAGAGGGGTTTCTCTTCTCCCTCTCCCGCAAGCG
>JAFKFJ010000326.1 GCA_017307335.1 Alphaproteobacteria bacterium | reverse complement strand
TGGTGGTCGTGATCATCACCTACCTCACGCTCGTGCTGGGCGAGCTGGTCCCGAAACAGCTCGCGCTGCGCGAGCCGGAGCGGATCTCCGCCGCGGTCGCCGGGCCGCTGGCCGCCATCGCGCGGGTGGCGGCCCCGTTCGTCTGGGCGCTCGGGCGGTCCTCGGCGCTGGTGCTCCGCCTGCTCGGCGCCCATCGCCCGCTGCCGCAGACCGTGACCGAGGAGGAGCTGAAGGCGCTGCTCGCCGAGGGTGAGCAGACCGGCGTTCTGGAGACCGAGGAACGCGACATGATCGAGCGCGTCCTGCGGCTCGCCGACAAGCCGGTGCGCGCGATCATGACGCCGCGCACCGAGATCGCCTGGATCGACCGCAACGACCCGCCGCGCGACATCGCCGCGGAGCTGAAGGCGGCGCCGCACTCCCGCTTCGTGGTCTGCGACGGCGCGATCGACAACGTCGTCGGCGTGGTGCAGGCCAAGGACCTGCTCGACCGGGTGCTGGACGGCAAGGAGCTCTCCATCGCCGCCGCCCTGCGCCAGCCGATCGTCATGCCGGACACAGTGAGCGCACTCGACGCGCTGGAGCGGCTGAAGTCAGATCCGCTCGGCCTCGCGCTCGTCTACGACGAGTACGGCAGCTTCGAGGGCATGGTCACGCCGGCCGACGTGCTGGAGGCGATCGTCGGCGAGGCCGCGGCCGAGCCGCCGCCGCAGGGCGCGGCGCCCCCCGCGGGCGAATTG
Source organism: Alphaproteobacteria bacterium (assembly GCA_017307335.1). GTDB lineage: Bacteria > Pseudomonadota > Alphaproteobacteria > Acetobacterales > Acetobacteraceae > JAFKFJ01. Next base: position 9,784 of record JAFKFJ010000326.1, on the reverse strand, counting down.
CTGCTCGACGGCCTGATGCCGGTCGACGAGGCGAAGGAGCGGCTGCGCCTGCCCGATCTGCCGGCCGAGGGCACCTATCACACGCTCGCCGGGCTGCTGCTCGCGCTGCTGCGGCGGGTGCCGCGGCTGGGCGACCGGATCGCCTTCGGCGGCTGGCTGTTCGAAGTGGTGGCGATGGACGGGCGGCGGATCGACCGGGTGCGGGCGAGCCGGGCCGTGCTCGCCGCCTGACCGCGCGGCCCGCCTCGAGAGAAGTCGCCTCAGGAAGAACTGGCCTGCAGCGCGAGCGCCCAGGTGCAGCTCGGCTGGGTCGGCATGCCGTGCCAGAGCCGGCCCTGGAACGTTGGTCCAACGAAGCGCCCCACGATGACCCCGCCGCCGGAGCGCATGGTCACGCTGCCGTCCAGCGCGATGTTGCCGCTGTAGTCGAGGAAGCTCGCCCAGCGGCCGACGACCTGGAAGGCGTCGACCGAGACGTTGGTGCAATCGGCGGCGGCGTTGCTCTGGCTCAGGATCACTTTGGCAGTACCGTGATACCAGCCCTGAACGATCGGAACCGGCTTCGGCGGCACCTGGCTCGTGCCGGGCATCATGCCGGGCGGCGGCGGCACGCTGGGCGGACCCGACGGCTGCGCGCCGATGGGGATGTTCCAGCTCAGGCCGGAGGTCGTGCCGAGCATCGAGCCGTCCGGCGTGTCGTAGCGGGCGCAGGCCGTCGCAAGCAGCGCGAGTGCCATGGCGGCGGCAAGGGCGAGGGAACGGCGCATAATGGTCCTGCTTTCCGGGCTGGCACCCTTCTAGCGACCGGCGCCGCCGGTTACGAGGTGGCTTGCAGCGAAACCGCCCAGATACAGTTGGGGAAGCGCTGCCAGAGCTGGCCCTCGAAGGTGCGTCCGATGAAGCGGCCGCTGAGCCACCGGTCGCCGCTCTGCATGGTCACGCTCCCGTCCGGCGCGATCGTGCCGCGGAAGCTGAACAGCCGGGCCTCCCGCCCGTCCACGCTGAACGCGGTGATGTTGTGGTCGCGGCACGGCCGCGGGTTGCCGGTGCTGAAGGTGAGGACGGCGCGGCCACGATACGTGCCGCTGAGGTCGGCGGCCGGCGGAAGCGGCGCCGGGACCGGGCCGAGATCGTCGTCGCTCGCACCGGCGCCGGCCCGCGCTGTCGGCGTGCCGCCGGGGAGGGGCTGCGGGTTGACCGGGAAGGTCCAGGAGAGCGGGGGCGCCGTCCCCAGCCTCGGCCCGCTCGGGGTGTCGTATTTCGCGCAGCCGGCGGCCACGAGCGGCACTGCGAGGCCGGCGACGGCGAGGCGGTACCGGGGCACGTGCCGGCCCTATTGCGGAGGCGCCGCGGCCGCGCCGCTGCGGCCGGCGGCATAGCCCTGCTGGTAGGCCGATTGCTGCTGATTCTTGACGTGATCGACGATCAGCCCCGTGGCAAGGCCGGCGCCGGCCCCCGCGACCGCGCCGAGTGCCGCGTTGCCGCCGATCGCGCCGAGCACCGCACCCACGCCGGCCCCGCCCACGGTTCCGGTCAGCGCCCGCTGCTGCGTATCGCTCATCCCGGCGCAACCGGCGAGCAGCGCCGCCGCGACCAGCAATCCCAAGCCCCGCATTCTCGTTCCCTCCTCGTCCCGGTCGCCCCGCGCGCTCTCACCGGCCGATCTCACCGGCCGATCTCACCGGCCGATCTCACCGGCCGGTCGGGCACGGATAGGTGTCGCGCAGGAACTGGAAAAACCCGTCGGCCGGCGGCCCATCGAGGTTCGCCGGATGCGCCGCCGCCCAGGCGTTGAACATCTGCACCGCCTGCTGGAAGGCCGGCCGGGGCGAGGGCAGGCAGAACAGGTGCTGGCTGATCCTTTCCGCAGCATCGTTCTCGATCTGCACCGCAACGGCGCCCTGGGCGAACCCGTGGCAGAAATTGATCGCAGCCGCGGCGAGCGGGTCGTTCGCGCTGGCCGAGCAGAGTGCGAGCAGGTCGCGCGTGGTCTTCGGGGGGAAGTTGTCCGCTGTCACCGCGTAGGCCGGGGCCGCGAGGGCCAACGCCACGATCGCCGTAGCCGCGACCGACCGGATCGACTGCATCGAACGTTCCTCCCTCGCCTGTCGCGCGTAGCGGCGGCGCAACACGTCTATGTGTCCACGAAACCACACTCGCGCAGCCGCCTCCAACCACTGCTGCGTGATCGCGCGGGGCGATAGGCGGTATGATGCGCGGCGGCGCCGCGCCGGATCACTGCGCCGGGTGGGGACCGCGCAGCACCTCGACCTCCAGGAACGCGTATTCGTGGCCCGAGGCATTGACCACGTTGTGCTCGACGCCGGCCTGGCGGGCATACGGCGCGTGGGCGCGCATCGGCACGGTGCGCGCGACGCCGCCCGGTTCCTCGAGCAGGAGCGCACCATCGAGCAGCGGCACCACGACGTAGTCGTGCGCGTGCGTGTGCCATCCGGTTTCGGCATCCGGCGCAAAGCGCCATTCGGTGACGCGCGCGAACGGTTCGTCCACCATCACCGTCGCCACCGCCTGCGGGCGCTGGGCCATCGCGGCACTCCTTGCTGATGTGGCAAAGCTTGCGCGGGCGCCGTCACTTGGCAAGATGCGCGCGGGTGCAGCCCGGGGGAAGGATGATGGACGCGCGAGCGACGGGCATCTCAGCGACGGGCGTCTCGGTGCTCCACATGGCGGCGGGGCTCGGCGCGGGCCTTGTCGACGCCGAGGAACTCGCGCAGCGCACGCTGCGCAGCGTGCAGGAGTGCGACGACCCCGCGATCTTCACCTGCCTGACCGAGGCGCGCGCGCTGCGCGAGGCGCGGGCGGCGGCGCGGCGGCTGCGCGAGGGACGCGGGCGCGGCCCGCTCGACGGCGTGCCGGTCGCCTGGAAGGACCTGTTCGACCTGGCCGGCCTGCCAACGACGGCGGGGTCGCGCGTGCTGGAGACGGCGGCGCCGGCGGCGGCCGACGCGCCGGTGGTGGCGCGGCTGGCGGCGGCCGGCATGGTGTGCATCGGGCGCACCAACATGACCGAATTTGCCTATTCCGGGATCGGCCTCAACCCGCACTACGGCACGCCGCGCAACCCGCACGGGAAGGATGAGCCGCGGGCACCCGGCGGCTCCTCCTCCGGCGCGGCGGTCGCGGTGGCGCGCGGGCTGGTGCCGGTCGCGATCGGCAGCGACACCGGCGGCTCGGTCCGCGTGCCGGCCGCGTTCTGCGGCGTCGTCGGCCACAAGACCTCCACCGGCCGCTATCCCATCCCGGGCGCGTTTCCGCTCGCGCCCACGCTCGACACCGTCGGCACCTTCGTGCGCACGGTGGCCGACGCAGTGCTGGTGGATGCGGCGCTGTGCGGGCGCGTCGCACCGACGATCGCGCGCGGCAGCCTGGCCGGGCAGCGGCTGATCGTGCCGCGCAACGTCGTCTTCGATGACGCCGAGCCGGCGGTGGTCGCGAATTTCGAGGCGGCGCTGACGCGCCTCTCCGCCGCCGGCGCGGTGATCGAGCGCCTGATGGTGCCGCTGTTCGACACCGTGCAGTCGCTCACTGCCACCCGCGGCGCGATCACCGCCGCCGAGGCTTTCGCGCTGCATGCCGAGCGCGTGCAGGGCGAGGCCGCTGCGCGCATGGACCGGCGCGTGGTGAGGCGCATCCGCGGCGGCGGCGCGATCAGCACGCCGGACTACATCACGCTGCGGCAGGAGCGGCGGCGGATCATCGCGGAGTTGGTCGCGACCTATGGCCCCGGCGCGATCTTCGCGTTCCCCACCACGCCGCATGTCGCACCGCGCATCGCGCCGCTGGAGGCCGATGACGACCTGTTCAGCCGCATCAACCTGCGCACGCTGCGCAACACCATGCTCGGCAACTTCCTCGACTGGTGCGGCGTGTCGCTGCCGAGCGGGACGGACGCGGACGGCATGCCGACGGCGCTGCTGCTCTCCGGCATGCCGGGCGCGGACGAGCCGCTGCTGGCGCTGGCGCTGGCGGCCGAAGAGATCGTGCGTGGCGAATCATGAAGGATTGCACATGAAAGAGATTCTTTGCGGCTTCGGCGTCGATGTCGACGCGGTGGCCGGCTGGCTCGGCAGCTATGGCGGCGAGGACAGCCCCGACGACATCTCGCGCGGCCTGTTCGCGGGCGAGGTCGGCGCCCCGCGGCTGCTGAAGCTGTTCGAGCGGTTCGGCATCAAGACCACGTGGTTCATTCCCGGCCATTCGATCGAGACCTTCCCCGAGCAGATGCAGGCCGTGGCGGCGGCGGGGCACGAGATCGGGATTCACGGCTACAGCCACGAGAATCCGATCGCGATGACGCCGGAGCAGGAGGAGGCGGTGCTCGACAAGTGCATCGACCTCGTCACCAAGCTTGCCGGGCGCCGCCCCACCGGCTACGTCGCGCCGTGGTGGGAGTTCTCGCGCGTCTCGAACGAGCTGCTGCTGAAGAAGGGCATCAAGTACGACCACTCGCTGATGCACCACGACTTCCAGCCCTACTACGTGCGCGTGGGCGATAGCTGGACCAAGATCGACTACTCCAGGCAGCCGCACGAGTGGATGGTGCCGCTGAAGCGCGGCGTCGAGACCGACCTGATCGAGATTCCGGCGAGCTGGCATGTCGATGACCTGCCGCCGATGATGTTCATCAAGAAGGCGCCGAACAGCCACGGCTTCGTCAATCCGCGCGATGTGGAGGACATGTGGCGGGATCAGTTCGACTGGGTGTACCGCGAATACGACTACGCGGTGTTCCCGATCACGATCCACCCCGACGTGTCCGGCCGCCCGCACGTGCTGATGATGCTGGAGCGGCTCTATCACCACATCATCCGCCATCCTGGCGTGCGCTTCGTGACCATGAACGAGATGGCCGACGATTTCGCGCGCCGCTCGCCGCGACGGAAATAGGCCATGTGCGCGCTGTGCGGCGTGCTCGGCGGCCCGGAGCACTGGACCGACGCCGCCGCCGGCGCGGACTCTGCCGCGCGGCGGCGGGAGCGTGCGAGGCGCGTGGCGCTCGCCAACCGCGTGCTCGCGCAATACGCGATGCGGCTGGATGACTGGCAGGGCAGCGCCTACATGCTGTCCACCGCCACCGGCAAGCAGGAGATGGTCGAGACGCTCGGCCATCTCTGGCCGGCGGCCGAGCGGCTGAGCGGGCGCGCATGCGACCCGCTCGACCCCGCCTTGCTCGCGCGGCTGGAGGCGCGGTGACGCCGGTCGCCCTGCTCACCGGGTTCCTCGGCGCCGGCAAGACCACGCTGCTGCAGCGCCTGCTCGCCGATCCCGCCCTCGCCGACACCGCTGTCCTGATCAACGAGTTCGGCGAGGTCGGGCTCGACCATCACCTGCTGGAGCGAATCGACGAGCGCACGGTGCTGCTGCAGTCCGGCTGCCTCTGCTGCACCGTGCGCGGCGAACTCGCGCAGGCGCTGCGCGACCTGCTGTCGCGCCGCACCCGTGGCGTGGTGCCACCGTTCGCGCGGGTCGTGATCGAGAGCACGGGGCTCGCCGACCCGTATCCCGCGCTCAGCACGCTGCGCGCCGAGCCGGTGCTGCGCCACCATGTCGCGCCGGGTAACGTCGTCACCGTCGTCGATGCGCCGAACGGGGCCGCCAACCTCGCGCGTCACGCGGTGAGCACGCGGCAGGTCGCCGCCGCGGACCGGCTGGTGGTGACGAAGACCGACCTTGCCGATGCCGCGACCACCGCCGCGCTGCTCGATGCCCTGCGTGCGATCAACCCGACCGCGCCGCTGCTGCGCGCGGCCGAGGCGCCGCTAGACGCCGCGCACCTCCTCGCGTCCGACGCCACCGGCGGGCGCGCGTGGTTCGGCTCCGCGTTCACCGCCGACTCGCCAAAGCATGGCGGCGACATCGCGGCGTTCGCGCTCACCTTCGATGTGCCGCTCGACTGGGTCGCGTTCGGGGTCTGGCTCACCATGCTGCTCAACCGTCACGGCGAGCGCATCCTGCGCGTGAAGGGCATCCTCGCGGTGGCCGGTGCGGAGGCGCCGGTCGCGGTGCATGGCGTGCAGCACCTGGTGCATCCGCCGGTGCATCTGCGCGCATGGCCCGACGCGGATCGCCGCTCGCGGCTGGTGTTCATCGTGCAGGGGCTGCCGCGCGCCGCGATCGAGCGTTCGCTGCGCGCCTTTCTCGGGGTGGCAGCTCAGGCGAGGGCGGCGTAGCCGCGCCGCACCGCTTCGGCCTCCATCTCGCGCAGAACTTCGTAGGCGGCAGCCGGGAGGATCTCGAAGCCGGTGAGGCCGAGCGCGTGCGCGGCCGGGCTGTCGCGCGTGGCGCACAGTGCCGCACGCAGCGCCCCGAGCTCGGCGGCGCTCACATCGCCGCGCGTGATCAGCGGCAGGCCGGGCGAGGTCGGCGTGTGCGCGAGGACGCGCAGCCCCGCGACGTCGGCGGGACGGTGGCGCTTCAGCACGCCGAAGGTGACACAATCGACGCTTGTGACATCGGCGCCGCCTGCCGCGACCGCGCGCAGGCTGGCGGCGTGGGTGCCGGTGACATAGACGGCGCTGAAGAAGCGCCCGTTCCGCGCCAGCGGGGCCACGGCCGCGCGCAGCAGGTTCATGCCGGTATTGCTGTCCCACGTGTTCAACGCCAGTCGCCGGCCGCGCAGATCCTCGAGCGCGCGTGCCGGGTCGGCGGCCCGCACGACGATGAAGCCGCAATGCGTCGCGCCGGCGCAGCCGGGCAGCGCATAGCAGGCGGTGGCGACGAGCCGGACCTGCCCGGCCAGCCGCGTGATCAGCGGCCAGCCGCAGGCCTGGGCTAGCACCAGTCCCGGAGCCGTCCAGACCGACTCGACCGGCCGGTCGCGCGTGAGCTTCGCCGGCGCACCCGGCACGCGCGCGGCGATCGCCGCCCAGAGATCATCGTTGGCAGCGTCGAGCGGCGGCGCATCATACATCGCCAGAGCCGCGACGCGCGGCGCTTGCATTTCCGCTTCGTCTCCGCACATTGGCGCGCGAGGCCATGCCGCGCGCCACTCCATGAGTCCCCAAGACGCCATCGCCGGCAATGCCACCGCCTACCTGGCCGATGCCGCGCTGCTCGGCACGGAAGTGGTCGAGCGTGTGCGCATCGACATCGGTGCCGATGGCCGCATCACCGCCGTGCAGCGAGACGCGCAGCACGCCGACGAGCGTCTTGCCGGCCTTGTCGTCCCGGGCATTGCGAATGTCCACTCCCATGCATTCCAGCGTGCCATGGCCGGGCTGGCGGAGCGGGCGGGGCCGGAGGGCGACACGTTCTGGCGCTGGCGCGAGGTCATGTACCGTTTCCTCGCGACGCTCGGGCCGGAGGAGGTGCAGGCGATCGCCGCGCAGCTCTATGTCGAATGCCTGCTGCAGGGCTACACCACGGTCGGCGAGTTCCACTACCTGCACAACGCGCCGGACGGCAGCAGCTATGCGGAGCCCGCGGAGCTGGCCCTGCGCGTCGCGGCGGCGGCGGAGGCGGCGGGAATCGGGCTCACGCTGCTGCCCGTGCTGTATCGCTTCGGCGGCTTCGGCGCGGCGCCGCCCGGTGCGGGGCAGCGCCGGTTCCTGCTCGATCCCGACGCCTATGCGACGCTGTGCGAACGGCTGGCGCGGCATGTGCCGATCGGGCTCGCGCCGCACAGCCTGCGCGCCGTCGCACCGGACGACCTGGCGCGCGTGGCGGCGCTCGCCGACGCGCTCGGCCCGTCGACCCCGCTGCACATCCACGCCGCCGAGCAGCGGCGCGAGGTGGAGGACTGCGTGGCCTGGAGCGGCGCGCGGCCGATTGCCTGGTTGCTCGACCATGCGCCGCTCGGCCCGCGCTGGTGTGTGGTGCACGCGACGCACAGCGACGCCGACGAATGCCGGCGGCTTGCCGCGAGCGGAGCGATAGCAGGGCTTTGCCAGACCACGGAGGCCAATCTCGGCGACGGGATTTTCTCCCTCCGCCCCTATCTCGACGCGGGCGGGCGGTTCGGCATCGGCAGCGACAGCAACGTCTCGACCAGCCCGGTCGAGGAGCTGCGCTGGCTGGAATATGTCCGGCGGCTGCAGGGCGAAGCGCGCAACGTGACCGAATCGCGGACCGGTGCGTCGGTCGCGGCCGGCTTGCTGGCGCGCGCGGCGGCCGGCGGCGCGCAGGCGCTGGGACGCGAGGCGGGCGCGATCGCGCCGGGGCGGCGCGCCGATCTCGTCGTGCTCGACGCCGACCATCCGGTGCTGGCGGGGCGAAAGGGCACGTCGCTGCTGGATGCCTGGGTGTTCTCGGGCAACGTGACGCCGGTGCGGCATGTGATGGTGGCGGGGTGCTGGGTGGTGCGCCACGGCACGCATCGGCGCGGGCAGGAGATCGAGGCGGCGTTCGTGCGCACCATGCGCCGGCTCGGCGCGCTGATGTAGGGGCGGACGCCTCAGGGCGCGGAGCGGACGCGCTCCTTGAACGTGATCCATGCCGCCGCGCCCATGAGCGCGATCGTCGTGCAGAATAGCGCGATGCATCCAGGCCAGCCCGCGCGGTGCCAGATCCAGGCCGGCAGGAACCCGCCCAGCGCGCCGCCGATGTAGTAGATGGTCACGTAGAGTCCGACGGCCGAGGACCGCGCGCGCGGCACTGCCACGCCGATGAAGCCCAGGCCCAGCGCCTGGGCGACGAACAGCCCGGCGCTCAGTGCCGCAAGCCCCAGCACCACGGCCGCCAGGCTCGGCAGCAGCGTCAGCAGTTCGCCGCCGATGGCCACCGCCGCCACCAGCATCGCCGTGCGCTGCCGGCCGATCCGCACCGCGAGCCGCGTCGCCAGCGGGGTCGTCACCACGCCCACCAGATAGACCGCGAAGACGGAGCCCAGGGCCGCCGGGTTGAGCGAGAAGGGGGGCGCGGCCAGCCGGAAGTTCACGAAGGTGAAGGTGCCGACGATGCTGAACAGCATCCCGAAGCCCACGGCGCAGGTGCCCCAGAGCAGCGGGTTGTGGACATGCTCCCGCCAGCCGGCGAGCGTCGCCTGCACGCCGCCGCGCACCGGATGGAACTTGCGCTCGCGCGGCAGCATCACGGCGATGAAGGCGGCGCCGAGCGCGGTCAGCGCCGCGATCGCCGCGAAGCCCAGCCGCCACCCGCCCCAGTGCGCCGCGATGCCGGTGACGAAGCGGCCGGCGAAGCCGCCGAAGATCGCGCCCGACGAATAGACGCCCGCGACCCGGATCGCCGCCGGGCCTTCGCACTCCTCGCCGACATAGGCGATGGTGACGGCGAAGATGAACGGCAGCAGCAGCCCCTGCAGGAAGCGCCACAGCAGCATCGCCTCCAGGCTGGCCGAACCGGCCACCAGCAGGGTGGGGATGACCAGCAGCAGGCAGGCGCCGGAGATCAGGCTCTTGCGGCCGAGCCGGTCGGAGATGGTGCCGACGAAGGGGGCCACCAGGGCGACGGCCAGCAGCGGCGCGGTGATGGTCAGCCCGGTGCGGGCGGGTGCCACGCCGAAGCTGTCGGTGAGCGCCGGCAGGATCGCCTGGGGGGTGTAGAGGTTGAGGAAGTTGCACATGCCGGCGACCGCGACGGCGGCGGTTCGGCGGTCGAGCGGCGCCATGGGCGGCTATCTCCGGGCGCTGGTGGTCGTGGGAAGGGCCGTGGGGGCGGGCGGGGCGGCCATGATGGCGAGGCAGGCGGCCGGCAGCTTCGGTGGCGGTTTCGGCTTGCCCGGCGGGCGGGGCGGGGCGTCCATCTGGTCGAACCACCATTGCAGGCTGGCGTCGCAGCCATCGCCCGGCGGCGGGGGCGGCAATTG
>JAFKFJ010000373.1 GCA_017307335.1 Alphaproteobacteria bacterium | reverse complement strand
TCCACCAGTTGCAGCACGCTGACCCGCCCGGCGGCGATGTCGGCCGCAAGCGGGCCGATCCGGCCGAATTCGCCCGCCGTGGATGCGGTGACCATGCGCTCGTCCCCTTTCAAACCGGCATCGCGCGGCGCTGGTGCGCGCGGCCGATGCGCGCCGTCGCCTCCCGCCCGCCGGCGACCACGCGCACCCCCTCGTCAATCCGCGCGGCGACGTTGCCGGGGTCGCAGAGCTCGAGGAACGCGATGCCGTTGGCGCGGCAGGCGGCGAACACGCGGTCGCGCGCTTCCTGCATCGCGGGGGGATAGGGCGACAGTTGCAGCGCCGTCTGCCCGAGCAGCGACAGCCCCAGATCGCCCGGGCCGAGTTCCGCGAAGCCGATGCCGGGGACCGCCAGGATCTCCTCGCAATGCGCGACGCCCTCCGGGCTCTCGATCTTCACGCCGAGCAGCAGTTCGCCCTCCGGGTTCAGCGGCCAGGGGTCGCAGCGGCGGAAGTAGTCCTCCTCGGCAATCCCCCAGACCGGGGCGGCAGACCCCTCCGAGCCGCGGCCGCGCGTGCCGACGCCGAGGCTGCCCGGCGCCGGCGCCGGCAAGGGGGTTCCGTGCATGCGCGCGAGCGGCGAGGGCAGCGCCGAGTCGACGCCGCGCGCGTGGTGCGGATAGCGGCAGGACTCGACGAAAGCCCGCGCGGCGCCGGCGGACTCCGCCTGGCACAGCAGCACGCCATGCACGCCGCGGCCGAGGATCTGGCGGAACTGCCAGGCGTTGTGGCGGACGTTCTGCTCGTCGGTGCCGTTCACCGGCGCCTCCACCACCACCGCGGGCGTCCGGTGGCCCGAGCGCGCCGGCCCGGCATCGGCGAGGCCGCGCATGTATTCGGCGAGCCCCGTCATGTCGAAGGCGCCGTGTTCCATGCCGACATTGATGTAGTCGGCCCAGGTCTGCGCGTCCTCCCGACCCTGCGCATGGGTCAGCACGTGGCCGGTGTGGTGGCCCGTGTAGTAGATCGCCTGCCCCTGTTGCAGCAGCTCGATCGCCCGGTTGATGCGTCGTGTCACGGGCATCCCTCCGCACGCAGTGGCCGCCGCCATGCTCAGCCAGATCGGCCGCGACCGCAACGCCGGGCGGCCGGGAGGGGCATTCGCGGCTACGGGTGGATGGGACGGTCGGGCCCCGGGTCGCGGCCGGTGGCGGCGATGGCCAGCCGCTCGAGGTAGTGCGCCCACCCCTTGCCGTGGCTGACGCGCTGCGGCTCGTTCGGCAGGCCGCTATGGGCCATGCGCACCAGGGTGCCGCCGTCCTGCTCGATCAGGTCGATCTCGACCAGGCCCGAGCCGGGGGGCACCTCCTCGCTCCCCTCCCAGCCGAAGCTGTAGGCGAGGCGGTGGACCGGGACGACCTCGCGGAACGTGCCGCTCGCCGCACGGCCGCTGATGCCCTTGACGAGATAGAGCCCGCCCGGATGCAGCTCCGTCTTTGCGTCGGTGCCCATCCAGCGCAGGATCTTCTCGGGATCGGTCAGGAAGGCGAAGACGGTGGCGGGCGGCGCGGCGATGCGGGTCTCGCGCCGGACGACCAGCGGTTCAGTCATCAGGGCCTCCTTCAATGCGGCCGCGCCGAGGGCAGCGCCGGAGCAACGCTGCCACCAATGACCGGTGGCACAGAAGCCGCGTGAATCCCATCATCATCGGGCCATGCAGCTTTCCGCGACCCTCTCCTGGCTCGTCGACGCGGCCGGCGAGATGCCGGGCGCCGACCGGCTGCTGGCGGAGCTGGGCGCGCGACTGGTGGCGGATGGCCTGCCGGTCGCGGGCGGCGCCCTGACCCTCGCCGTGCCGCACCCGCTCATCGCCCGCCGCACCTGGCTGTGGCGCGCCGATAGCGGGGACGTGAGCGAGGCGCTGGGGTTCGTGCCCCCGGGCCTCACAACCGCGGGAGCGGCCGGTGAGCACGCCGGTGAGCACGCCGGTGAGCACGCCGGTGAGCACGCCGA
>JAFKFJ010000325.1 GCA_017307335.1 Alphaproteobacteria bacterium | reverse complement strand
CGCGCGGGCCGTTCGACGTGGCGGCGGAAATCGCGCTGCTGCGTGACCGGAACATCGACGTCATCGTCACGAAGAATTCCGGCGGCGACGCCACGGCCGCCAAGCTTGCGGCGGCGCGCGCGCTGCGCCTGCCCGTCGTGATGGTCGCGCGCCCCGCCGAGCCGCCGGCCGAGACCGTGCCCGATGTCGCGGCGGCGCTGGCGTGGCTCGCGCGTCACGTCGGCGCCGCAACACTGCGCGGCGCGTAAAGCCAGGGCGCGCCGTCGGGCCGTTCGATGCGGCGCATCGCGGCACTGCCGATCAGCACCAGCGTGCGCATGTCCGCGCGCCCCGCGCCCGCCGTATCGAGCCGAACCATCTCGACGCGCTCGTCGGGCCGGCTCACCGCGCGCGCGAACACGACCGGCGTCTCCGGCGGCAGGATCGTGCGCAGCATGGCGAACGCCTCGCCGAGCTGCCACGACCGCGCGCGCGACGCGGGGTTGTAGAGCGCGATCACGAACCCGGCTTCGGCGGCGGCGAGCAGGCGGCGCTGCACGACCGGCCACGGCTTCAGGTTGTCGGAGAGCGAGATGGCGCAGAAATCGTGCCCGAGCGGCGCACCGAGCCGCGCCGCCACGGCGAACATCGCCGAGATGCCCGGTATCACCTCGATCTCCAGCGCGCGCCATGCCGCCGGACCACGCTCGATCGCCTCGAACACCGCGCTCGCCATGCCGAACGCGCCGGGATCGCCGCCCGAGACAACGGCGACGCGCCGCCCCTCGGCGGCGAGGGCGAGCGCGAGTTGGGCGCGTGCGATCTCGGCGCGGTTGTCCGAAGGGTGGCGCTGCTGCGCGGGGTTCGGCGGCACGCGATCGAGATACGGGCCGTAGCCGACAAGATCGCTCGCTGCCGCCAACACGACCTGCGCGTGCGGCGTCAGCATTGCGACGTCGCCGGGGCCGAGGCCGACGATGGCGAGATGCCCGTTCATCGCACGCGCCGCCGGCCGGGGACCAGCACCAGCGAGAAATACGGAGCCGCCGCCGACACCTCTTCCAGCGGTAGCACGCGCTCCCCGCGCATCGTGCCGCGCTCGACATACACCGCGCGCGCGGCGACGCCGGCCGCCCGCGCCGCCGCCTTGATCTTTTCCAGGTTGCGGCCGACCTTCATGATCACGGCGGCATCGCACGATTGCAGCCGCTCGATCAGCGCGCCTTCCGCGAGCGTGCCGGGCAGCACGCAGAACACGTCGTCGCCATGCGCAAGCGGCAGGCGCGCCTGGGTCCAGCACGCGCTCATGCCGGTCACGCCTGGGATGATCTCGGTCCGGTGCCGCGCCGCCAGCCGGTCGAACATGTACATGGCCGAGCCGTAGAACAGCGGATCACCCTCGCACAGCAGCGCCACGTCGCGCCCGGCATCGAGATGCGCCGCGATCGCGTCGGCGCTTGCGTCATAGAAGCCGGCCATCGCGGTCACGTAGCCGTGGTCGTGCGCGGCGATTTCCGTCGTGTACGGATACTCACAGCGCAGCAGCTCCGCATCCGCGCGCAGCAATCCCTCGGCGATCCGCCGTGCATGGCCCGGCTGGCCGCGCTTGGCGAAGAAGGCGACGACGCGTGTCGCGGCGAGGATGCGCGCCGCCTTCAGCGTCACCAGTTCCGGATCGCCCGGCCCCATGCCGACGATGAACAGTGTCGCCGGCATCACCCGCCGAGCCGCGCGAGCGCGTTCACCGCCGCCGCCGCCATCGCGCTGCCGCCCTGCCGCCCGGCGACGATCGCGTGCGGGATCGGCGCGCCCGCCGCATCGCGCCACTCCGCAAGCGCCTGCTTGGATTCCGCCGCGCCCACGAAGCCCACGGGCATGCCGATCACGGCGGCGGGGCGCGGCGCGCCCGCGTCGAGCAGCTCGAGCAGGCGGAACAGCGCGGTCGGCGCGTTGCCGATCACGACCACGGCGCCCGCGAGCCGGGCGCCCCAAAGGTCGAGCGCAGCCGCCGATCGCGTCGTGCCGAGGCGTTGCGCGCGTGGCGTGGCGTCGGGATCGTTCAGCGTGCAGATCACGGCGTTGTCGGCCGGCAGGCGTGCGCGCGTGATGCCGTGCGCCACCATCTGCGAATCGCAGAGAACCGGCCGCCCGTCGCGCAGCGCCCCGGCAGCGACGGGCGCGAAGCCCGGCGTGAAATGCAGGTCGCGCGCGACCTCGACCCGCCCGCACGCATGGATCACGCGCACCGCGACCTCCGCTTCCGCCGCGCCGACGCGCGCGAGGTCGGCTTCGGCGCGGATGATGGCGAAGGAACGCGCATAGATCGCGTCGCCGTCGCGAAGATAGTCGTACGCGCGCGTCATCGCTGCAGCAGCGCCACTGCTTCGCCGAGCGCGAGCCCGGTGCGCTCGGGCGCGTCGTTCGCGCACCCGTCGCGCACCAGCGCGTAGCCGTCGTCGCGCGCGACCAGCGTGACCGGCGCCGGCGCGGGATGCGCGCAGCCCTTCGCACAGCCCGACAGATGCGCGCGGAGCCCCGGCAGCAGCGCGGCGAGCTTCGCCGCATCGGCGCGCGTATCGGCGCGCGCGTGGTCGCACGCCGGCCGCCCGGGACACGCGGCGAGTGCGCGGCGCGGGTCGGACGGATCGGTAATGAGCCCGCGCAGTTCCCGAGGCGAAGCGTTCTCGATCACCACGGCCCGCCACGGCGTGACCCACAGCGCGCCGAGCGCGGCGAAGGTCGCGGCGTCGGTCGCGCCGAACGGCAGGCCGACGCCGAACCCGCCGCGAAGCGGGCCGATGCAGGAAGGCGCCGCCGCTGCGACCGGCGCGGCGACGCTGGGCAACTCCGCTGTTGCACGCGCCAGGATCGGCGATCCGACCGCGTCGCGCATCCGCTTCGCATCGGTGCGCAGCGCCAGGAACGCCTCGGCCAGCCGCAGCGCAATCGCGACCGCCGCCGTGGCGTCGCCCGTCGCCGCTTTCTGCGCGCCGTCGCACCACACGCGCCAGCGTCCACCGTCGGCGCGCAGTCGCACGTCGCCGCTGACGCTGTCGAGCGGCAATCCGCCGCCGCCATCGACGATGAAGCCGAACTTGCCCGGCAGCGCGGCTAGCGCCGCGTCGGCCAGCCGCGCCTCGAGCGCCGCGGCGACCGCGCGGGTCGGCGCGTCGGCGAGCGGGGCGAGAAGCACGTTGCGCCGCCGCTCGACCTGCGGATCGGCCGCCGCGAGACCGGCCGCCACCATCGCGTGCGCGAAGCGGGGCGCGCTCGTCGTGGTCAGGCCGCGCACCTGGATGTTGCCGCGCGCCGTCAGTTCGATCACGCCGTTGCCGCACGCCGCCGCCGCATCCGCCAGCGCGCGCGCCTGCGCCGCCGAAAGCCGGCTGCCCGGCGGCTTCACGCGCGCCAGCAGGCCGTCGCCGGTGCGCATCGGTGCGAACACGGTCGGGCAGGCGCCGCGCCGCATCACCCGAGAATCTCCGCCACGTCGTTGCGGCGACTGCGCCACAGCCCGCGCGCCCGCGCCTCGGCGAAGCGCGCCCGCATCGCCGCGTGCGCGTCGCGGTTGGCGTCGCGCAGAAACCCGTCCACCGCCGGTTCCGCGAGGGTCGCCGCGAACAGCAGGTCGAACTGCGCGTCCAATCGCGTCGGCAAGGTCGCCGCAAAGGCGTGGAGGTTGTCCACGCCGCGCGCGATCTCCGCCGCGCCGCGATAGCCGTGCGCCATCATGCCCGCGATCCAGCGCGGGTTGGCCGCACGCCCGCGCACCACGCGCGCAATCTCCTCGGCGAGCGTGCGCAGGCGGGGCGCCTCCGGGGTTGCCGTGTCGGCGTGATACAGCGCCGGCGCGCCGCCGAGGGCCGCCGCGGCGGCGGCGAACCCGCCCTCGTGCGCCGCATAGTCGGCGCCGTCGAGCAGGTCGGTCTCGCGGTGGTCCTGCACGTGCAGGAACGCATCGGCACCCCGCACCCGCGCCGCGAACGCGTCGGCCGCCGCGGCACCGTCGAGCCCATGGCCATAGGCATGCGCCGAGGCTGCGAGGTAGGCGGCGCCGAGTTCTGCGGGCGCATGCCACGCCCCGCGCGCCAGCAGCGCCTCGACACCGGCGCCGTAGTCCCCGGGCGCCGCGCCGAAGACGCGCGCGGTGGCCGCGCGCAACGCCGCGCCGTCCAGCCCGCACGCGGCGGCGGCGAGGGGATTGTCTTCGGCCGCCTCGTCACGCGCCGCAATCGCGCGCACGGCGCTGTCGAAGAGCGCGATCTGCGCCTCGAACGCATCGCGGAACAGGCCGGAGATGCGCAGCGTCACGTCCACGCGTGGCCGGTCCAGCAGCGCGAGCGGCAGGATCTCGATGCCGGTCACGCGCGAGGAGCCCTCGTCCCACGTCGGCCGCGCGCCCATCAGCACCAGGGCCAGCGCGAAATCCTCGCCGCCGGTACGCATGGTGGCGCTGCCCCACAGGTCCAGCACCAGCCGGCGCGGCCACTCGCCGTGCTCCTGCACGTGGCGGCGCAGCAGTTGCTCGGCCGCGCGCTCGGCGAGCAGGAGGGCGGCGCGGGTGGGCACCGTGCGCGGATCGACCGCGAACAGGTTGCGCCCGGTTGGCAGCACGTCAGTCCGCCCCCGGCTCGGCGCGCCGGCCGGGCCGGGCGGCACGAACCGGCCATCCAGCGCCGTCAGCAGCGCGGCCGCCTCGGCCCCGGCACAGGCATCGAGCCGCGCCGGATTGAGCGCCGGGCAGGCGGCCAGCAGCGCGGCGCGGGCGGCGGGCGAGGGGCGTGTCGCGAAGACATGCAGCCCCTGCCGCACCTGCATGTCCTTCACGTCGCACAGATAGGCGTCGAGCCGCGCCAGTGCGTCGTCGTCCGGCAGGTCGCGCGCCCCGCTCTCGGCCAGCAGGCCGGCGGCCTCGGCACGGGCCAGGATGTCGCCGCGTAGCAACGCGGTGCGGCGGCGGTCGAGCCCATCGGCGGCGGCATATTCGTCGATCAGCCGCTCCAGCGCCGCCGCCTCGCCGGAGAGGCCGGCGGGCGCGAGCGGGGGTGTCAGGTGGCCGATGGTCACCGCGCCCAGCCGGCGCTTTGCCGCCGCCGCCTCGCCGGGGTTGTTGACGATGAACGGATAGACCACCGGCAGGCCGCGCAGCAGCGCCGGCCCGGCGCAGTCGGGGGCGGGCGCCGCCGCCTTGCCCGGCAGCCATTCCAGGGTGCCATGCGTGCCCAGATGCACCAGCGCGTCGACCCGCTCGATCGCGCGCAGCCAGAGGTAGAAGGCGATGTAGGCGTGGCCCGGCGGCGTGTCCGGGTCGTGATAGGCGGCGCGGCGGTCGAGGCGGTGGCCGCGATCGGGCTGGATCGCCAGCAGCACGCGGCCGACGCGCAGGTGGCGCAGCGCGAATCCTCCTTCCGGCGCGCCCCAGACCGCCAGCACGCGGGCGCGCAGGCTTTCCGGGAGGGTGGCGAACAGCGCGCGATATCCGGCGGCGTCCAGGAACGGCACCGGCGCCGCCTCGGCCAGCATCCGGGCCAATGCTGCCGCGTCCGGCAGCGTGCCGGCGGTGGCGTAGCCGGCGTCTTCCAGCAGCCGCAGGATGGCAGCGAGGCTTGCGAACGTGTCGAGCCCCACCGCATGCGCGGCCTGCCCGCCCGCGCCCGGATAGTCGCTCAGCACGATCGCCAGGCGCCGCGCCGCCCGCGGCGTGGCGGCGAGCCGTGCCCAGCCGGCAGCCCGATCGGCCGCGAGCGCCACGCCCTCGGCGTCGGGCGCGTAGGCCGTGCGGGCGAATTCCAGGCCCGGCACCGGCGCCTGCGCGGCCTTGAAGCCGATCGCCGTGGTGGCGAGGCGCCCGTCCAGCTCCGGCAGCACGACCTGCATCGCCAGATCGGCGGGCGAGAGCCCGCGCGCGGAGGCCGCCCAGGCGTCGCGCGGCGCGCCGGCGAGGAGAAGCTGCAGCACCGGCGCGCCGGGGGGATCGAGCGGCGAGGCGCCGTCGCGGCGGGCCGAGAACCCGGTCGCGTTCAGCACCACCTCCGGCCGCCACGCCTGCAGCCGCCCGGCCACGAAGGCGGCGGTCGCGCCATCCTTCAGGCTGCCGACATGCAGGCCGCGCACGCCCAGCCCTTGCGCCGCCAGCGCCGCCGCCAGCGCCTCCAGCGGTGCCAGGTCGGCGGCCAGCAGGTGCGAGCGGTAGAACACGAGCGCGGCACGCCCCGCCGGCCCCTCCGACGGAACCGCGAAATCATGGGTGCCGAAGGGTGCGAGCGGCACCGGGGGCAGGGCGGGATCGGGACCGTGCCCCGCGAGATGCGCGGCGAGGTCCAGCGCGCGGCCGACATTCACGGGTCCGCCTTCGCGCAGCAGCGCATCGAGGCGCGTGCGCATCACGGGGTCCACGGTGGAGAGCGCGGCCAGCCGCGCATCCTCCCGCGCATCGCTGGGCAGCAGCGCGAGCGGAATCCCCGCCCGGCCGCACAGCGCCGAAAGCTCCTCGGCCCCGTAGCGCCAGTAGTCGAGCCCGCCGAGCAGCCGCACCAGCACGCAGCGCGCGCCCGCCGCTGTCTGCTCGAGATAGCGATCCACCGACATCGGATGGCGAAGCTGCGCCAAACTGGCGAGGCGCAGCGAGGGGCGCGGCGCGCCCATCGCCTGCCACGCCGCCGCCACCGCGCCGAGGTCGCTGTCGGAGAAGGACAGGAACAGCAGGTCCGCGGGCGATTGGCCGAGATCGACCGGCGGAGCGTCGTCGTCGAGCGAGCGGGTTTCGCGGACCAGCAGGTGCATCCGCTCAGCCCGCGATGGCCGCCGAGATCGCCGCGCGGTCGAGGCCGGTCTGCCCGATCACCACCACATGCCCGCTGCGCGCGGCGCCGGCGGGCCAGACCCGGTCGTAGTGCTGGTGGAACCGCAGGCCCACGCCCTGCACCGCGAGCCGCATCGGCTTGCCGCGCACCGCGGTGAAACCCTTGATGCGCAGCACGCCGGGCAGCGCGGCGGCCGCCTGCAGCCGCGTCAGCAGTGTCTCCGGCGCGTCGATCTCGGCCAGCGGCACCACGAAACTCTCGAAGTCGTCGTGCTCGTGCGCGCCATCCTCGGCGTCGTGATGCGAGGGGCGCGCCGCCAGATCGTCCTCGGCGGCAGCGGCGAGGCCGAGCAGCACGGAGGGGTCGAGCCGTCCCTCGCGCGCCGCCAGCACCTTGATGGCGCGCGGGATCTTCTCCGCGATCTCGGCGCGCAGCGCCTCGGCGGCGGCGGTGCCGAGCAGGTCCGTCTTGTTCAGCACGATCAGGTCCGCCGCCTGGATCTGGTCGAGAAACACCTCGGCCAGCGGGTTGTCGTGCTCCACCGCCGCATCCTCCGCGCGCTGCGCCGCGACCGCCTGCGGGTCGTCGGCGAAGCGGCCCTCGGCGACCGCCGGCGCGTCCACCACCGCGATCACGCCGTCCACCGTGACGCGCGAGCGCACGTCCGGCCACGCGAACGCCTTCAGCAGCGGTTTCGGCAGCGCGAGGCCGGAGGTCTCGATCAGGATGTGCTCGGGCGGCCGCGGCCGGTCGAGCAGCGCCTGCATCGTCGGCAGGAACTCCTCGGCGACGGTGCAGCAGAGGCAGCCATTCGCCAGCTCGACGATGTCCTCCTCCGCGCAGCCCGGCAGGTCGCAGGCGCGCAGCACCTCGCCGTCGATGCCGAGGGCGCCGAACTCGTTCACGATCACCGCCAGCCGCCGCCCGCCGGCATGCGCGAGGAGGTGGCGCACCAGCGTCGTCTTGCCCGCGCCGAGGAAGCCGGTGATGACGGTCGCGGGGACCTTCGCGTGAGTCATGCAGGCAGCTCCGGGGCAGGGACGCGGCCGATGATGGCGTGGCGCAGCGACTCTGGACGGCGCGAGGGCAGCACCACGCCGGTGCGCGAGGCCGTGTAACTCAGCGCATACGTCACCAGATCCTCGGCGTGCACGGGCGAAAGATGGCCGAGCAGGTAGGTCCACTTCCCCGCCGCGCTGATCGCCGCGGAGCAGCCGCGGTCGCAATTGGCGAGGCAGGTGACGGGGGCGAGGCGCAGTGTGGGATCGCGGATCAGTGCGGCAACGGCCGCATGCAGGCGCTCGCCCGGCGGCGTCGCCCCCTCCTCGGGCGGCTCGGCACCGAAGCAGGCGACGCAGACATGCAGGCAGGCGACGGCGTGCGACAAGGCTCCCCCGGGGGCATGATTCGAGGCGGGTGCCGTCCGCACCGGCGTCGCCGAGGCACCCCGCCCGGCATCGCGGTCAGGCGCCGAGGGCAGGTCTCCTGGCTCGCGGATCAGGCGCGGCACCCCGGCCTTCCCGGCGCGCTGGCGCCAGTGGCCCGGTGGAGCGCCGCTCTCCGCTTACAGTTGCGGGGGCAGCCGCGGCCTGGGGGTTGGCACCCCGCACCGCGTTCCCTTTTCACCTTCCCGATGGAAGGACCTTCGGCTGGGGGCTATTACGCACACCGCCCCGTTTCCCGTCAAAAGGTGTTTCGCCGGTGCTGACGCTCATTCTCGGCGGCGCGCGCTCCGGCAAGAGCCGCCACGCCGAGACCCTGGTCGCCGCCCATCCCGCGCCCTGGCTCTATGTCGCCACGGCCGCGGCGGGCGATGCCGAGATGGCGGCGCGCATCGCGGCGCATCAGGCGCGGCGGGGCGAGGGCTGGCGGACCCGCGAGGTGCCGCTCGATCTGCCGGCGGCGCTCGCCGAACCGCACCCGGCGCTGGTGGATTGCCTGACCCTCTGGCTCGCCAACCTGATGGCGGCGGAGCGCGACATTCCGGCGGCGACCGCGGCGCTCGAGACCGCCCTGCGCGCACGCACGGCGCCCACGGTGCTGGTAAGCAACGAGGTCGGCCTCGGCATCGTGCCCGACAACGCGCTGGCCCGCGCGTTCCGCGACGAGGCGGGGCGGCTGCATCAGGCGCTGGCGGTGCGGGCCGAGCGCGTGCTGTTCATGGTCGCCGGGCTGGCGATGGTGGTGAAGGGATGACGGACGAGGCGGCGCGCCACCGGGAGAAGATGGCCAGGCGCAAGGCGGTGCAGGATGCCGAGGTCGCGGCCAAGACGATCGAGAAGGGGCTACTGATCGTCCATACCGGCCCGGGCAAGGGGAAATCGACCGCCGCGTGGGGCCTGCTGCTGCGCATGCTCGGCCACGGGCGCCCCTGCGCCGTGGTGCAGTTCATCAAGGGTGCGTGGCACACCGGGGAGCGCGCGGCGCTGGCGCGCTTCGACGACCTGCTCGAATGGCACACGATGGGCGAGGGGTTCACCTGGGAGACGCAGGATCGCGCCCGCGACATTGCGGCCGCGCGCCGCGCCTGGGCGACGGCGATGGACCTGATGCGGCGCCCCGGCCTCGGCATGCTCGTGCTGGACGAGTTGAACGTCGCGCTGCGCTACGACTATCTTGACGAGGCCGAGGTGCTGGCGGCGCTGCGCGCCCGCCCGAACATGCTGCACGTTGTCGTCACCGGGCGGAATGCGAAGCCGGCGCTGATCGCGGCGGCCGACCTGGTGACCGAGATGGCGGCCGCCAAGCACCATTTCGCAGCCGGCGTGAAGGCGCAGCAGGGGATCGAGTTCTAAGCGCCGTGCCGAGCCCTGGCGAAGCCGAGAGCGTGCCATGAAACCGATGAACGAGCACCATTTCGCGATCCTGCGCCGGCACATGGTCGATGTCGTCGGCATCCATGCCGACCTCATGGCCGACGAGCTTGGCAAGGCGGAGCTGGATGCGCGCATGCTGGGGGCGATGGCGCGCGTGCCGCGCCACCTCTTCGTGCCGCCGCAGATCGCGCAACTCGCCTATCAGGACACGCCGCTGCCGATCGGATTCGACAAGACGATCTCGCAGCCGTTCATCGTCGCGCTCATGACCGATCTGCTCGCGCTGGAACCGCATGAGAGCGTGCTGGAGATCGGCACCGGGCTCGGCTATCAGGCTGCAATTCTCGCCGAGCTTGCCGGGCGCGTCTGGAGCGTGGAGGTCATCGAGGAATTCGCGGCGGTGGCCGAGGCGCAGCTACGCCGCCTCGGCTATTCCAATGTCGCGATCCGCGTGGGCGACGGCTCGCGGGGTTGGGCCGACCACGCGCCGTTCGACAAGATCATCGTCACCGCCGCCGCCGATCAGCCGCCGCCGGCGCTGCTCGAACAGCTTCGCCCTGGCGGGCGCATGGTGCTGCCGGTCGGCCCGGACGAGGCGCAGCGCCTCGTCGTGATCGACAAGGATGCAGGTGGCCGGCTGAAACTTCAGGAGCTGATCCCGGTGCGCTTCAGCCTGCTGGAGACCGTGATCTAGAACGGGATGAGTTCGCTCACGCTCACTCAACCCGTTCCCGCTCTTTGATCTGAGAGCATGATTCAGACCTCCGGCGATTCCGCCTCCGGTCATCATGCTCTAGATGTCGCTACCAAGGAGGTTGTTCCTGCTGAGCCGGCTGATCGGAGGCTTTCCGCCGAGGGCGGCGTGGGGTCTGCGGCTGTTGTAGTCGCAGAGCCAGGTTGGCATGGCGGCGGCGCGATCGGCCGAGGTGTTGAAGGGGGCGGCGTAA
>JAFKFJ010000324.1 GCA_017307335.1 Alphaproteobacteria bacterium | reverse complement strand
CAACACCCTCACCACGCTGTGAGGACCACCCGTGGCGATGCCACGCATGGAGAGCCGGATGCAGGGAAACCTGCACGTCCGGTTCGGAGCGGGGGATGAAGAAACCTGCCTCGGCAACGGAGCAAGGCGCTTCATCCCTACTCTACCGGAAAACCCGGTCTGCACTCTCACTCTCGGGGCGTTGCGGGGCAGGCTGTGCTAAAACCACGCGTTTGACTCCCTACCCCCTAGGGGGTAGGGTATAGCTATGCAGCACACCTCGCACCCCGATCTCATCAAGCGGCTTAAGCAGGCCCAAGGCCAGCTCAGTTCGCTCCTATCCATGTTCGCCGAAGGCCGCTCGTGCCTGGAACTGGCGCAGCAGCTTCAGGCCGTGGAGAGCGTCATCCACAACGCCAAGCGTACGCTGATCCAGGACCACATGGAGCATTGCATTGGCGACGCGGTGGGCGAAGGCGGCATGAATGCCAAGCAGGCGCTGCGCGAATTCAAATCCTTGTCCAAATACCTCTGAGGTCGGTGATGTACGCAGCGGTCAAAGAATGGCTCGGCTTCGGCGGCCAGGATCAGAGCTTCGGTCATGCGCACGATGAAGGCGGCCACTCGCATGGCGGCGCCGGTGGGCATGGCCATACGCACGGCGTGATCGATCCTAGCCTGTCTTCGTCGGAGCGAGGCATCTGGGCCATCAAATGGTCCTTCATCATCCTCGGCATCACGGCGGTGCTGCAGTTGGTCGTGGTCTTCATCTCCGGCAGCGTGGCACTGCTGGCGGACACCATCCACAATATCGGTGACGCCACGACCGCTATTCCGCTCTGGATCGCTTTTGCGCTCGTTCGCCGCAAGCCGACTGCCACGTTCAACTATGGCCTCGGGCGGGTTGAGGATCTGGCCGGAATGCTGGTCGTGCTGATCATCCTGTTCAGTGCCATCGTCGCGGGGTACGAGGCGATCAGCCGTCTGATCCATCCCCAGCCGATCACCCAACTTGTGGCGGTTGCGGTCGCAGGCTTCATCGGCTTTGTCGGCAATGAGGTCGTCGCCGTCTTCCGCATCCGTGTCGGCCGCGCGATGAACAGCGCGGCGCTGATCGCGGACGGCTACCACGCCCGCACGGATGGACTGACGAGCCTGGCCGTGGTGCTCGGCGCCGCCGGAGTATGGGCCGGCTTCCCCCTGGCCGATCCGATCATCGGGCTGCTGATCACTATCGCCATTTTCGGCATCGTCTGGCAGTCGGCCAAGGCGGTCATCATGCGCAGCCTCGATGGCGTCAGCCCTGGCGTGGTGGAAGAGATCCGCCATGCCGCCGAGCATGTGTCCGCCATCGGCCGGCTGGTCGAAGTGAAGGCCCGTTGGGTCGGCCACAAGCTCAGTGCCGACCTGACGATCGCGGTAGATGATGCGCTGACCGTTGCGGAGGCAAATCGGGTTACGGTCGCCCTGAAGGAGGAGTTGCGCGAGCATTTGCCGCCGCTCGGTTTGGCGACCGTCCAGTTTGACACGACCGGCGTCGTTGCCGCGGAAGGCGGGGCGCACAGCCATCATCATGCGCCCGAGCCATTCAAGGTCGACTCGCCGCTAGCCCAGGGTCTTCTCGCCATTGTCGATACGCCGGATGGCGAGCGCATGCGGCTGACGGTATCGGCCCATGCCGAAGCGTTGACGGCCGCCGTTTGCATCAGCCGGGATGGCGGCGCCATCGAGCGGCTGCCGTTGCTCCCGGTGCCCAGCGATCACCACGTCTTCCAAAGCGCTGCCGCGCCTGCGGAGCCGCATGAATTCGATGCCGAGCTTCAATTGTCAGACGGCGTGCGACGGGAAAGCCTCTCCTTCCGTATGGAAGAGCCAGAAGGGCACCATCACTAGACAGGCGTTTTGGAAAGGGGACAAATGTGAGCTTCATTGACGGCGATAGCCGGGATCAAGTGAGCTTATTGCCCCCTTCCGTCGACGATTATGTCGGGCCCGAAGCCCTCGTCCGTGTAGTCGATGCCTTCGTTGCTAGCCTCGACCTGATCGAACTCGGATTCAATCGTGTTATTGCGGCAGCCACTGGCCGGCCGGGCTACCAACCCGGAGACATGCTTCGCCTCTATATCTGGGGCTATCTCAACCAGGTTCGATCCTCGCGACATCTGGAAAGGGCTTGTGTCCGCGATCTGGAGGCGATGTGGCTGTTACGCCGCATGAGTCCAGATTACCGGACCATCGCCGCCTTCCGGCACGACAATCCCGACGCGATCATCGCTGCCAGCGCTGCGTTCATTCAGTTCTGCCGCGAGCAGGGGCTCGTTGGCGGTCGGATAGTGGCGCTGGACGGCAGCAAGATGCGAGCGGTCGCTAGTCCGAAGAACATCGCCGGCGCTGAGCGACTCGCCCGAGACATCGCACACACGGAAAAGGAGATCGCCTATTACCTCGACCGTCTGGACATAATTGACGAAAGCGTATCCAGCGGGCTCGATGATCAGCCGCTGCATCGTGAGGGCTTCAAAGCGGCGATTGCCTCGCTCGAGCGGCGAAAAGATCGTCTGTTCAAGCGGCAACATGAGCTTGAGCGGCGCGACGAAAAGGTTCTCGTCTTTGGCGAACCGGAGGCGAAACCGATGGGCTATGGCCGCGCGCCTAAGATGCCCTCGTACAATCTTCAGAATGTGGTCGA
The DNA here is from genome assembly GCA_017307335.1 of Alphaproteobacteria bacterium. Classification (GTDB taxonomy): domain Bacteria; phylum Pseudomonadota; class Alphaproteobacteria; order Acetobacterales; family Acetobacteraceae; genus JAFKFJ01. Next base: position 8,010 of record JAFKFJ010000324.1, on the reverse strand, counting down.
CGTCGAAAGCGGCTTGATCGTTCATCACGACGTCTATAACGACGCAAATGACAGTCACCTGCTGCACCCGATGGCCGTCGCGGCAAAGGAGGTGCTTGAGGTCGATCAAATCCAGGTCCTGACTGATGGTGGGTACTCGAACGCCGAGGAGATTGCTCGCTGTGAGAAGGAAGGCATTGAGGTTGCCGCCCCGATCAAGCGCGGCGCTATGAATTCGGAACACTTCCGCCCGGTTCAGTTCCTCTACGACGAGACGAACAACACCATCCGCTGCCCGGCGGGGGAGACGCTACGTCCGTCTGGTGTCCACACCCGTAATCGCGCGATCCGCTACCGAACCTCAGCGTGCGGAGCCTGTCGTTTAAAGGCACGCTGCACGCCGGGCGCGCAGCGCACAATCCATCGCCTTGTAGATCAAAGCGCACTCGACCGTATGGAAGCGCGCATCCATTCGGATCCCAGCCTGATGACGATCCGACGATGCACGGTCGAGCATCCATTCGGAACCATCAAGCGGATGTCAGGCGGCGGTAGATTCCTCACCAGGGGGCTCAGAGCGGTAAAGGCGGAAGCAGCATTATCGATTCTGGCCTTCAATATCCTGCATGCAGCAAACGCCTTCGGATTGGCGGCGATCACGCCGCACTGAGCCTCGGCGGGCTACACGTTGTCGTGCTCGGCCCTTTCCGGTCGGAGTTTTGGCACAGCCTGGGGGGTGTCCCCGCAGAAGGGGGTGTGCCGGCGACATCGGCGCCGGCCAGGGGGAAGGCATTCCCCCTCAAAACGCTTTCAGGATTGACGCAACTCCGCCTGCTGATTTTCGGCGCGGTCGAGCGCTATTAGGCGATCGGGCATGTCGAGCAGCTTTTTCGCGGCCGCGGTCATGGCCTCGCCGATCGTTGGGTAGGTTTCAGCAGAACTCATCGAAACCCCGCCCGGAAAAGTTACTGTCGCTTGGTAGCCGTTGCCCTTGGGGGTGGCGGAAAGGACGATCGTGGGTCTGGCCGTGCTTTGCATCGTCATGAGGCCGCCGCGCGCTTCCGCCTGTGACCGTGCGGTCGGGAAGCCACGGCGCCTTCGCCAGCGACATCACCCAGGCTTTGCAGTGTAAGTGCGGGCCGCGAGGGTAGTCTGATGATCAGTTCAAGCTTCCCGCCGACTGCCTCGACATAACTGCGCAGTGTCGAGAGATACATATCGGCTTGTTTTTCGATCTTCGAGACAGACGGCTGCTTGATATTGAGCGCAGCGGCGACGTCTAGCTGGGCCTTGCCGGCGATCTCCCGCAGTTGGCGCAAACTTTCGACTTCCTGCTTCAGTTCCTGATAGCGAGCCTCAATTGCTGCCTGCTCTTCCGCAGGCAACGAGGCAATGACTTCATCCAGCGTGTGGCCCATCTCGATCATTCCTTCCTTGCGGCTTTCAGGGTTTCCAGATGTGCGGAAAGCCGTAAATCCGCCTTTGCGATAAGCTGCCGATAAAACCGCTTCTGGCTGCCGCCTGACTTGTCGCCGGCGACCAGCAGGATCGCCCTTCGTTCAGGATCGAATGCGAAGGCCGCGCGCCATTCGCCATCCGCGGCCTCAAAGCGCAGCTCTTTCATGTTGGGGTGCCTCGATCCCTTGAGTGTATCGACATAGGGCCGGCCAAGCTGCGGGCCGTACTCAATAAGCAGCTTGGCGGTGGCGGCCAACGCGACACGGACCCGTGGGTCGTACTCCAGCAACTCGACCTCAAAGGAGGCGTGCAGCCTGACTTCCCAAGTCATATAGCCTCCAAGCTATGTCAGGTCAAGGGTGCGTGGCGCCTCGGGTGAGGCCGCTGTGGACCGGCGACAGCATTCGGCCCAAGCGTCGAGGTCCTCGACGGCGTATCGCACCCACTTCCCGAACCTGTGGTAGGCCGGGCCGGTGTCGAGCGAGCGATAGCATTCCAGCGTATGCGCACTGAGCGCCAGGTATCGAGCCGCGGCCTCCGTGTCGACGAACCGGATCGGACCTGCGTCTTTCACGAACCTTGCGCGCCGAAGGATGTCCGGGCTTGGCCAGCGAGCTTGCGCCTTGTTCTGGCTAGACATGGCTCGCCTCCGGCGCGGTCGCATGTTTTGTCCCCAGCGGTACTGCGCGGTTGTCGCCCTTGCGATGACGGAAGGGGCGATAATTGCCGAGCTTTGTCCGCGACGCATACTTGCCATCCTCGAGGCCGAGCGGCTTCTCGCGCACGCCCGCCGACGGCTCATGCAGCGCCTCGGGGGCAGTCGGCGGCGGCACAGGGGCTTGCGTTGGCACTGGCGGAGCCGAGGGTGAAAGAACGGCGCCCCCGACCAGCGATTGGCGGCGCTGCGTCACCGCCTCAGCCGCGGCCCTGATGGGATCGTCCTCGGTGTGGACGTATCGCATGAACATGGTCACCGTCTTATGGGCGGTCAGCGCCATACCGACTTTGACGGGGATGCCGGAGTTGGCGATGTCGGTCGCGGCCCTGTGACGAATGCCGTGGGTGCCGATGTGCGGCAGGCCTGCGCGCTCGAGGACGCGCCGCCAGCCGTGCCAATAGGTGTGCTTCGACATCGGAAGATTGGGATCAAAGATGGAAGGGCACACATAGGGAGAGTCCTCGAAGCAGGGAGCACTCTCGAAGAGGCGGACCGCCTCGGCACTCATCGGCTTCGACATTCCGCCGGTCTTGCTGTCCGGCCAAACGACGCGGCGGTTGTCGAGATCGACCCATGACCATTCCAGCATAAGGATCTCGGACATGCGGGCGGCAAACTCGAACTGCAGCCGGACCGCCAGGAGGAGGAACGGATGTTCGAGTCCCTCGGCTTCGGCTTGGTCGAGATAGGCGTAAAGCTGCCGAAGCTCGGCATCGGTGATCAGCCTTGTCTTCCCACGTTCCGGGAATTTGGGAATGTGCCGGCACGGGTTGGAGCCATCGGGCCGCATGCCCCAGACTTCGGCCATGTTGAACATCTTGCGGACGGCGGCCAGCACGCGGTTCGCGTTGGTGGGCGTCTTAGACATCTTCTTCATCAGGTTCGAGATGTCCGCGCGCGTGACGTCGGGCACCTTCATCTGCCCCAAATGGGGAATGATGTAGAGCTTGCCGTAGCCGCGGTTGGATTTGACGGTCGACGGCTTGTTGCGCGACTCCGAGTAGTCCGTGATGAACCGCTCGAACAGCTCCTTCACGGTTGGCGCTTGACGGGCCGCGCTCTTTTCGGCGCTCGGGTCCTTGCCCTTGCGGACATCGGCAAGCCAGTCTTGCGCGATCGATCGTGCTTGCTCGACGGTGATCTCGCCAAACTGGCCGATGGCGGGTTTGCGGCGTTGGCCGTTGTTGGCCACGTAGGCGAGCATGAAGATCTTGCGTCCGGTCGGCGTGACTTTCAGCAAGAAGCCGGGTATCACCGTGTCGCGCAGTTCGTAGGGCTCTTCCTCCTTCTGCGCCGCGTCGACAACGGTCTTCGTGAGCTTGAGTTTCGGCATTCCTAACCTCCGTTGAGGTCGGATTTCAGGTGCAGGATAGGTGCAGCCAGAAAGCCAACCGTGGCGTAAAACCGGCTAGGACAGGAACACCCAACTCAGCTAAAAGACCAGAAGGATCAGTTAGTTAGAGGGCTGTGGCGGCCTACCGGACAGAGATAGGATAGGCCCTCTGGGGCCTCTCAAAATCGGCCGACGCAAGTCATGGGGGTTCGAATCCCCCCTCTCGCACCACGGCGCCGCTAGGCGCGCGTAACGGCAATGGTGTAGCAGGGCGGGCCACCGCGCAGGAAACACCACCCTTGCCGACCTTGGCCGCCCTGGCATGAGCGCCGTCCTCACCGCGTCCTTGTCCGCGCCCGCCGCGGTGCCGGTGCCGATCGGCGAAATGCTTGCCATCGTCCGCGAATACATCGACGCGGCACGCTACGACGCCGCCGAGCGCCTGCTCGGCCACATCCTTGCCGCGAGCCCGCAGCACGGCGAGTCGCTGCATCTGAAGGGCTACATCGCCTTCAAGCGGAACCGCAGCGAGGAAGCGGCAGTGCTGATGGAGCAGGGGCTCGCGGCCGGCGCCGCCGCCCCGCGCCAGCTCTGCAACCTCGCGGAAGTCTACCGCCTGCTCGGCCGGCTCGACGAAGGGCTGGCGCTGGTGCGCCGCGCCCAGGCGCTGGCACCCGCCGATGCGGTCGGGCATTTCAACGAGGCGATGCTGCGCTACGAGCGGCTGGAGCCCGATGCCTGCATTCGCGCCGCCCGCCGCGCCATCGCGCTGAAGCCCGACATGCCGGAGGCGCATATGCGCCTCGGCCAGACCCTGCTGCTCACCGGCGAATTCGCCGAGGGGTGGGAGGAATACGAGTGGCGCTATCAGATTGCAGGCGCCCAGCCGCTCATGCCCAAGACCGACAAGCCGCAATGGGACGGGCGCACCCTCGGCGCGGAGGAGCGGCTGCTGCTGATCGCCGACCAGGGATTCGGCGATGTGATCATGTTCGCCCGCTACCTGCCCTGGGCGTTCGCGCGTGCGGCGAGCGTTTCGGTCGCGACGAGCGGGGAGATGCGGGCGCTGCTCGAGCGGCACTATCCGGGCGCCAGCTACTTCTCCCGCTGGGACGAATGTCCGGCCTTCGCCGCATATTGCCCGTTCTCCGGCCTCTCGCGCCTCGCCGGCACGCGGCTCGACAGCGTCCCGCCGCCGGCGCCGCTCTGGGCGCCGCCGGCGGAGAAGCGGGCGGAATGGCAGGCACGGCTCGACGCGCTGGTGCCCGCGGGGCTGAGGCGCATCGCCATCGCCTGGGCCGGGCGGCCGACGCACAACAACGACCGCAACCGCTCGATCACCCTCGACGTGCTCGCCCCGCTGGGCGCGCTGCCGGGCGTGGCACTGCTCGCGGTGCAGAAGGGACCGGCAGCGGCGCAGGCGGCCGAATGGCGCGGCGCCGCGCCGCTGATCAGCCTGGATGCGGAGATCGCGGATTTCGACGACACCGCCGCGATCCTGGCGGCGACCGACCTGCTGGTCTGCGTCGACACCTCGCTCGGCCACCTCGCCGGCGCGCTCGGGCTGCCGGCCTGGGTGCTGCTGCCCTACGCGCCGGACTGGCGCTGGCTCATGGGGCGCCTCGACACGCCCTGGTATCCGACGCTGCGCCTGTGGCGGCAGCCGGGGCCGCGCGGGTGGGCGCCGCTGATCGCCGCGGTGGCGGACGAGCTGGCGGCGTCCTTCGCCTACGCGCCCATGATCAGCGGATAGGGCTCGACCGACAGCTCCACGATGTGGTTCTGCACCGCCCGCACGCCGGGGGTGCGCTCGGCCGCGAGTTCGATCGCCCGCTTCTCCTCCTCGGTCGCGGCGAGGCCCCAGAGGTGCACGACGCCGTCGGTCACGATCACGCTGTTCTCCGGCCGCCGGCTCCAGCTCTGCCTGCCGAGTTCGGCGAGGAGGGCGTTGCGGATCGCGGTATCGTCGGCGCTGTGCGTGGGCGCCGCCGGCTTCTGCGAGGCCCAGGCGCGCAACAGGTTGGCGCGGCTCACGATGCCCACCGCCTTGTTGTTTTCGACCACTGGCACCCGGCGGATCCGCCGCTCCTCCATGAGGTCGGCGATCTCGGTCAGCGGTGTCTCGGGGGAGACGGCGACGACACCCGTCGTCATGACGTCCCGCACTTTGGTGCCGTGGCTGCGCACGTATTCCTCGGCAAGCGTCGCGGTGCCGGTGAAGAACTCCCGCCATGCGCCCCGCTTGCGCTGGGTGCCGAGCTCGGCACGGCGGATCAGGTCGCCCTCGGTCACGATGCCGGCGAGCGTGCCGTCCGGCTCCGTCACGGGCACGCCGCTGATGTGCGTGCGCAGCATCAGGTTGATCAGGTCGGAGATCGGAGTGTCGGCCGTGACCGAAACCACCGGGCCGGTCATCACATCGCTTGCTTTCATCGCTGCCTCGTTCACTGACGGCATGCTAGCGCAGCAGACGCGCCCCGGCCTCGCATTGATCCAGATCAGCCGCGGAGTGCCGCGCGCAGGGCTTCGCGGATCGGGTCCGGCTGGGCCTCGGCGGCGGCCATGACGGCGCGCAGCCGGCGGCGCAGACCATAGACCTGATCGAGCAGGGACAGTACGAGCGGCAGGGCTTCCTCGTCGATGCCCATGCCGTGGCGCAGGTCGAGCACGAGGCGCACGCGTGCCACGTCGATCTCGGCGAAGACCCACTCCGGCGCCTCGCCGGCGGGCAGCACCCAGCCGCGGGCCACCCAGTCCTCCAGTTCCGCCTGCACGAGGCCCGGGACCGATTCCAGCACCGCTTCCAATCGCATCACGCCTCCTCCAGCCCGGCGCGGGGATCGAACGGACGGGCCGGCGCCCAGCCGCGCAGGAACTGCTCCAGCGCCGGATCGCCGCCGGGCGGCAGCACCGGGCGCAGGACGACATATTGGTGCCCGTTGCCGATACCGCGCCCCTTCAGCCGCAGCCTCGTGCCGGTGCCCGAGCCGGGCGGGATGGCCAGGCGCACGCGGCCGCGCACCGTTGGCACCTCGATCGTCGCACCCAGCACCGCTTCGGCGATCGTGACCGGCAGGTCCATCACGATGTCGTCGCCCTCGCGGCGGAACAGGGGGTGCGGGGTCACGCTCACCTCGATCAGCGCGTCGCCCGCGCCGCGCCGGCCGCGCCGGCCCTGGCCCTTGAGGCGCAGCACGTGGCCGTCGCGCACCCCGGCGGGGATGCTGACATCCAGCGCCCGGCCGTCCGGCAGCAGCATCCGCCGCGTGGCGCCGTTGGCCGCTTCCAGGAACGTGACCGCCACCGCGTAGTGCAGGTCGCGCCCGCCGGCCAGGGCCTCGCCGAACAGCGTCTCCAGGTCGTCGGCGGCGAACCCGCCGCCGTAGCGTTCCTCGGCGCCGCCGAAATCCTGCCAGCTCGGCGCCTTGGGCGGCATTTCGTGGCCCTCGGCGTCGATCTCCCCGGCGTCGAAGCGGGCGCGCTTCGCCGGGTCGGAGAGGATGTCGTTGGCCGCGTTGATCGCCTTGAACCGCTCGGCCGCCGCGGCGTCGCCCGGATTGAGATCGGGGTGGTAGCGCTTGGCGAGCTTGCGGTAGGCCTTGCGGATCGTCTCCGCGTCGTCGCCGCGCCGCACGCCGAGCGTGTCATAGGGGTCAGCTGCCATGGTCCAGCAGATAGCGCGGCGGCGCGCCGCGCGGAACCCGAAGCCGGTTTGTGCGTGATGGCACCGATGCGCGTCCATCATCTCAACTGCGGCACGATGCATCCGCTCGGCGGGCCGGCGATCGGCTGCCACTGCCTGCTGGTCGAGGCCGAGGGCGGGCTGGTGCTGGTCGACACCGGGTTCGGCAGCGCCGACATGGCGCATCCGCGCCGCCGCCTCTCCGGCCTGCTGCGCCGCCTCGCCGGGGTGCGGTTCGACCCCATCGACACGGCGGTCGAGCAGGTGAAGGAGCTGGGGTTCAAGCCCAAGGATGTGCGCCACATCCTGCTCACCCACCTGGATTTCGACCACGCCGGCGGCATCGCCGATTTTCCGGGGGCGACGGTGCACGTGCTGGCCGCCGAGGCGACGGCGGCGCGCCGGCGCGGCGGGTTCTGGTCGCGGCGGCGGTATCGCCCGGTGCAGTGGCGGGCGGCGGCCCGCTGGCAGGAATACCGCCCGGACGGCGAGCCCTGGTTCGGCTTTGACGCAGCGCGACCACTGGCCGGGCTGCCGAGCGACTTCATGCTGATCGCCCTTCCGGGCCATTCGCCGGGCCATGCGGGCGTGGCGATCCGCACCGGCGCGACCTGGCTGCTGCATGCGGGCGACGCCCTGTTCGACCAGGCCGAACTCGGCGCGCAGCAGCGGACATCGGCGCGGCCGCCGCTGTTCGAGCGGCTGTTGCAGAGCAGCGGCGCGGTGCGGCGGCGCACGCTCGCACGGCTGCGCGACCTGGCGGCCAGCGCGCGCGGCGAAGTGCGGATCATCTGCGCGCACGATCTCGCGCTGTTGCAGAGTTGCCAGCGCGATGCGGAG
>JAFKFJ010000323.1 GCA_017307335.1 Alphaproteobacteria bacterium | reverse complement strand
ACGACATCGCCGCCCTCGAGGCCACCGGCGCCATCCCCAATTTCGACCTCTCCGTCGGCATCGCCGGCAGCACCATCAGCACCGAGGCCTCCCGCCTCGGCTCCTCCAATTTCGGCATCCTCGGCGCGGGCTATGTCACGAAGAGCATGCCGACGACGGGCGGGCGGCCGGATATCGGGCTACAGCCCGGCTGGACGGCGGCGTGGCTGCTGACCCAGAACGCCAGCGCCGCGCAATACGCGCTCGCCCAGGCCGACATCGCCGGCAGCATCCCGTGGCACATGGCCGACCCCGCGACCGGCGGCTATCTCACCGCGACCAAGTATCCGAAGCTCTGGATCAACACCGACACCCACCAGGTCAGCGCGAGCGGTGCGCAGGCGCTGACGCAACTGCCGCTCACCGGCCCCAGCAGCGCCTCCGGCTGGACGCCGGACGCCTCGCCCGAGCCGGACATGACCTACGTCGCCTATCTGATGACCGGCGACCGCGTCTATCTCGACCAGCTCAACGCCGAAGCTTCCTGGGATGTGCTCACCGTCAGCCCGGCGATCCGCAACGGCGCGAGCGGACTCCTCGTGACCCCGACCCAGCCTTTGCGCGCGGAGGCCTGGAGCCTGCGCGAAGTGGTGGAGGCGGCGAGCGCCAACCCCGACGGCTCGGCGATGAAGGCGTATTTTACCCAGATCACTGAGAACACCATCCAGTATCTGCTCGCCCAGACCCAGACCTGGGGCATGCAGGAGGGCGCGCTGTCCGGCTGGATTCCGGACCCGAACTCGAAGAACCCGGGGGCGACCACGCCGTTCGCGCAGGACATGCTGGCAACCACGCTGGGCCTCGCCGCCGGGCTCGGCATTCCCGGTGCGGCACAGTTGCTCGCGTGGCAGACCAACTTCATCGCCGGCCGGTTCACCAACGCCGCCAACGGCTTCGACCCCAACAACGGGGTTCAGTACCAGCTTCAGGTTGCCGACCCGAACAGCGGCCAGGACTACACTACCTGGGCGCAGGCCCAGACCGGCAGCGTGGCGCAGGGACTGTTTTCCGCCACACCCACCATGTCCACCGACGCCGAATACCAGACGCTGGCGAAAGCGGCGCTCGCCGACAGCATCACCTATACCGGCTCGACCCAGGCGATCCAGGCCTATGGCTGGCTGGTGGCGAACGCGGCCGCGTCCAACACCAGCTATCTGCAGAGCTCGCCGCAGGACGACATCGTGCCCCGCCTCGCCGACGGGCAGCTCCTCACGGCGGACCGCGTGTTCATCCTGAACCACACCAGCGCCGCCGCCGTCGCCGGCGGCAACACCGACGAGCTCGTCTACGAGAAGGGCACCGCCCCCGTCAGCATCACCGGCGGCAGCGGGATCGACCTGCTGTTCGGCGGCAATTCCGCGGCCGCGACGCTGATCGGCGGCGCCGGCAACGACGACCTGTTCGGCGGCACCGGCACCACGGCGTTCCAGGGCGGCGGCGGCAACGACCTCATGCGGACCGGCGGCGGCGCCGGCACCTTCAACCTCGCGACCACCGATGTCGGCAGCGACATCATCGCCGGCTTCCGCATCGGCACCGACCACCTGCACGTCACCGGCACGACCGCGAGCAAGCTGCTCGCGGGCGCCACCACCGATGGCGGCGGCAACGCGGTGCTGCACCTCTCCGCCTCGTCCGCCGTCACGCTGCAGGGCATCGCGAAGACGCAGCTCGTCAGTTCGATGTTCTCTTGACGCGGCGTGCGCGCTGCCCATGCCCATGCGGCGGCGGCAGCGCGAGCACGATCGGCAGCCACACGATGTACCACATCGGGCTCGGCCCCTTCGTCACCTGGCTCAGATCGGAGAGGCCGGTGAGCACGAGATTGGCGAGCAGCGCGAGGCGCATGAAACGCTCGCCCGCCGGTTTCGCGCGCACCGCCCCGAGCACGGCGCAGGCGAGCAGCGCCAGCAGCAGCAGCAGGCCCACGGCACCGCTGTAGAACAGCGTCGAGAGGAACAGGTTGTGCGGGAAATTGTCCACCGCGCGCGCCAGCCGCGCGGTCGGGCCGTGGCCGAACAGCGGGCGGGCCGCGATCTCCCGCAACGCCAGATCCCAGATGTCGAGCCGGTTCGACCAGCCGCGCGCCAGGTAGCGCGCGCCGACCGCGTGATCCAACCCCGGCGCGGCGAAATACGCGATCAGCGCCAGCGCCAGCACCGCGCCGGCGAGCGCCAGCAGCAGGCGCGGCGCGAGGCCGATGAGCAAGACGCCGAGCGCGGCGGCGACGGCGATCAGCGGGCCGCGGCTGCCGGTGGCCACGATGAACGCGAGCCCCGCGCAAGCCACCGCGCCGTTGCCGGCCGACGAGCGTCCATGGATCGCGCGCGCGGCGGCGAGGATCACACAAACGCCGATGATCGCAGCCCCGAGAATCGGATGCCGCGCCTCCGCCCAGCCGTTCATCCGGCCCTCGGGCATGCCGATGACGGTCGCGCGCCCTACGCTGACCGCGACGTTGACCGCCGCGACGATGATCAGCGCCGAATACAGGCGCTCGCGCTCCGGCCCGGCCCGCGCGTAGCTGGCGCGGGCGGCGAGGAAGAAGACGAGCGTGCACAGCCCGTTCCACACCCACAGCAGATGCGGCGCCGCGCGCGCCCCGGCGGCGTGGTCCCAGAGCGTGGTGAGCGTGAACCACACGATCAGGGCGACACCGAGCAGCCCGCCGGCATCCTCGGGCCACAGCGCGCGCAGGCGCAGCCCGAACAGCGGCAGCACGGTGACGTAGAACAGCATCGCCCAGGCCGGGTTGGGCGAAATCAGCAGCCCCGCCGCAATCACCGCGGTCAGCACCGTCGCGGCACTCGGCAGCGGCAGGCGCCAGCGCGCGAGGCGCGCCTTCAGGCTCGTGCCCACGGCATCGCCTCCGGATCGGCCGCACCCAGCAGGATGTCGAGCACGCGCTGCGCCACCGCGCGCTCGTTGAACAGCGCCCCGTAGCGCGCGCGCCCCGCCGCGGCGACGGCGCGGCGGCGGCCGGGATCGGCGGTCAGGCGTTCGAGCTGGGCGTAGAATTCGTCCAGCGAGCCGAAGAACGCCATCTCGTCTTCGGAAAAGATCGTGTCGTAGCCGGTGGTGCGCTCGATCAGCACGACCAGGCCGTTGCCGGCGAGCTGGGCGATGCGGTCGGAGCTGTAGAGCGGATGGTCGGGCCGGCGGCTGGCGTTGAGGCCGATCGCGCAGCTTTCCAGCGCGCCCTGATAGGCGGCCCCCGTCAGGTGCGGCCGGCCGAGCAGGCCGCCGAGCAGCAGCCGCAGATGCGGCAGGCGCGTTGCCACCTCGCGGAAGAACGCGTCCAGGTCCCACTCGCGCCCGCAGATCACCCGCTTCGGGCGCGACGGGTGGCCGCAGGCGTAGAACAGGTCGTGTGCCAGCGCCTCGGCGCAGTCCGCGCGCCCGCGCTCGATCGAGAAATCGACCGGGTTGGGCAGGAACGCGGCCGGCCCGCGCGCGCGCAGGGCGGCGAGCGGCGGGCCCGCGGTGGAGACGAACGTCATGTCCACCACCGGCTGCTTGGTGGCGATGCGCGCGACGTTGTCCGGCTCGAACAGCGGATCGACATTCCACTGCGCCACCCGCAGCGCGGGCAGCGCCGCGCGGATGCGCGCGACGGTGGCGGGCGCGATCACGTCGGCGTGGCCGAGCAGCAGCACGTCCGGGCGATGATGGCGGCAGAATTCCTCAAGCGCCGCATTGGCCCGCCCGCGGCCGAGCTTGCGCGTGGGCAGCGGGGCCAGCGCGCGCGCCACGTCGCGGTCGGAGAAGTTCAGCACGAGGTGGCCGTTGCGGATCAGGCCGTTGCTGAGCTTCACCGCGACGCCGTGCTGGAACCCCGGCTTCAGCCCGAACGGGAAGTTGCCCACATGGACGATGCTTAGCGGGGCGGAAGCGGCGGGGCGCGGCACGCGCCGCTCTTAGCGGCAGCCGGGGCGGCGGACAACGGCTCAGCCCAGCCGCCGGACCGCGCTCGCCGCCAGCTCGAGCTGCCGGGCGATGCGCACGAGCGACTCCGCCTGCGCGTCCCCCTCAGGCAGGGCCGGGCGCGGCGCCAGATCGGCACGGCCGGCGGCGATGGCGGCGGTCGCCTGCTCGATCCACGCCGCCCAGGCGCGCCAGGCCGGCAGGTCGGCCCGCAGCGTGCGGTCGAGCTGCAGCGCCGAGACGCGCCCGGCAATGCGGCGCAGCGCCGCGTCCACGGTCAGGGCGGGCTCCAGCCGCTGGTCGGTCGGCCGCGGCTCCAGCAGCGCACGGTGCAGGCTCGCCTCCAGGTTGTTGCTGGCGATGCCGGCGGCGCGCCGGGCACGGTCCACCTCGCCCTGCCCCGCCTCGCCGAGCAGCGCCGCGACCTCGGCTCGCACATAGGTGCCGTGGGCGGCGACCGCCGCCGCCACCTCGCGCCGGACCCGCCCCGGCTCCCACGCCGGCCACAGCAGCAGCACCGCCAGCACCGCGAGGCCGGAGCCCAGCACGGCATAAAGCCCGCGCATGGCGGCGATCTCCAGCTCGCTGTGCCCGGGCGCGCCGAGTTCGGAGAGCAGGACCACGAGCGGCGTGATGACCATCATGAACAGTCCGAAGCTCGCCGGGCGCAGGGCGAAGGCGAGCACGGAGAGCGGGAACAGGGCCACCGACATCGCCAGCGGCGTGGTGCAGAACGTGGCGAGCCCGGCCGCGATCAGCCCGCCCACCAGCGTCCCCGCGATCCGCTCCAGCGCGCGCGCGAAGGTCAGCGCGACGTAGGGCTGCAGGGTCATGACCAGCATGATGGTCATCCAGTGCCCGTACGAGGTCGGCCAGTGCAGCGTGATCGCGAAGGCCGGGGCGGCGGCGAACGCGGCGCGCAGGGCGTGGCGCAGGACCTCCGACTGCCAGTCCAGGTTGGCGCGGATGCGCGCCATGCTCCGCCGCGCCACCTGCGCCAGCGGCTCGTCCGGCGGGGAGCCGGGCTGCCAGCCCTCCGGCGCCGCCATGCCCACCGCGAGGCGCAGCCGGTCCGCCAGCGCCTCCGCCGGGGGGCGCAGGGCGGGTGCGGCGGCGGCCGAGCGGACGATCGCGTCCACGGTGTCACTGAGGCGCGACAGACGTTCGATCTTGTCGGTCTCGATGCCGCGGGCGATCAGCGTCAGCAGCGGCTCGAGCCGGCGCAGCAGCCCCTCGGCAGCGGCGCGCTCGGCCGCGTCGTTCGGTGCGGCCAGCACTTCCGACAGGCCGATGAGGGCGAGGAAGATCTGGTCGGCGGCCTCCAGCCGGACGATGGTCTGCGCGGCGCGCGTGCTGACCGGCCCGCGCGCGCGGAGCGTCGCCAGCACCGCCGTGCGCGCGCGCTCGATCGTTTCGCGCACGCGCCGCCGCTGCTCACGCGCATGCGCGTCCCAGACCTGCTCGCCGGCGTCCTCGCGCGCCAGGATCCGGCGCAGGTCGCGGGCCAGCATCGCGAGCGCCCGGTAGGCGTCGGCGACCGCGCGGCGGGCGGGCAGGAACGGATAGACGCGCCAGATCAGCAGCGTGAGAATCGCCGCCCAGAGAGAGCCGCCGAGGAACCCGCCGCCCAGCTCGGCCGCCGTCCCCACGTCGTGGATGGTGCGGGTGAGCGCCAGCACCTGCACCACGGTCAGCAGGTTGCCCACCTGCTGCGCCGCCTGCCCGGAGATGCGCGCGAAGGACGAGGCGAAGACGCCGGCGCAGGCGACCGGCACCACCACGAACAGCGGCGCCTCGCGCAGCACGCCATAGCCCACGGTGAGCAGCGTGCCGAGCACCGCGAAGGACAGGATGGCCGGCAGCCGGCGCCGGATCGGGCCGCCGGGATCGCAGAGGCAGGTGAGCAGGGCCGCCAGCGCCGCCTCGCGCAGCGCGGGCAGTTGCAGCCACTCGCTGAGGGCAACGACGCTCGCCGTCGCCAGGGCCGCGCGCAGCCCCTCGCCGATGCTGGCCTGCCGCAGGTCGACCGCCATCAGCGGCCCCAGGCCGCCCGGCAACCCGGCCGCGCCGGCGGGTGCGGCGCGCACCGCCGCCGCCGTCGCGCGCCGGCTAAGCGGCCTTGGCCATGCCGCGCAGCACGTAGTGCAGGATGCCGCCGTGCCGGTAGTACGCCACCTCGTCCAGCGTATCGACACGGCAGAGCAGCGGCACGCTGTCCACCTGCCCGTTGGGCCGATGAATGGTGAGCGTCAGCTCCATCCGCGGGCTGAGGCGCTCCAGGCCGGTGATGTCCAGCAGTTCCTCGCCCGTGAGCCCGAGCGTGCGGCGGTCGGTGCCTTCCTTGAAGGTCAGCGGCAGCACGCCCATGCCGACGAGGTTGGAGCGGTGGATGCGCTCGAAGCTCTCCACGATCACCGCCTTCACGCCGAGCAGCAGCGTGCCCTTCGCCGCCCAGTCGCGCGAGGAGCCGGTGCCGTACTCCTTGCCGCCGATCACCACCAGCGGCACGCCCTCGGCCTGGTAGCGCATCGCGGCATCGTAGATCGACATCTGCTCGCCGGAGGGCAGGTGCCTGGTGTAGCCGCCCTCGACCCCGCTCAGCATCTCATTGCGGATGCGGATGTTGGCGAAGGTGCCCCGCATCATCACTTCGTGGTTGCCGCGCCGCGCGCCGTAGCTGTTGAAGTCCTCCGGCCGGATCTGGTGCTCCAGCAGGTATTCGCCGGCCGGCGAGGTCTTGCGGATGTTGCCGGCGGGGCTGATGTGGTCGGTGGTGATGGAGTCGCCGAGCAGGCCGAGGATGCGCGCGCCGCGAATGTCGGTGCGCGGTGCCGGCTCCATCGTGATCCCCTCGAAATACGGCGGGTTGCGCACGTAGGTCGAGGAATCCGACCAGCGATAGGTGGCACTGCCGACCTCGACCGCGATGCGCTGCCACTGTTCCGGGCCCTTGAACACCTCGCCGTAGCGGTGCAGGAACTGCTCGCGCGACAGGCTGGCGCCGATGACCTCCGCGATCTCCTTGTTGTGCGGCCACACGTCGCGCAGATAGACCGGCTTGCCGTCCTTGCCGTTGCCGAGCGGTGCGGTGGTGATGTCCTCGTTCATCGTGCCGAGCAGTGCATAAGCGACCACGAGCGGCGGTGAGGCGAGATAGTTCGCGCGCACGTTCGGATGCACGCGGCCCTCGAAGTTCCGGTTGCCCGACAGCACCGAGACGGCGACCAGCCGGTTCGCCTCGATCGCCTCGGCAATCGGCTCGTCGAGCGGACCGGAATTGCCGATGCAGGTGGTGCAGCCATAGCCCACCGTGTTGAAGCCGAGCGCATCGAGATCCGCGCTGAGCCCGGCCTTGTCGAGATATTCCGTCACCACCTGCGAGCCCGGCGCAAGCGAGGTCTTCACCCACGGCTTCGGGTGCAGCCCGAGCGCGCGCGCCTTGCGCGCCACCAGCCCGGCCGCGACCAGGACCGAGGGGTTGGAGGTGTTGGTGCAGCTCGTGATCGCCGCGATCACCACGTCGCCGTGGCCGATGTCGTAGTTGGTGCCGGCAACCTTGGCGCGTGCCCCGGCCTCGTTTGCGGTGACGCCGAGGCTCTTGGTCAGCTCGACCTTGAACGCCGACGACGCATTCTTGAGCGCAACGCGGTCCTGCGGCCGCTTCGGCCCGGCGAGGCTCGGCTCCACCGTCGCGAGATCGAGCGTGAGCGCGTCGGAGAATTTCGGCTCCGGCGTGCTCGCGTCGCGCCACAGGCCCTGCGCGCGGCAATACGCCTCGACCAGCGCGACCCGATGCGCGTCGCGCCCGGTGAGGCGCAGATAGTTCAGCGTCGCCTGATCGACCGGGAAGAAGCCGCAGGTGGCGCCGTATTCCGGCGCCATGTTGGCGATCGTCGCGCGATCCGCGAGCGGCAGATCGTCGAGCCCGGAGCCGAAGAACTCCACGAACTTGCCGACCACGCCCTTGCGCCGGAGCATCTGGGTGACGGTGAGCACGAGGTCGGTGGCGGTCGCGCCCTCCGGCAGCCGGCCGGTGAGGCGGAAGCCGATCACATCCGGGATCAGCATGGCGATCGGCTGGCCGAGCATCGCGGCCTCCGCCTCGATCCCGCCCACGCCCCAGCCGAGCACGCCGAGCCCGTTCACCATCGTCGTGTGGCTGTCGGTGCCGAACAGCGTGTCAGGATAGGCGTAGGTCTCGCCGCCAAGCTCCGCGGTCCACACGGTCTGCGCGAGGTATTCGAGGTTCACCTGATGGCAGATGCCGGTGCCGGGCGGCACTACGCGGAAGGCGTCGAACGCGCCCTGTCCCCAGCGCAGGAAGGTGTAGCGCTCGCCGTTGCGCTCGAACTCGATCTCCACGTTGCGGCGGAGCGAGTCGGGCGTGCCGAAGGCATCGACCATCACCGAATGGTCGATCACCAGATCGACCGGCACCAGCGGGTTGACGCGCGCGGGCTCGCCGCCGAGGCGGATGATGCCGTCACGCATCGCGGCGAGATCGACCACCGCGGGGACGCCGGTGAAATCCTGCATGAGAATGCGGGCGGGGCGGAACGGCACTTCCTTCGTCGACGTGGCGGCGGCGAGCCAGCCCGCGATCGCCTCCGCGTCCGCCGCGCGAAACGTGCGGCCATCCTCGAAGCGCAGCACGTTTTCGAGCAGCACTTTCAGGCTGATCGGCAGGCGTGCGATGTCGCCGAGCTTCTCGGCGGCGGCGGCGAGGGAGAAATAGCGATAGGGACGGCCCTCTACAGTGAGCGTGCGGCTCGTCTGCAGGCTGTCCTGACCGACCGTCTTCATCCGCAGTGCTTTCGTGCTCGGCCTGCGTGCCGCGCTATTCCCCGCGGCGCGCGGGCGGTGTCTGTTACCGGCGCGCGGCTTAAACCACAGCGGCGCGACAGGGGGAAGACTTGCTGGAAGCGCAGGACCTGGCGGCGATCCGTGGCGATCGGCTGGTGTTCGTCGGCATCCGTTTCGCGGTGCCGGCGGGCGGCGCGCTGGTGCTGAGCGGACCGAACGGCGCCGGCAAGAGCACGCTGCTGCGCGTGCTCGCCGGGCTCTGCCGGGCGGAGGCCGGGCGCGTGCTGTGGCGGGGCCAGGATGCGCTCGGCGCGCTGGAAGCCGCCTATCTCGGTCATCTCGATGCGGTGAAGCCAGGGCTCACGCTGGCCGAGAACCTCCGCCCCTGGGGGGCGCGGCCGGCGGCGGCGCTGGCGGCGGTGGGGCTCGGCGCACTGGCCGACCTGCCGGCGCGGCTGCTCTCGGCCGGGCAGCGGCGGCGGCTGGCGCTCGCCCGGCTGGCGCTGCGACCGGCGGCGGTGTGGCTACTGGACGAGCCGACGGTGGGGCTCGACGATGCCTCCGTGGCGCGGTTCGGCGCGATGGCGGCCGGGCATCGCGCGGGCGGCGGACTGATCGTCGCGGCCACGCACCTGCCGCTGCCGCTGCCGGGCGCGACCGCGCTGGCGCTGGGCGCGTGAGCGTCTTCCTCGCCCTGCTCGGCCGCGAGCTGCGGCTCGCGCTGCGCCACGGCGGCGACACGCTGGCCGCGGTTCTGTTCTTCGTCCTCGCCGCCGCCCTGTTTCCGCTGGCGATCGGGCCGGAGCCGGGGACCCTCGGCCGGATCGCGCCGGGCATCGTCTATGTCTGCGCGCTGCTGGCGGCGATCCTGCCGCTCGATCGGGTGTTCGGCGCGGATTTCGAGGACGGTTCGCTCGACCAGCTCCTGCTGTGCGGCCTGCCCGCCGCCGCGGTGGCGCTGATGAAGGCGGTGGCGCACTGGCTGGTGAGCGGGGTGCCGCTGCTGGTGATCGCCGCCCCGGTGGCGGTGATGCTGCGCATGCCGGAGGCGGGGCTGCCGGCGCTGCTCGCGGGGCTCGTGCCGGCGACCATGCTGCTGTCGCTGCTCGGCACCGTGGGCGCGGCGGTGGTGCTCGGCGCGCGGCGCGGCGGCGTGCTGCTGCCGCTGCTGGTGCTGCCGCTGATGACGCCGGTGCTGATCTTCGGCGTGGCGGCGGCCGACGCGGCGAGCGCCGACCTTTCCCCCCGCCCGCACCTGCTGTTCCTGGCCGCGATGCTTGCCGCGGCGCTGCCGCTGTGCCCGATCGCCGCCGGGGCCGCGCTGCGCAGCGCGGTTGAATGAGGCTCAGCCGACCTCCTCGGCATAGTGGCAGGCGACGCGATGGCCGCCGACCGCGCGCAGCGCCGGCCGCTCCGCGGTGCAGTGCGGCCGCGCGTGCGGGCAGCGGCTGGCGAAGGCGCAGCCGGGCGGCGGAGCGAGTGGCGACGGCAGTTCGCCCTTCACCGCCGCGCGCTGCCGCCGCCCCGCCGGATCGACCGAGGGCGTCGCCGCCAGCAATGCCTGCGTGTATGGGTGCCTTGGCCGCGCGAACAGATCGTCCTTGCGCGCCTGCTCGGCGGGACGACCGCAGTACAGCACCAGCACCTCGTCCGCGATGTGGCGCACCACGGCGAGGTCGTGGCTGATGAACAAATAGGCGAGCGCGAACTCGTCCTGCAGGTCCATCATCAGGTTCAGCACCTGCGCCTGGATCGACACATCGAGCGCCGACACCGGCTCGTCCGCCACCACCACGCGCGGATGCAGCATCAGTGCACGGGCGATCGCGATGCGCTGGCGCTGGCCGCCGGAAAACATGTGCGGGTAGCGGCCGAACTGGTCGTCGCGCAGGCCCACCTTCGCCATCATCGCCCGCGCCGCGTCCTCGCGCGCACGCCGGCCGCCG
>JAFKFJ010000322.1 GCA_017307335.1 Alphaproteobacteria bacterium | reverse complement strand
CGCCACCACATGCCCAAGTGAAAACTCCGTCGTGCTCCGCGGCGATTGCTTCACATGAGCATCGCGAGCGAGATCTTCGCGGGGAAACAGCGCAAGCTTTACACCATATTGGAAATCGAAAAATACCACTGCGCCGTGCTCAAATTCAGTGCCAATGATGCCATCAGTTTCGAGACCAAGCCCATCGCGATAAAACTTTAGGGAGACGTCCAGATTGTCGACCCCGATCGTGATTACACTTACTCTAGGCTTCATTGGATCACCGTCCCTGTCTCAAAAGCGCATAGGAATATCAGCGCCTATCTGGTATAGAACGTATCCAATTTGGCGGAGGCGCTCTTGAACATTTCGACCAACTCAATGGTCGCGTCCGGAAGGTCCGAATAGGACTGGCTCGGTCCGAGATGGCGGTGCAAACAGGAGTTCCTGCCCGCGCTGTGGGCGGCTTTCGAGAGCGGCCGACAATCCCGGCTTTGCACGATTGTTTTTCGGCCGTATGGGTTCACGAGCTTCGAACCGCCGCGCCGCCGCCTCTCGTGATTTGTCCCGACGCCACGATCGATCTGCAGTGGATCGACGGCAAATTGCGCGTAGCTGGCCCCGATCTTGACCCGAAAACGGAGGCGCTGCCTGCCGACACGACAGTGATCGGGTTTCGCTTCTCTCCCGCCGCCGCATCGACATGGCTCGGTATATCGGCAAGCGAGCTCGTCGGGCAACGCGTCGCTCTGGAAGATCTTTGGGGGCGGCGAGCTAAGGCCCTGACCGCTAACATTCGCTCCAGAGATTCTACTGACGCCGTGGTCACATCGTTGGAGGCCCTGCTCATGGGCCTCGCGTCTCCGCGAGACGCTGATCACACAATGCGCGCAGCATTCCGATTGATCGAGGCCGGACCGCCACCAGGCGCACCGTTGATACCTTGGCTTGCCCGCTCCCTCGCGATGAACGAACGCACCATGAGGCGACGCTTTCACGAATGCTTCGGCTATGGACCAAAGACCCTCGATCGGATTTTGCGCTACCAGCGGTTCCTTCGGCTAACCGCCACTTCTCATTCCTCAACCGCAATACTCGCGTCCGAGGCCGGCTATTCGGACCAAGCGCATTTGGTTCGTGAAAGCAGACGTATTTCAGGCTTCACGCCCAAACGTCACGTTCGCACGGCGCCTGCGCAGTAGCCTGGCCAATCGTAATCGGTAGGCGGTCAACGTCAGGCATCTCGCGATCGCGCGGGCGCAAGCGTTCTGACGAGTTACGTCAATATCTCGCCCCTATGAACTCGAGCCAGCCGCGCTCAGAGGATTCCGAAAACGACAGCGCCTCCGTGTCTATACCGAACACCATAAGCGCTACCGGTACTTGTTTCGCGTGCGCGACAGCGTCTTCCACGAACCCTGCTCGGGCGAATGCACACCGAACCTCGAGATTTTCAACATTCGGATCGATTGCAACGGTTCTCCCCGACGAACCCATGCAGAACCTGCGCGTCGTGGATCGCTTGGTCGACCGCTCCGATCGCGCGTTCGACCACGTCGAGGTCGTCACTGATCAGGGTCGGAAGGAAACATTTCGTCCAAAGCGGCGCCGATCGCGGCGATCGAATCCATCGTCGTGCGGCCGTTGAACAGTACGCCACCGCCGCGTCAGTCACGCCCGCGGGCAGCAGAACTCTGCTGTTGACTAGCGCCAACGCCACAAACGGCTTCCGCGCCCTCTATGCCGGCTGGCGTACGTAGGTGAGGTCGAAATCCTTTTTCCACTCACCGCCACCTTGGGCGGAATACCAGGCGCCGTCGATCCTGTTGCCGTCGGAAGAAAGGCGACCTTCGAACCGCTGCGAGAAGGGTTCTCCGTGCCGCTCGATCATCCACAGATGCGGCTCGAGTTTCATCCGGTAGACTCTGGAGACGCCCCGGGAGTCCGCATAGAGGGCCGTGTAGTCAGTCGTCGACTCGTCCGCGCCGATCAGCCAGACGCTGGCGGGCGCGGGCTCCGGAGGTTGGAAACGGAGCGCGATATAGCGGCCGCCCTCCATCCATTCGAATTCAACCGACCCGGATTTGCCCTCGAAAATCGGAGAGCTCATCTGCCACTTCCCGACGAACTTGCTCCAGTGGGAACGGTCCATGCTTACGCTAGAAACGGCGCTCATCACTGCTCCTTCCGTCCTGTTCCGAACTCGGTCTCGCCTTGAAGACACCGGAGCGGACCCGCAGCCGACAACAAACCAGTTGATTATGGTGGCCATATTTATATAGTCACCATATCTTTCATGCAAGTGGAGGATTATTGGTTATGGCTAGCCGTTGCCGTGCGCCCGGGGTTCTCCCGGCGTGCGAAACACGCACCCACCGGACAGTTCGCCGCTTCACCCTGGCGTCGACCGATAGCCGGAGACCCGCATGACGCTCGTTCGTATGGGTCGTCCGTCCACTCTGGCAGGCTCAATCGACCTTGGTGACTTCCGTTGTCTCGCCGCGGTCGCCACGGCGACCAGTCTTGCGAGCGCTGCGCGCACGCTCGGAATCAACGCATCGACGATCAGCCGGCGCCTCGGTCATCTCGAAGATTCGCTAGGCGTCACTCTCTTGGAGCGCGGCAACTTCGGGACCAAACTGACCGACGCGGGCCGGGTGGCGGTGCAATACGTTCATCGCGCCTTGGATGATATCGACGCGATCGTTCGCGTCAGCCGGCTGAGCGGCCAAGGTCAGAAGGGCGCTATGCGCGTCGGCGTGCGATTGCCGCCGGTCGGGAATCCGTTGCAACCCCTCCTCTCGCTGTGGCGTGAGGCCTTTCCCGAGGTCTCCTTCTCGCTATTCGAATTGAACGACCGCCAACTTCAAACCGCGATCACGGAAGGCTGCCTCGATGCAGCGTTCGTGACCGCTCACACAGTCTGGCCTGGCGCGGTTACGACCCCAATATATAGCGAAACACTTTTCGTCGCCTTGCCGGCGAACCATCGGCTATGCAGGTCTCAAGACCTGTCGTGGTCGCTGCTGCGTTCCGAGACGTTTTTGACCCAGGAATGGGACGGCAGCCATTCGAGCCGCGAGTTCTTTGCATCCCTTCTAGGCTCGGGGATCGAGTTCTCTTCCCACGCCGCCAGCAAACAGTCGGTTCTCGCGCTCGTAGGCGCGAACTTCGGGGTGACACTTGTGACGGAAAGCCAGGCGAGCGTCTCGATCCCCGGCGTTGCCTTCAGGCCCATCCGCGAGGCAAACGCCCATGTCAGCATCGAGCTCGCCTGGCGAGGCGATGCAGAAAATCCGACGGCAGGTCGTTTCGTGTCATTCATGCGCGACAACGCTAGGTCAGACGCAATCCAACACCTCAGGCAGTTCCTTTGAAACCGCACTCCTCCTCGCCAGCAACCCTTCCCCTTCGGGAGCTAAAGAAACAGCGAACGCGGAAGCACATCATCGATATCGCCGCCGCTCTCTTCCACGAACGCGGCTTCGAAGCCGTAACCGTTGCCGAAATCGCCCAGGCCGCAGAGGTCGGCGAGCAAACCGTCTACAACTACTTCACGACCAAGGAAGGCCTTGTCTTCGACGAAGCGGACGCCTTCGTAAATCGTGTTTCGTCGATGATCCTTGAAGCGCCCCAAGATCAACCGTTGATGGCCGCGATCAGAGCGGAAGCGCTCGCATTCCTGGCCAGCATGAGCGGCCGATCGCCAAATCCATCACAAAAGGGCGGAATGCCCTACCTGATCGTCACCAATGCCGTCGTTAGAAAAGGCTGGCTCGCGCTGATCGAACAATTTTCCGAAGCTGCCGCAGACGCTCTGGGCGCCCGAACGAGGGGCAAAATCCCTCCGGCAGCGGCCAGTGTCATAGGCAAAGCGATCGTCTCTGTATTCGCGGTCATCGTGGATCAGGTCGGCTGCGCCATCCGAGACAAAGCGGATGTTGACCAAGTCGTCGTCGCCCTCCGGCCCCAAATTGAGATGGCGCTGTCATTTCTAGAGAACGGGCTGGGCTCAGGAGAGGCAGCCCCATGAGCCAAACCGCGATCCGACCGCTTAAGGTCCTGATCATCGGCGCGGGCACCGGTGGACTATGTCTCGCGCACGGCCTTCGTTCTGTCGGCGTGGCTGTCCGCGTTTTCGAACGCGATCACACGCCGACTGACCGCATCCAGGGCTACCGGCTCAACATCAGTGCGACCGGAAACCGGGCACTGAAGGCGTGCTTACCGGGCGCAAACTATCAGCGGTTCGTGGAGGCATCCGCAACTTCGAGCAGCAGCGTGACGTTCCTCGATCAGCATCTGAAGCGGCTGCTAAGGATCAACATTCCACCGGTAGATCGCGCCTCGATTGAAAGTGAGAGACCCGTCAGCCGCATCGCGCTGCGTCGCGTCCTTCTGGATGGCGTGGAGGACCTGATCACCTTTGGTCGGACCTTCGAGCGCTACGAAGATGGCCCAGACGGCCATGTGACCGCTCACTTCCAAAATGGATTGTCCGAGAGCGCCGACCTCATGGTCGGCGCAGATGGCGCGAGTTCGCGCGTCGCCCGCCAACTGCTGCCGTCAGCTCATCGCATCGACACCGGCATCGTCGCTATCTCAGGACGATTTCCAATCGACGATCTGTCAAAACGCAACACGCCCACACCCGTCTTCCAGGGCCCGACGCTCATCGTGGGGCCCCCTGGGGTATTCATGTTCGCCAGCGCAGTTGAATACCCTCCGGAAGCGGACCCGATCTACGATCGCGATCAATATGTCATGTGGGGCATTTCCGCCCGTCGGGAAGATTTCGCCCTCCCCAGCGCCCCAGAACATCTTTCTCCTGAAGAGGCGCGAAGCGTGGCCCTCGCGAAGATGACGGGGTGGGCGCCCGCGCTTCGCGAGATGGTCGCACGCGCCGACCCGACATACATCACCGCGTTTTCCGTGAAGACCGCAAGTGAGGTCGGTCCCTGGCGAACGCGCAATGTCACGCTTCTCGGGGACGCGCTTCACAACATGACCCCCTTTCGAGGAATGGGCGCAAATGCCGCCCTTTACGACGCAGAACTTCTCCGTGGCGCCATCATTGAGGTGGCCAACGATCGGACCGCATTGGAGCCGGCGCTGGCCACTTATGAACGCGCAATGATCGAGCACGGCTTTAGGGCAGTGAGAAGCTCTCTCGCCGATATGAAGCTTCTACATGCTGAGGCGCTCATCCAGCGCGCGCTGATGAAGGCAATGTTTCGCCTTCTCGACGCTGCACCTCCGTTGCAGCGAGCATTTCGAGGCCAACGATGAAGCGCTGCAATCTCGCTTCCCTCGTACACAACAGAATATTCGCCGGGGATGTCGGACTTGCCGACTTGAACACGTCCTTGAGGTATTCACTGGAGACTAACCATGGTGCGTAGGTCACGCCTGCTTGTAACAAGGAAAATCTGATGGGCGAGGTCCGGACAGTCCCTGCTGCAGACGAGGAGCTTCGTCTTTTCCACGTAAAGGGAACGAGGTCAGAACGCGTTCGCTGGATGCTCCAGGAATTGCAGATACCTCACCGTTTGATCTCAGAACCCGGCGTCTCGCGGTCTGCCGAACTTCGAGTCGCGCACCCTCTGAGTAAGGTGCCCGCTATATCCGGGCCCGATGGCGCACTCTTTGAATCTTTAGCGATATGCAACTGGCTGGCAGATGCTCATCCTGATCGGAAGTTCGGTTGGCCGCCTGGCTCGTGGGAGCGAGCGCTTCACGATCAGTGGACAGCGTTCACGCTAGCGGAACTTGAAGCCAACCTCTGGCACTCTGCGCGGAATAAATTCGTCTACGCGGACGACCAAAAGGTTCCGGCCGTCTACGACCAAAACGACCGCGAAGCTTGTCGGGCCCTCGGCGTTTTCGATCAGCACCTTCGCGGCGCGACCTGGCTGGTCGGAGACCGGTTCTCTGTCACCGATGTGTTCTGCGGCTTCGCAATGGCTTGGGCTTCATGGGAAGGGCTGACGACATCATTCGCCGAGGTCGAGCGATACGTCGCGGCCCTGCAAGCACGACCAGGGTGCCCGTACCACCATCAGTGACGCGGCGACGACGTCATCGGAACTCGAGCTTCCATCGACCAACTGGAGATCCAAGAGTCACCGGTCGCTATATCGCTGCCGGTCGGACTGAAGCAGGCATATGCCTGGACGCTTTCGGCGTTTCATGAAGAAATATCACCGAGCTTCCCGCACGGCATGCACATGACAAACGCCGACACAGTTAACGCCTATCTGCTCGCCTTTATCCGACCGTGAACGACACACGCTGGGTCGTATCCGGAGCGCAGTCCCTGAGCGTTACGACGGCTACGTCAAGGCCTCGGTCGTCTGCCCGCGTGGGCGCAAACTCGCTGGCGAGTTGATCGGGCAGATTTCGAATGCGTTCGAGAAGAGTGCCGCCACTGCAAACGATCTCCGAATCGGTCTTGGACTGTCGAGTCTCGTTGTTGGCGGCAACACTAATTCCATTCCCCTGTCTTTCTATCCGGTAGCCCTCCCGCCTCATCTTCGTTGTTGCCGAGTCCCATTTCCGGCTCTTTCTACTCGACCCCGCTGACATCACCGCCTCGACGTGAGGCCGCATTGCGGGGTTCTCGTGACGACGATCTCTCTCCGATCTGAAGTGTTCGCCCGCGGCGCGCGCATGCTGCGCACCGCACTCGGCCCGGCCATCTCCGGCTATCTGGAAGACCCGAGCATCGTCGAGGTAATGCTCAACCCCGATGGTCGCCTTTGGATCGACCGGCTGTCGGGGGGACTCGAAAACACTGGCTGCCGCGTCACGCCGGACGACGCCGAGCGCATTGTCCGACTGGTCGCCCATCACGTCGGCGTGGAGGTCCATGCCGGCAGTCCCCGCGTCTCGGCCGAATTGCCGGAAAGCGGGGAGCGGTTCGAGGGGCTGGTGCCCCCCGTGGTGGCTGCCCCGTGCTTCGCGATCCGGCGGCCGGCGGTCGCGGTCTTCACGCTCGGCGACTACGTCGATGCCGGCATCATGTCGGCGGACCAGGCGGAACTCCTCCGCGCTGCCGTGCGCGATCGCAAGAACGTGTTGGTCGCCGGCGGTACGAGCACCGGCAAGACGACGCTGGTCAATGCCATCCTCGTGGAAGTCGCCAAGACGGGCGACCGCATCGTTCTCATCGAGGACACGCGCGAGCTGCAATGCGCCGCGCCCAACCTCGTCGCACTGCGCACCAAAGACGGCGCGGCGTCTCTTTCCGACCTGGTCCGCTCCTCGCTTCGTCTGAGGCCCGACCGCATTCCGATCGGCGAGGTGCGCGGCGCCGAGGCGCTCGATCTTCTGAAGGCGTGGGGAACGGGACACCCCGGGGGTGTGGGCACGCTGCACGCCGGCTCGGCCATCGGTGCACTGCGCCGGCTTGAGCAGCTCATCCAAGAAGCCGTCGTCACCGTTCCGCGCGCACTCATCGCCGAGACGATCGACCTCATCGCGGTCCTCGCCGGCCGCGGCTCCGCGCGTCGGCTTGTCGAGCTCGCGGCGGTGAAGGGCCTCTCGCCCACCGGCGACTACGTCCTCACCCCCGCAGGAGAACCCTGATGCTGATTTCTCGTGTCCGCCGTGCGCTTGCCACGGCATTCGCATTCGCTTTCGTCGCTCTCGCGACCGCGCCGGCCTACGCGGCCGGATCGAACATGCCGTGGGAGCAGCCGCTCAACCAGATTCTGGAGAGCATCCAAGGCCCGGTGGCGAAGGTCGTCTCGGTGATCATCATCATCGTCACAGGCCTGACGCTCGCCTTCGGCGAGACCGCCGGTGGCTTTCGCCGTCTGATCCAGATCGTCTTCGGCCTCTCGATCGCCTTCGCGGCGTCAAGCTTCTTCCTCAGCTTCTTCCAGTTCGGCGGCGGAGTGCTGGTGTGATGGAGCAGGATTCCATCACCGGATTCTACGCGCCTGTCCATCGCGCGCTCACCGAGCCGATCCTGCTGGGCGGTGCGCCGCGCGCGGTCGCTATCCTCAATGGCACGCTCGCCGCCGCCATCGGCCTCGGCCTTCGTCTCTGGCTGGTGGGGGGCGCGATCTGGCTCATCGGACATCTCGCCGCCGTCTGGGCTGCCAAACGCGACGCCGCCTTCGTCGACGTCGTGCGCCGGCATCTGCGCTATCCGCAGCACATGGTTTCGTGAGGTTCGCGCAATGATGAACCTCGCCGAATATCGTCGCCGCAGCCAGGGCCTCGCCGACTTTTTGCCGTGGGCGGCGCTCGTGGCGAAGGGCGTCGTCCTGAACAAGGACGGCTCGTTTCAACGCACCGCGCGCTTTCGCGGTCCTGATCTTGATTCCTCCACGCCAGCCGAGCTGGTGGCGATCACCTCGCGCCTCAACAACGCGCTGCGCCGCCTCGGCTCAGGTTGGGCGGTCTTCATCGAAGCGCAGCGCGTGCCAGCCCACAGCTATCCTCTCAGCCAGTTTCCTGACCCAGTCTCGGCGTTGGTCGATGCCGAGCGCCGCGCGCAGTTCGAGGAGGAAGGCGCGCATTTCGAGAGCGCGTATTACCTGACGCTGCTCTGGTTGCCGCCGGCCGACGATGCGGCGCGCGCCGAAGCCTGGCTGTACGAAAACCGCGCACGGTCGGGCGCCGATTGGCGCGCGACGTTGGAGAGCTTCGTCGACCGCACCGATCGCGTGCTCGCGCTCCTCGAAGGCTTCATGCCGGAGTCGGAGTTTCTCGACGACGCCGAGACGCTGACCTACCTGCATTCCTGCATCTCGACCCGGCGTCAGCATGTGCGCGTGCCGGAGACGCCAATGTATCTCGACGCGATCCTGGCCGACGAGGATGTCACCGGCGGCCTCGAACCACGGCTCGGCAGCGCGCATCTGCGTACGCTCACCATCATGGGCTTTCCGTCCCAGACCTGGCCCGGCTTGCTCGACGATCTCAACCGCCTGGCTTTCCCGTATCGCTGGTCAACGCGCGCCATCTGCCTCGACAAGACCGATGCCGCCCGGCTCCTCGGCAAGATCCGCAGGCAATGGTTCGCCAAGCGCAAGTCGATCATGGCGATCCTCAAGGAGGCGATGACCAACGAGGCGTCGGTGCTGATGGACTCCGACGCCGCCAACAAGGCGCTCGATGCCGACGCGGCCCTGCAGGAGCTCGGCACCGACCTCGTCGGCGAGGCTTACGTCACCGCCACCGTCACGGTCTGGGACGAGGACGCGCACATAGCGGATGAGCGGCTGCGGCTGGTCGAGAAAGCCATCCAGGGCCGCGACTTCACGTGTATGCGCGAGGGCGTCAATGCGATCGAGGCGTGGCTCGGATCGCTGCCGGGCCATGTCTACGCCAATGTCCGCCAGCCGCCGATCTCGACGCTCAATCTCGCGCACATGATGCCGTTCTCGGCGGTCTGGGCCGGGCCGGAACGGGACGAGCATTTTCAGGCGCCGGCGCTGTTCTCCGCGCGGACGGAAGGTTCGACGCCGTTCCGCTTCTCGCTTCACGTCGGCGATGTCGGGCACACCTTGATCGTCGGTCCAACCGGCGCCGGCAAGAGCGTGCTCTTAGCGCTGATGGCGCTGCAATTCCGCCGCTACGCCGGCGCGCAGGTTTTCGCCTTCGACTTCGGCGGTTCGATCCGCGCGGCCGCGCTGGCAATGGGCGGTGATTGGCACGATCTCGGCGGCGCGCTCGCCGAAGCGGCAAGCGAGCCCGTCGCGCTTCAGCCCCTGGCCCGCGTGAATGATCCCGGCGAACGCGCCTGGGCCGCCGAATGGGTGGCGACATTGTTCGGCCGCGAATCCGTCACCGTCACCCCGGACCTGAAGGAGCATCTATGGTCGGCCCTGACCTCGCTTGCGTCCGCGCCAGTTCAAGAGCGGACGATGACCGGTCTTTCGGTACTGCTCCAGTCGAACGCGCTGAAGCAGGCGATCCGCAGCGGCTGCGAGCGCGCGACGCGTGAGCATCCGCTGCGCTCGTCCGTCGTCCACCCGCTGACCCGAGTCAACGAGCACACCTCCTGCGGGATCGAGGTTCCGGTGATCCATATCGATTTCTCCGACCTTCCCCGGACATTGCGCATCGAGATGATCCCGAAAGGCAGCGGTTCCGAAAACAATTCGTTCCTGAAGATGGCGGTTCCGGCCGATGGTGTCGATGCGATCAAGGCCTTCGTCATCGATTGCGTAGTCGCCGCCGGCGGCAAGACCTGTCCGCCGACCATCGTCGGCGTGGGTCTCGGCGGCACCTCCGACCTGTGCATCGCGCTCGCCAAGCGCGCCGCGACGCGCGAGCTCGGCAGCCGCTGCAGCGATGCGCGAGGCGCGCAGATCGAGGAGCAGCTCAGCGGGGCGGTCAATCGGCTCGGGGTCGGGCCCCAGGGGCTCGGCGGAGACGCGACGGCATTCGCGGTGCACGTCGAGCTTGCGGCCACACACATCACGATGAACCCGATCGCCGTGAACATGCAATGCCACTCCGCGCGTCGGGCCACCGCCACGTTCACGCCCGAAGGCGTCTCGTTCGGATTCTGAACCATGGCCCACTACGTCATGAAGATGCCGGTGGACGAAGGACAGGTCAGACGCCTGCGGGTCAACGACACCGTCACGCTGCAGCGAACGCTGTTCGGCATCCGGGACGCAACGCTGATCGCGCTGTTCGACCGCGGGCGAACCACGCGCTTCGACCTGCGCGGGCACGCGGTTATCCATACTGCGCCGAACGTGAAGAAAGTCGACCCGAGCCCGCAACATCCGGCCGGCTACGCGCCGGTGTGCATCGGCACCACCACC
>JAFKFJ010000321.1 GCA_017307335.1 Alphaproteobacteria bacterium | reverse complement strand
CGATCAGCATGGAACGCATCGTCACCGCATCCGACACCCGCGCCCCGCGCGCCCGCAGCCAGGTGCGCAGCGCATCCGGCAGCGGCGCCGCCCCGCTCTCGACCTCCAGGTCGCCGCCGAGCAGGGTGCGCCCCTCGGCCGCGAGCCCCTGCTCCAGCCCGGCGCGCAGCGTGCCGACCGCGGCGATCGCGCCGACGCCGAGGGCGAGACAGGCGAGCACGATGCGCAGCCCCGCCACGCCACCGCGCAGCTCCCGCCGCGCCAGCCGCAGCGCCAGCCTCACGCGATGCGGCCGGCGGCGAGGCGCACGACGCGCGCACAGCGCGCCGCCAGTGCGGCATCGTGGGTGATCAGCAGGAGCGTGGCGCCGGACTCGCCACAGAGGCCGAACAGCAGGTCCATCACCGCCGCGCCCGTCGCCGCGTCCAGGTTGCCGGTCGGCTCGTCGGCGAGCAGCAGCCGGGGCCGCGGCGCGAAGGCGCGGGCGAGCGCCACCCGCTGCTGCTCGCCGCCGGAGAGCTGCGCCGGGCGGTGGCGCAGCCGGTGGCCGAGGCCGACCGCCGCCAGGCTCGCCGCCGCCCGCGCCATCGCATCCGGCACGCCGGCGAGTTCCAGGGGCACCGCCACGTTCTCCAGCGCGGTCATGCTCGCGATCAGGTGAAAGCCCTGGAACACGATCCCGACCATCGCGCGCCGCCGCCGCGCCAGCGCGTCCTCGTCCAGCCCCGTGATCTCCTCGCCGGCGAGACGGATGCTCCCGGCCGAAGCGCGTTCGAGCCCTGCGAGCAGCATCAGCAGGCTGGTCTTGCCCGAGCCCGACGGGCCGACCACGGCCACCGCCTCGCCCGCCGCGAGGTCGAGGTCGATCCCGCGCAGGATGTTGACCACCCCGCCGGGCGCAGGCACGGTCAATTCGAGGCCGCGGATCGCGACGAGCGGGCCGGCAGGGCCGTCCGCCCGGTTCGTGGCCAGAGGTGTCGCCATGACGTCCATTGCGCCAGGATATGGCCCGCCGCGCCGGATGCGGAATGCGGCGGCGGTCTTTGGCTTGCTCCTGCTGATGGGCCTGATGGCGGGCCGCGCGACGGCGGCCGCCCCGCTGCGCCTGCTGGTGCTCGGCGACAGCCTCGCCGCGGGCTACGGGCTGCCGCAGACGGACGGATTCGAGGCACGCCTCGCCGCCGCGCTCCGCGAGAAGGGATTGACCGTGACCATCATCGACGCCGCAGTCTCCGGCGACACCACCGCCGGCGGCCGGGCGCGGCTGGACTGGGCGCTCGGCGACGGAGCCGATGCGGCGCTGGTGGAGCTGGGCGGCAATGACGGGCTGCGCGGGCTCGACCCGGCGGCGACGGAGGCCAATCTGAACGCGGTCCTCGATGCGCTCGCGGCACGCCATATCCCGGTGCTGCTGAGCGGCATGTATGCGCCGCCCAACCTCGGCGCCGACTATGGCCGGGCGTTCCGCGCCGTGTTCGACCGGCTCGGCCGCCGGCCGGGCGTGCGCTACGACGCGTTCTTCCTGGAGGGTGTCGCGGCGAACCCCGCGCTGAACCAGCCCGACGGCATCCATCCCAATGCCGAGGGCGTGCGGCGCATCGTCGCCCGCCTGCTGCCGCAAGTGGAGGCGCTGCTGGACGCGGCGCACGCGGGATGAGGCTGTTCGTCGGGCTCGATCTTCCCTGGGCGCTGCGCGAGCGGCTGGCCGGGCTCGCCGGCGGCATCCCCGGCGCACGCTGGGTGCCGAGCGAGAACTACCACATCACGCTGCGCTTCATCGGCGAAGTCGCGGCGCACCAGGCAGAGGAGATCGACCACACGCTCGCCGCCCTGCGCGCCCGCGGCTTTCCGCTGACACTCGCCGGCATCGGCGTGTTCAGCAAGGCGGGGCGGCAGACGACGCTGTGGGCCGGGGTCGAACGGCAGCCGCAGCTCGAGTTGTTGCAGAGCAAGGTGGAGACCGCCCTGCAGCGCGCCGGGCTGGAGCCGGAGCGCCGCCGCTTCGCCCCGCACGTGACGCTGGCGCGGCTCGACAACGCGGCCGAGGCGAAACTCGGCGGCTTCGTGCAGGCCCACAACCTGTTCCGCGCGGAGCCGGTGCCGGTCGAGCATTTCACCCTGTTCAGCTCGAAGCTCGGCAAGGAGGCGTCGGTCTACACGGCCGAGGTCGAGTACGCACTGGCCTGACGCGCGGGATCGAACGCGCCCGGCGGCACCAATCCCGGATCGACATAGGCGAAATGCAGCGCATCGAGCTGCGCCCAGAGCACCTCCGTCTTGAAGGTCAGCGCGCGCAGCACCGCGTTCTGTGCCTCGGCGGTGCGGGCGTTCGCACGCACGTACGCCAGCGCGACGCCGGCGTCGCGCGGTGCCTGATCGAGCCGGCGGCGGAAATACGCCACCAGGTCTTCGCTGACGAAATCGTAGTGCGCCAGCATGCCCGCGATGCGCGCGGCATGGATCGCGGGCGCGAACAGCTCGGTGAGCGAAGAGGCGATCGCCTCCAGCGGCGAATGCTCATGGACGAAGCGGACATAGGCCTCGACGGCGAACTTCGTCGCCGGCAGGGCGCCCTGCTGCGAGATCACATAGGCGCGGTCGAGCCGCAGGCCGTCGGTGAGCTTCAGCCAGCGTTCGATTCCGCCATCATCCTCGCCAGTGCCGTCGTGGTCGTGGATGCGGTGCACCCATTCGCGCCGCAGCGCGCGGTCGTCGAGCCGCGCGATCAACGCGGCGTCCTTGCGCGGGATCGCCGCCTGATAGACGTAGCGATTGGGCGCCCACGCCTGCACGTGCGCGAAATTCAGCCGCCCGCCATGCAGCAGGCGATGGAACGGATGGCGGTCGTGGTAGCGCGCCGCGCCGATCGCGCGCAGGCGGCTTTCCAGCGCATCGGGACTTATTGCTTCATGGACGACGTCGGTCATGGCGCAGCACCTCCGGCGCAGGACCTTCCGCTGCCGCACCGTGGTGGCCATTGACCTGGATCAAGACGCCGCGGCCGCCGATCCCAACGACCGCAACAAAAACCCCTCTCCCTCCGCATGGAGGGAGAGGGGGCAGTGAGGAGGACGCCAGCTAGCCGAGCCGCTCGCCGTGCAGCACCACGTCGAGACCTTCGACTTCCTCTTCCTCGGTCACCCGCAGACCGATGATGACGTCGACGATCTTGAACAGGATGAAGCTCACCACGCCGCTCCAGATCAGGGTCGCGAGCACCGCGACCACCTGCGCCTCGAACTGCGCGATGCCGCCGATGTTCACGCCCTGGGGCGCGTCCTTGGTGGCGGTGAACGGACCGAAGGCGAACACGCCGGTCAGCAGCGCGCCGACGATGCCGCCGATGCCGTGCACGCCGAAGGTGTCGAGGCTGTCGTCATAGCCCAGCGCGTGCTTGAGGCTGGTGGACGCCCAGTAGCAGATCACGCCGGCCGCGATGCCGATGATCAGCGACGCGCCGGGCAGCACGAAGCCCGAAGCGGGGGTGATCGCAACCAGGCCGGCGACCGCGCCGGAGGCGGCACCGAGCACGCTCGGCTTGCCCTTGGTCCCCCATTCGGCGAACATCCAGGCGAGCGCCGCGGCGGCGGTGGCGATCTGCGTCACCGTCATCGCCATGCCCGCGCGGCCGTTGGCCGCAACCGCCGACCCCGCGTTGAACCCGAACCAGCCCACCCACAGCAGCGAGGCGCCGATCACGGCGTAGCCGACGTTGAACGGCGCCATGTTCTCGCTGCCGTAGCCGACGCGCTTGCCGAGCACGAGGCAGGCGACGAGGCCGGCGATGCCCGCATTGATGTGCACGACCGTGCCGCCGGCGAAGTCCGCGGCACCCGGCAGGCCGAACACGCCCGAGCCGAGCCAGCCGGTGGGGCTCCACACCCAGTGCGCGATGGGCGAGTAGACGCACAGCGACCACAGCACCATGAACAGGCACATCGCCGAGAACTTCATGCGATCGGCGAACGCGCCCGCGATCAGCGCCGGGGTGATGATCGCGAAGGTCATCTGGAACATCATGAAGACGCTCTCGGGGACCGTCGTCGGGACGGAACCGCCGAGGATGAACGCCTGATCCCAGTTCGCGCCGAAGCCGGAGAGGAAGAAGCGCGACAGATCGCCGATGTACGGCGTGCCGCTGGTGAAGGCGAGGCTGTAGCCGGCAACCATCCAGGTGATGGTGATCAGGCAGCAGATCGCGAAGGACTGCATCAGCGTCGCAAGGATGTTCTTCTTGCGCACCATGCCGCCATAGAACAGCGCGAGGCCCGGGATCGTCATCATCAGCACAAGCGCCGTGCTGGCGAGCATCCAGGCGGTGTCGCCGCTGTCGAGCTTGCTCGTCACCGCCGCCGCGGCGGCTGCCGCAGCCGGCGCCGCGGTCGAGGCCGGCTGGTCTTCCGCGAACGCCGGGAAGGCCAGCATCACCGGCAGCAACGCCAGGCCCGCGCGCGCCAAACTCATGCGCGCCAAACTCATGCGCGCCAGGCTGGCGCGGTGCATCGGCTTCTTCATTCTATGTTGTTCCCCACTATTCCTGATGCGAATTGGCTTACAGCGCCTGCGCATCGGTCTCGCCGGTGCGGATCCGTACCGCCCGTTCGAGGTCCATCACGAAGATCTTGCCGTCACCGATCTTGCCGGTATGGGCCGCCTTCACGATCGCTTCGACCACCTGCTCGGCGAGGTCGGCGGGCACCGCGACCTCGATCTTCACCTTGGGCAGGAAGTTCACGTGGTATTCCGCCCCGCGGTAGATTTCCGTCTGGCCCTTCTGGCGCCCGAACCCCTTCACCTCGCTGACGGTCAGGCCCTGCACGCCGAGCGGCGTCAGTGCTTCGCGCACGTCGTCGAGCTTGAAGGGCTTGATGATGGCCATGATCAGTTTCATGTCGCAGCCCCTGCTCCAAAACTCCCCGTCCGCCCCACTCGCACAGTGCTCGCGGTGCAGTGCGGAGCAGAGATCCAAAAACCGTGCCAGAGGCGCGGGGGCCCGGGTGCGGCGCCGATGCCACGAAATGCCCAAACAGCGGGCAGCAGGTTGCAATTCCGCCCAGCCGCGCGTCCTCTGGCGCGTCACGGGGTGAGCGGCGGGAATGGTTGAGCGGGTGGAAGCGGCGGTGGGCGTGATCGGCGCGGGACCGGTGGGCGGCGTGCTCGCCTGCCGGCTCGCGGCGGCGGGCCTGCCCGTCGCGGTCATCGACCGGGCACCGCTGCCGCCGATGGAGCACCCGGATTTCGATGGCCGCGCCTATGCGATCGCGGCGGGCTCGCGCGGCGTTCTGCAGGCCGCCGGCCTGTGGGACCATTTGCCGTACCCGGCCGGCCCGATCCACGGCATCCGCGTCTCCGATGGCCGGGTGGGCCGGCGCGCCTCGCCGCTCTTCCTGCATTTCGGGGCGCAGGAGGCGGGCGCGGAGGCGTTCGGCTGGATGGTGGAGGCGCGGAGCCTGCGCATGGCGCTGAACGCGCGGCTGGCGGCCGAGCCGGCGATCACCGTCCTCGCCCCGGCCGTGCCGACGGTCGCGCGCACGGCCGAGGGGGCGGTGGTGCGCATCGCCGGCGGCCCGGAGATCCACTGCCGGCTCGTGGTCGCGGCCGAGGGCCGCAACAGCCCGCTGCGCCAGGCGGCAGGCATCCCGCTCACCCGCTTCGACTATGGCCAGACCGGCCTCGTCTGCGCGGTCGGCCACGAGCGGCCGCACCATGCGGTGGCACTCGAGCACTTCCTGCCGGCGGGCCCGCTCGCGCAGTTGCCGATGGCGCCGACCGCGGGGGCGCCGCACCTCTCGGCGATCGTCTGGACCGAGCGCCGGGCAACCGCCGCGCGGCTGCTGGCGCTGCCCGACGCGGCGTTCACGCGCGAGCTGGCGCGGCGCCTGGGCGACCATCTCGGGGCGGTGCGGCTGCTCGGGCGGCGCTGGAGCTATCCGCTCGGCGCGATGCATGCGCATCGCTACTTCGACACCCGTCTGGCCCTGGTCGGCGATGCGGCGCACGGGATTCACCCGATCGCCGGCCAGGGCCTCAATCTCGGCCTGCGCGACGCGGCGGCGCTGGCGGAGCTGCTGATCGCGGCGGTGGCGCGCGGCGAGGACCCCGGAGCGCCTGAGCTGCTGCGGCGCTATCAGGCGCTGCGCCGGCCCGACAATCTCGCGATGCTCGCCGCGACTGACGTGCTCGACCGGCTGTTCAGCAACCACAGCGCCGCGCTGCGGCTCGCGCGCGACCTCGGCATCGCCGCGGTGCACCGGCTGGCGCCGCTGAAGCGGGCGTTCATGCGTCAGGCGATGGGCGTGCAGTCACCGAGGGCGGAGGGGTTGGGCGGGTCTCCGGCATGCCCACCAGCACCGTAACCACGGCCAGCATCCCGGCGACAGCGAGGGCGAGGAAGGCGACGCTGCTGCCGTACTGGGTCGCGAGTTCGCCCGCGACCGTGGTGCTGAGCGTCGCGCCGACCCCGACCGCAAGCCCGATGACGCCCATGCAGAGGTTGAACCGTCCGGTGCCGCGGGTGACGTCGGCGGCCACCAGCGGCACCAGGACGCCCACGACCGCGCCGCCGACCCCATCCAGCACCTGCGCCGCGACGATCAGCGGCGGGCTCGCCACGGTCGCGAACAGCAGCCCGCGCGCGGGCAGGGCTAGAAAGCCGAGCAGCAGGACCCGGCGCCGTCCGATGCGCTCGGCCGCGCGCCCCACGCCGGGCGAGAACAGGGCCACGACGGCCTGCGGCACCACCAGGCAGGCGGCGATGATCAGGTTGGCACCGCTGCCCGCCATGCGGGTCACTTCCGTGCCGGCCAGCGGCAGCATGGCGGCGTTGGCGAACTGGAACAGCACGATGCAGAGGGCGAAGGCCAGCAGCCGCCGGTCCAGCAGCACAAGCAGCGTCCCCCGCTGCCGCTCCGGCGGCTCGGTGGCAGCGGCAAGCGCCTGGTCCTCGGACGGGTTGCGCGGCGGCATCGCCTGCACCGCGAGCAGCGCCGGCAGGGTCAGGACCGCCGCGAGCCAGAACACGGCGTCGCTGGAAAGATAGGTGCCGGCCGCCCCCATCATCGCCGCGCCCACGGCGCTGCCGATCGCGGCGAAGCGGGCGTTGCGCCCCAGCCGCTCGGCGAAGGCCTGCCGTCCCACCCGGTTGAGGGTGATCGCGGCGACCGCCGGGACGAGGATGCAGGTCGAGAAACCGTGCAGCGCCTGCGCCAGCAGCACCGGCAGCTTGGCGGGAAACAGGGCCAGCAGCACCGCGCTGATCGCGACCGCGCACAACCCGATGGCGGCGGCCAGCCGCTTCTGCGGCAGCCAGTCCACGAACCCGCCCGCCGGGACCTGCGCCAGCATCGTCACCGCGGCGTTCACCGACAGGGCGACACCGATCTCGCCCTGCGTCCATTTGTCGCCGGTCAGATAGACGGCGATGAACGGGCCGAACCCCGTCTGCAGGTTGGCGATGAAGAAGTTGAGCCAGTCGAGGGCGCGCAGCCCGGGCTCCGGCGCTGACGGGGACGAGGGCGCGGGTGCAGGCGGCATCGTCCCCCCGCGGCTCAGGGCTTGGCCTCCGCCCCGGTCTGGCCAAGCACCTCGAGCGGCTTGGCCGGGTCGTAGGCCGGCGCGCCCTTGATCCGGTCGGGCGGCACGTCGAGCACCGCCGCCGGGTTCTTGCCGAGCACGAAGCGCAGGGCGCCCCACTCCACCGCGACCTTGCGGTTGCCCACGCCGAGAAAGCCGCCGACGTCGATCACCGCGGCGGTCGGATGGCCCTTCTCATCGACGAGCACGTCCACGATGCGTCCGACCTCCTCCGGCTCGCTGCCCTTCGGAGCCTTCGCCTTGGCCGCCAGGCCGAGCACCGAGATCACCTGATCCGGCGCCGGCGCCGGCGCGGGCGCCGACGCGGGCGGCGGTGGCGCCGGCTCGGCCGCGACACAGGCCAGGCCCAGAATCGGGAGCAGCGAAACTCCCGCAACACGCAATGCCTTGCGCACGAATGTCCCCCCTCGTTCGCGACGGTCACCAGGACGCAGCGAACCAGGCGGGGTTGCAAGCCTCGGCTTCGTGCCCATGAACAAAAAGGAAACACACAGCAGGAGGCGCCGGATGGCGGAACGCGCCAGGACCCGGGAGGCCGTCGCCGGATGGAGCGCGGCGCTAACCGAGGCTGCCGCGCAGGTGGCCGAATGCCGCCGCTGCGGACTGTGGCAGGACGCGACGCAGGCGGTGTTCGGCGAAGGCCCGGCCGATGCCCCGCTGATGCTGATCGGCGAGGTGCCAGGCGACCAGGAGGACCAAGCGGGCCATCCGTTCGTCGGCCCGGCCGGCCAGGTGCTGGACCATGCCCTCGCGGCCGCCGGGCTCGATCGCGCCCGCGCCTATGTCACCAATGCCGTGAAGCACTTCAAGTTCACCCGGCAGGGCAAGCGCCGGCTGCATCAGCGGCCGGACAGCGGCGAGATCACCGCCTGCCGTGTCTGGCTCGACATCGAGCGCGCGGAAATCCGCCCGCGCGTGACCGTGCTGCTCGGCGCGACGGCCGCCGGCGCGGTGCTGCGGCGGGCGGTCACGATCAGCCGGACACGGGGCCGGCCGATTCCGCTCGGCGACACGACCGCGCTGGTGACCGTCCATCCGTCGTACCTCCTGCGCCTGCCGGACGCGGCGGCGAAGCGGCGCGAATATGCGGCGTTCGTGGCCGACCTCCGCCGCGCGGCGGCGCTGCTCGGCGCCTGACCCGCGGCGTCAGGGGAGGCAGGCGGCGACGAACTGGGCGAAGGCCCGCGCGCGGTGGCTGATGGCGTGCTTCGCGTCCGGCGCCATCTCCCCGAACGTCTCGGCGCGACCGAGGGGCACGAACATCGGGTCGTAGCCGAAACCGCCCGCCCCGCGCGGCGGCCAGGTCAGCATGCCCTCGACGCGGCCGTAGAACGTCGCGCAATCCCCGTCCGGGCATGCCAGGGCAAGCGCGCAGACGAAGGCGGCCCGCCGGTCGGGGTGAGCGCCCAGCTCCCGCTGCACCCGCGCCATGGCGGCCGAAAAATCCTTCTCCGGCCCCGCCCAGCGCGCCGAGACGACGCCGGGCGCGCCACCCAGCCCCGCGACGCAGAGGCCGGAGTCGTCGGCCAGCGCCGGCAGCCCGGCGGCCGACGCGGCGGCATGCGCCTTCAGCCGCGCGTTGCCGACGAAATCGGCCGCGGTCTCCTCCGGCTCCGGCAGGCCCAGCTCCCCCGCCGAGACCGCGCCGACGCCGTGCGGGGCAAGCAGGTCGGCGATCTCGCGCAGCTTGCCGCGATTGTGCGTGGCGATGACGAGGCGCGTCCCGGCGGCGAGCCGGCGTACCACCGTCACGCCTCCACAACTGCGCGCTGCAGCGCGAACAGCCGCTCCGTCCCGCGCCGCGCCAGCCCCAGCAGGGCACTCAGCTCGCCCTCGGAGAACGGCGCACGCTCCGCCGTCGCCTGCACCTCCACGATGCCGCCGGCGGCGGTCAGCACGAAGTTGGCGTCCGCCTCGGCCGCCGAGTCCTCGGCATAGTCGAGGTCGAGCACCGGCTGCGCGCCCACGATCCCGCAGGAGACGGCCGCGACCTGCCCTACCAGCGGGGCGCCCTTGAGCACATTCATCCGCTGCAGGTGGCGCAGGGCGAGTGCCAGGGCCACCCAGGCGCCGGTGATGGCGGCGCAGCGCGTGCCGCCGTCGGCGTTGAGCACGTCGCAGTCGAGCGTGATCGTCATCTCCCCCAGGGCCGCGCGATCGACCACGGCGCGCAGACTGCGGCCGATCAGGCGCTGGATTTCCTGCGTGCGGCCGGACTGCTTGCCGCGCGCCGCCTCGCGCTCGCCGCGGGTGTGGGTGGCGCGGGGCAGCATGCCGTATTCCGCGGTGATCCAGCCCTGGCCGGAATTGCGCAGGAACGGTGGCACCCGCCCCTCCACGCTCGCGACACAGAGCACCTCCGTCCCGCCCATGCGCGCGAGGCAGGAGCCCTCGGCGTGGCGGGCGAAGCCGGGAGTGAGCGAAACCTCGCGCAGCGCGTCGGGCGCGCGGCCGGATGGGCGCATGCGGGCCTGCCTTTCTGTTGGCGTGTGCGCCCCGCTATGGCGTCGCCCCGCCCGATCCGCAAGACTGTGCCCGGCAAGAGTGCGCCGTTGATCCGGGCCGCCGGCTGCCCACGTTCTGTGTCCGTGGATGGACGATGATGGACCATTCCCTGCCCCCGCCCCGCGGCTTCGCCGCCGCCCGGCCCACCGCGCCGGGGCTGGACGCGCGCTCGGCTGCGATCCTGCGTGAGATCGTGGAGCAATACGTCGAGACCGGCGAGCCGGTCGGCAGCCGCACGCTCTCGCGCCGCCTGCCGCTCAATCTCTCGCCCGCGACCATCCGCAACGTGATGGCCGATCTCACCGAGGCAGGGCTGCTGTTCGCGCCGCACACCTCGGCCGGGCGGCTGCCGACCGAGCAGGGATTGCGCCTGTTCGTCGACGGGCTGCTGCAATTCGGCGAACTGGGCCTGGAGGATCGCGAGACGATCGGCGCCGCGCTCGCGACCGCGGGCCGCAGCCTGGAGGCGACGCTTGCCGAGGCATCGAGCATGCTGTCGGGGCTCTCGGCCGCGGCCGGGCTCGTGCTTGCGCCGAAGGGCGAGGGCGCGCTGCGGCACATCGAGTTCGTGCCGCTCGGCTCCGGCCGCGCGCTCGTGATCCTGGTGACCGCCGACGGGCAGGTGGAGAACCGGGTGATGGAGATCCCGCCCGGCCTGCCGCCCTCGGCGCTGGAGCAGGCCGGCAACTACCTCAATGCGCG
>JAFKFJ010000320.1 GCA_017307335.1 Alphaproteobacteria bacterium | reverse complement strand
CGGCATGGTGCTCGTGCGTGCAGACGAACCCGTCGCCGGGACGGCCGACGAGCACCGAGCCCGCGACCAGCTCGGATGCACCGCCGGCGCCGCGGTAACCGAAGCTGCCGCGGCGGACATA
Organism: Alphaproteobacteria bacterium; assembly: GCA_017307335.1. Classification (GTDB taxonomy): domain Bacteria; phylum Pseudomonadota; class Alphaproteobacteria; order Acetobacterales; family Acetobacteraceae; genus JAFKFJ01. The sequence continues at coordinate 10,702 of JAFKFJ010000320.1, read as the reverse complement.
GGAGATGGAATGGACCTCGTGCTGCTCCGGGAACGCCGGATCGGCGGGACCCGCGTCGCAGCGGAAATCAAACACCGTGATCGACCCGCGATGCAGCAGTGTCGCGTCCATCCGCCCGGGCTCCTTCTCATACCGCATGTAAGGCCGCGCGCGGCCCGCGACAGCCCCTCGCCCCGCGCACCGCGCGGCGGTGGTCGGGTGGGGCAAACCCACCTAATCTATGGCCATGTCCGACACGCTGCGCATCGCGCTCGCCCAGCTCAATCCGCACGAGGGCGACGTGCGCCACAACCTCGCCGGCATCCGCCGCGCCCGTGCCGAGGGCGCGCGCCTGGGCGCCGACCTCGTCGTGACGCCGGAGTTCTCGATCGGCGGCTATCCGCCAGAGGACCTGGTGCGCAAGCCCGCCTTCGTCGCCGCCTGCGAGGAGGCAATCGCCGAGCTTGCCGCCGCCACGGCCGACGGCGGCCCGGGGCTGATCGTCGGCAGCCCATGGCGCGAGGGCACGCGCATCTTCAACGCCGCCTTCGTGCTCGACGGCGGCCGCATCATCGCCCGCCGCGCCAAGCACGAGCTGCCGAACTACGGCGTGTTCGACGACAAGCGCGTGTTCGACGCCGGCCCCGCGCCCGGCCCCGTCGCCTTCCGCGGCGTGCGGCTCGGGCTCATGATCTGCGAGGACTGGTGGTTCCCGGCGGTGCCGGAAACCCTGGCCGAGAGCGGCGCCGAGCTGCTGCTCTCGATCAACGGCAGCCCCTATGAGATGGACAAGCAGGCACACCGCCTGCAGCTCGCGATCCGGCGGGTGGTGGAGACCGGCCTCGGCTTCGTGTTCTGCGCGCAGGTCTGCGGCCAGGACGAGCTGGTGTTCGAGGGGGCGAGCTTCGTTCTCAACCCCGATCGCAGCCTTGCCGTGCAGATGCCCTATTTCGAGGAGAGCGTGACCCTCACCGCGTGGCGGCGCGAGGGGGAGCGCATGGTCTGCGCACCGCAGCCGCTGCCGGAGGAGCCCGACCGGCTGGAGCTGATCTACCGCAGCCTGATGCTCGGCCTCGCCGACTACGTGCGGAAGAACCGTTTCCCCGGCATCATCCTCGGCCTCTCGGGCGGCATCGACAGCGCACTCTCGGCGGCGATCGCCGTGGATGCGCTGGGGCCGGAGAAGGTGCGCGCCTTCATGCTGCCGAGCCCGTACACGAGCCGCGAGAGCCTGGAGGACGCCGCGGAGGTCGCCCGCATGCTCCGCATCCGCTGCGACACGGTGCCGATCACCGGGGCGATGGCGGCCTTCGCCGAGGCGCTGGCGCCGATCTTCGAGGGCCGGCAGGCGGACATCACGGAGGAAAACATCCAGTCGCGCGCGCGCGGCCTGATCCTCATGGCGATCTCCAACAAGTTCGGCCACATGCTGCTGACGACCGGCAACAAGAGCGAGATGTCGGTGGGCTATGCAACGCTCTACGGCGACATGTGCGGCGGGTTCTCGGTGCTGAAGGACGTCTACAAGACCGCGGTGTTCGCGCTCTCGCAGTGGCGCAACGCGCACGTCCCCCCGCACGCGCTGGGCCCCGCGGGGCCGGTCATGCCGGCGCGCGTGATCAGCAAGCCGCCCACCGCCGAGCTGAAGCCGAACCAGACCGACCAGGACACGCTGCCGCCCTACGAGGTGCTCGACGCGATCCTCGCCGAACTGGTGGAGGGCGAGCAGAGCGTGGATGCGCTGGTCGCCCTCGGTCACGACCGGGCGACGGTGCTGCGCGTGTGGCGGATGCTCGACCGCGCCGAATACAAGCGCCGGCAGGCACCGCCCGGGGTGAAGATCACGCCGCGCGCCTTCGGCCGCGACCGCCGCTATCCGATCACCAACGGCTTCACCGGCCTCATCGCATGAGCGGGCGGGACGCGGAAAACCTGTTCGCGCCGCCCGGCGGATGGCGGGTGCGCATCCTCGACCTCTCGGGCGGCGCCGAAGACAACGTCGTCGAGGAGGTGGGCGGATTCGCGACCCTCATGCACGCCAATGCGTTCGCCCGCGCCTATGTGCGCGACAGCGTCGAACGCTGCCGCGCGCCGGGCCTGTCGCTGCGCGAGGTGCTGGATGCGTGGTTCGCATTCGGCGAGGACGCGGAGGTGGTCGATGCCGGCGACGACGGATGGCGCAGCGGCACCGAGCTTGCCGACTTCGCCGACCGGCCGGCGGGGACGGACGAGCGCGACTGGCGTGCGCTCGACCCGCGCCGCGACCGGGGCGGCACCGACCCCGACGATTGACGTCCGGGACGATTGACGTCCGGGACGATTGACGTCCGGGACGATTGACGTCGGGGACGATTGACGTCGGGGACGATTGACGCCCCGGATTTCGACGCGTCAGCGCCGGCCGAGTGCGACGAACGCGACCGACAGCACGATCAGGATCAGCAGGATCGCGAACAGGCTGTGCAGCAGCCCGATCAGCGAGACCATCAGGCCGGTGTAGCCGGCCGTGCCAGTCAACGCCGCCAGCAGCACCAGGAGGATGATCCAGATCAGCACCGCGCTCAGGCCGCCGCCGCGGCCGCGGTCGCCGGCACCGTCCGGCCCGGCGGCTGGGCGCGGGGCAGCGCGATCGCCGCCAGCGCCGCGAGCAGGCAGAAGGCGCCCGAGATCATGAACGCCGGCACGTAGCTCAGCAGCACGTCGCGCGACACGCCGCCGCCAAGGGCCGCCACCGCGGCGCCGAGCTGGTGCGCGGTGAACACCCAGCCGAACACCAGCGCCGCCCGCTCGCGTCCGAACTTCTGCGCGCACAGCCGCACCGTGGGCGGCACCGTCGCGATCCAGTCGAGCCCGTAGAACACCGCGAACACCGTGAGCCCATAGACCGAGAAGGTCGAGAACGGCAGCGCCAGCAGCGACAGGCCGCGCAGGCCGTAATACGCGAACAGCAGCCGCCGGCTGTCGAAGCGGTCCGAGAGCCAGCCGGAACCGATCGTGCCCACGAAGTCGAACGCGCCCATCATCGCCAGCACGCTCGCCGCCGCCACCTCCGCCATGCCGAAGTCCTGGCAGAGCGGGATGAAATGGGTGCCGATCAGCCCGTTGGTGGAGAGCCCGCACACGAAGAAGGTGAAGAACAGCAGCCAGAAGGCGCGCGTCCTTCCCACTTCGAGCAGTGTCGTGACCGCGAGCCGCGCCGCGTTGCCGCCCCGCGCAGGGGGCGGGGCGACCGTACGCTCACCGTAGGAGGGCAGGCCCAGCTCGCCGGGATGATCGCGGCCGAACAGCAGCATCAGCACGCCGGCAATCGCGCAGGCCGCGGCCGCGGGCAGCAGCGCCGCCCGCCAGCCGTAGTGCTGCGCAAGCCAGGCCGCTAGCGGCAGAAAGATGAGGGAGCCGGTGGCGGCGCTCGCGGTCAGCAGCCCCATCACCACCCCGCGCCGCGCGGTGAACCAGCGGTTGGAGACGGTGGCGCCGAGCACCATGGCGGTCAGGCCGGTGCCGAGGCCCACGAGCAGCCCCCAGGTCAGCCAGAGCTGCCAGAGCGCCGTCATGGCCGTGGCCAGCAGGATGCCACCCACGATCAGCAGCATCGCGACGGCGACGGTCCTGCGCACGCCGTAACGCTGCAGCAGCGCCGCGGCAAACGGCGCCATCAGCCCATACAGCAGCAGCCGGAGCGAGAGCGGGCCGGAGACGGCGGCGTTGCTCCAGCCGAAATCATGCGTCAGCGGGCGCAGCAGCACGCCGGGCATGCCCATGGCGGCGGCGGTGGAAAGCATCACCAGGAACGTCACCGCCACCACGGCCCAGCCGTAGTGTACGCCCCGGCGCGCAAACACCGAGGCCAGCCGGGCTGCGAGCATCACGCCCCCTTTTTCCGTGCGCCACGCGGCGCCACGTGAAAGTAGTTTAAGGAAGCGGAACGGCAAGCGAAGGAGGCCCGCCCAGGGCGTCTAGCGGATCAGCCCCGTGAGCGGGCTTGACGGGTCGGCGCCCATGCGGCGCGGCATCCGCCCGGCCAGGTGCGCGAGCCGCCCGGCCTCGACCGCCAGCTTCATCGCCCGCGCCATGCGCACCGGGTTGGCGGCATGCGCGATGGCCGAGTTCAGCAGCACCGCGTCGCAGCCCAGCTCCATAGCGATCGCGGCATCGGAGGCGGTGCCGACGCCGGCATCGACCAGCAGCGGCACCCGCGCCTGCTCGATCAGCAGCGAGAGCATCGCGGCATTCTGGATGCCCAAGCCAGAGCCGATCGGTGCGCCGAGCGGCATGACCGCGACGCAGCCCAGCTCCTCCAGCCGCTTCGCCGCCACCGGGTCGTCGGCGCAGTAGACCATCACCTCGAACCCGTCGCGGATCAGCGCCTCAGCCGCCTCCAGCGTCGCCGCCATGTCCGGATAGAGATGCGGCGGCGGCCCCAGCACTTCCAGCTTCACCAGCGTCCACCCGCCGGCCTCGCGCGCGAGGCGCAGCGTGCGCACGGCATCCTTGGCGGTGTGGCAGCCGGCGGTGTTGGGCAGGTAGGTGTAGCGCCTGGGGTCGACGTAGTCCTGCAGCATCGGCGCGCCCGGATCGGAGAGGTTCACGCGCCGCACTGCGACGGTGACGATCTCCGCCCCGCTCGCCGCGATCGCTGCCGCCGTCTCCTCAAGATCCTTGTACTTGCCGGTGCCGACGACGAGGCGTGAGCGGAAGCGCCGCCCGGCCACGGTCCAGGTGTCGTCGGTATCGGCCAGGTTCGGGGTCTGGTCCATCTCACCCCCCTCCGATGAAGTGCACGATCTCCAGCGCGTCGCCGCTGGCGAGCCACGTTGCGCCGTAGCGGGAGCGCGGCACGATCTCCTCGTTGCGCTCGACGGCGACCTTGCGCATGTCGAGCCCGATCTGCGCCAGCAGGTTCGCGACGGAGACCGGCCCGGCCAGTTCCCGCCTCTCCCCGTTGAGCGTCACGCGCACCGCATCGTGCATGCCAGCAGTATGGGGTTGGGGTTCGCCCGCGGCAAGCGACCGAGGCCCCCCTCACCCGGCGCTTCGCGCCACCCTCTCCCGCAAGCGGGAGGGGGCTCGCTTCTCCCTCTCCCGCTTGCGGGAGAGGGCCGGGGTGAGGGCTCCTCAGTGCGCGAGCGCCTTGACGATCCCCTCGGTCACCTTCTTCGCATCGCCGAACAGCATCATCGTGTTCGGCCGGAAGAACAGCTCGTTCTCCACCCCGGCGTAGCCCGACGCCATGGAGCGCTTCACGAACAGCACGGTGCGCGCCTTGTCCACCTCCAGGATCGGCATGCCGTAGATCGCGCTCGTGCGGTCGGTCTTGGCCGCCGGGTTGGTCACGTCGTTGGCGCCGATCACGTACACGACGTCGGCGGTGCTGAATTCGTGGTTGATCTCCTCGAGTTCGAACACCTCGTCGTACGGCACGTTCGCCTCGGCCAGCAGAACGTTCATGTGGCCGGGCATGCGGCCGGCAACCGGGTGGATGGCGTACTTGATCTCCACCCCCTCCTTCTTCAGCACGTCCGCCATCTCGCGCAGCGCATGCTGCGCCTGCGCCACCGCCATGCCGTAGCCGGGCACCACGATCACCTTGGCCGCGTTGCGCAGGATGAACGCCGCATCCTCCGGGGCGCCGCTCTTCACCGTGCGGTCCTGCGCGCCCGCGGCCGCCGCGGCGCCGCCGCTCTCGGTGCCGAAGCCGCCCAGCAGCACGTTGAAGATGCTGCGGTTCATGCCCTTGCACATGATGTAGGACAGGATCGCGCCGGAGGCGCCCACCAGCGCGCCGGTGATGATCAGCGCCAGGTTCTGGATCGTGAAGCCGATGCCGCTCGCCGCCCAGCCGGAATAGCTGTTCAGCATCGATACGACCACCGGCATGTCGGCGCCGCCGATCGGGATGATCAGCAGGAAGCCGAGCACGATCGCCAGCGCCGCGATCAGCCAGAACACGACCTGGCTGCCGGTGGCGACGAAGATGATGATCAGCAGCACGAGCAGCGCGCCGAGCGCCGCGTTCAGCGGGTGCTGAAGCGGGAAGGTGATCGGCGCGCCCTTCATCAGCGCCTGCAGCTTGGCGAAGGCGATCACCGAGCCCGAGAAGGTGATGGCGCCGATCGCGAGCCCGATCGACATCTCGATCAGGCTCTGCAGATGCACGTGGCCGGCGGTGCCGATGCCGAACGCCTCCGGTGCGTTCAGCGCCGCTGCGGCGACGAACACGGCCGCGAGGCCGACAAGCGAGTGGAACGCGGCGACGAGCTGCGGCAGCGCCGTCATCTGGATGCGCAGCGCGATGAAGCAGCCGACCGCGCCGCCGATCAGAATGCCGAGCACGATCAGCCCGTAGCCGATCGCGAACATGTTGGCATGCGCGAGCGTGGCGACGATGGCGATCGCCATGCCGGTCATGCCCATCATGTTGCCACGCCGGGACGTCTCCGGGTGCGACAGCCCGCGCAGCGCCAGGATGAACAGGACGGCGGCGATGAGGTAGGCGAGCGCGGTCAAGGACGCGGGCATCGCGGCCGCCTCACTGCTTCTTCTTGAACATCTGCAGCATGCGCTGCGTGACGACGAAGCCGCCGAAGATGTTCACGCTTGCCAGCGTGACCGCGATGAAGCCGAAGCCGGCGGCCCAGCCCGACACCGCCAGCCCCGCCGCCAGCATCGCGCCCACCACGATCACCGAGGAGATCGCGTTGGTCACGGCCATCAGCGGCGAGTGCAGCGCCGGGGTGACGTTCCACACCACGTAGTAGCCGACGAAGCAGGCCATGGTGAAGATCGCGAGCAGGAAGATGAAGGGCTGCACGACCTCCACGACCGGGCCGGCGGCGACCGCCATCGCGTGCGCCTGCTCGGCGAGCACGGCGGCCCGGTGGGCGAGTTCGGTGGCCTGATCGGCCAGTTGCGCGGGGTTCATGCTCTCGGTTGCTCCGGATCAGGCGGCCTGGCTCGGCGCGAATTGCGGATGCACGACGGTGCCGCCGCGCGTCAGCAGCGTGCCCTTGACGATCTCGTCGCCATCCGGGAGCACGGGCGCCTTCGCGTCCTTGTCCCAGAACGTGGTGAGGAACGTCAGCAGGTTGCGCGCATAGAGGTTGCTCGCCGCGACGGTGATGCGGCCGGGCCAGTTGTGCCAGCCCACCACGCGCACCCCGTTGGCGGTGACAAAGCTTTCGCCGGGCCGCGTCGCCGCGCAGTTGCCGCCGGAATCGGCGGCGAGGTCCACGATCACGCTGCCCGCCTTCATGGAGGCGACCATCGGCTCGGTGACGATCACCGGCGCCTTGCGGCCCATGACGAGTGCCGTGCAGATGACGATGTCGTTCTTGGCCACCGTCGCGGCCATCAGCTCCGCCTGCTTCTGGCGGAACGCATCGCTCATCTCGCGCGCATAGGCGCCGGTCTGCGCCGCGGTCTCCGCGTCCTCGACGCCGACGAAGCTCGCGCCCAGCGACTTGATCTCCTCCTTCGCCGCCGGGCGCACATCGGTCGCCGACACGATCGCGCCGAGCCGCCGCGCGGTGGCAATCGCCTGCAGGCCGGCGACCCCGGCACCGATGACGAACACGCGCGCCGGCGGCACCGTCCCCGCGGCCGTCATCATCATCGGGAAGCCGCGCTCGAACGCCGCGGCGGACTCGATCACCGCGCGATACCCGGCGAGGTTCGCCTGGCTCGACAGCACGTCCATCGCCTGCGCGCGGGTGATGCGCGGCAGCAGTTCCATCGCGGCGCAGTCGATGCCGCCGTGCGCGAGCGCCGGCACGAGGTCGGGGTCGGCGAAGGCATTGGCGATGCAGACCAGCAATGCGCCGCGCGGGATCAGGGCCAGCGTCTCGGCCGGCGGCGCCTGCACCGCGAAGACGATGTTCGCATTGGCGAAGGTCGTGGCCGGATCAGGCGTGATCTCGGCGCCCGCGGCCAGGTAGTCGGCGTCGGAGATCGCGGCGGCGAGGCCGGCCCCGCTCTCCACCGCAACGGTCAGCCCGAGGCCGGTCAGCTTCTTTACCGTCTCCGGCGTGGCGGCCACGCGCGTTTCGAACGCGCGCCGTTCCTTCGGCACCACAAGGAGCATCCGACCATCCTTTCAGGCTGGCAGCGAAAAGACAGGAATGGGCCGCTGCCCGACCGCGGTGCAACGAATCATGCCCGCCGCCGCGCCATGCGGCAAGAGGCGGCCGCGCAGCCCCGGGCTCACGCGAGATCCCGCCGCACCTCCGGTGCCCGCAGCAGCGCATCGACGTGCATCGCGTAGTCGAGGCTGGTGTCCGCCGTGAAGTCGATCTCCGGCGCGTGGCGCAGTCGCAGTGCCTCGGCGACCGCCCGGCGAAGGAACGGCGCCGCGTGGCGCAGCGCCGGCAGCTTCTCGGCGATGTCGGACCGGCCGAGACGGGTGACGAACGCGGTCGCACGGCGCAGGTCGGGGCTCATGCGCACCTCCGTCACCGTGATCGTAACATCGGCAAGCGCGGGGTCGCGGATCTCGCCGCGGGCGAACACGCCGGCGAGCACGTGGCGGATCTCCTCCGCCACGCGGAGCTGGCGCTGGCTCGGCGGCTTCGCGGGCTGGCGCACGGCGCCGGGCTTCACGCCGCGACCAGCTCCGTCTCGTAGCACTCGACCACGTCGCCCTCGTGCAGATCATGGAAGTTGGCGAAGGAAAGGCCGCATTCATAGCCGCGCGCCACTTCCCGCACGTCATCCTTGAAGCGCTTGAGCTGCGTGAGCTCGCCGGTATGGATCACCACGTTGTCGCGCAGCACGCGCACGCCTGCGCCGCGCTTCACCAAGCCGTCGGTCACCATGCAGCCGGCGACCGTGCCGACCTTGGTGATCTGGAACACGCGGCGCACCTCGGCGTAGCCGAGGAACTTCTCGCGCGCCTTGGGCGCGGTCTTGCCGCGCACGAGCTTCTCGATGTCATCCGCCAACTCGTAGATGATCGAGTAGTAGCGGATATCGACGCCATCGCGCTGGGCAAGGTCGCGCGCCTGCGCGGTGGCGCGCACGTTGAACGCGACGATCACCGAGTTCGACGCACGGGCGAGCTGCACGTCGCTTTCCGTGATCTGCCCCACGCCAGCGAGGACGACGCGCACCTTCACCTCGTCGGTCGCGAGCCGCTGCACCGTCGCCTGGATCGCCTCGGCGCTGCCCTGCACGTCAGCCTTGATCAGGACCGCGACTTCCTTCTGCTCGCCGGCCTGGATGCGCGCCAGCATCTGGTCGAGCGTCCCGCCCCGCGCCGCGGAGACGGCGCCGGCCGCCTTCTCGCGGATCTTGCGCTGCCGGAACTCGCTGATCTCGCGCGCCCGGCCCTCGCTCTCCACCGCGACGAACGGCTCGCCCGCCACCGGCACCGCGGCAAGGCCCAGGATCTCCACCGGCATCGACGGCCCGGCGTCCTTGAGCTGGCGGCCCTTGTCGTCGAGCATCGCGCGCACCCGGCCCCACTCCGCGCCGGCCACGACGATGTCGCCCTGATGCAGCGTGCCGCGCTGCACCAGCACGGTCGCGACGGGACCGCGGCCGCGATCCAGCCGGCTTTCGATCACCGTGCCCTCGGCCGCGCGCTCGGGGTTCGCGCGCAGATCGAGGATCTCGGACTGCAGCAGGATCGCCTCGGCCAGCTTGTCGAGCCCGGTGCGCTTGAGCGCCGAGACCTCGACATCCTGCGTCTCGCCGCCCATTGCCTCGACGACGATGCCGTGGCTCAGCAGTTCCTGCCGCACCCGCTCGGGCCGCGCGTCGGGTTTGTCCATCTTGTTGATGGCGACGATGATCGGCGCGTGGGCCGCCTGGGCGTGCTGGATCGCCTCGATGGTCTGCGGCATCACGCCGTCATCGGCGGCAACCACCAGCACCACGATGTCGGTGACGCTCGCGCCCCGCGCCCGCATCGCGGTGAACGCCTCGTGGCCCGGCGTGTCGATGAAGGTGATGCGGTCGCCGGTGGCCAGCTCCACCTGATAGGCGCCGATATGCTGCGTGATGCCGCCGGCCTCCCCGGCCGCGACGTCGGTGGCGCGCAGCGCATCGAGCAGCGAGGTCTTGCCGTGATCGACATGGCCCATCACGGTGACCACCGGCGGGCGAGTCAGCAGCTCCGCCGCGGCGTCGGTGGCGCCGATCAGGCCCAGCTCGACGTCCTCCTCCGAAACGCGCTTCACCCGGTGGCCGAATTCCTGCACCACGAGCTCGGCCGTGTCGGCGTCGAGCGTCTGAGTGATCGTCGCCATCACGCCCATGCGCATCAGCGTCTTGATGACGTCGGGCGCCCGGGTGGCCATGCGGTTGGCCAGTTCCTGGACGGTGATGCTGTCCGGGAGCACGACCTCGCGCACGACCTTCACCTGATCCGAGCGCAGCCGCTCCAGCTCGGCCTGCCGCCGCTCGCGCTCGCGCTGGCGGCGGACCGAGGCGAGGCTGCGCACCCGGTCGTCCTCGCCCTCGATCGCGGCCTGCACGTCGGGATGCTGCAGCGAGCCCCGATGCGCTGCGGCGCTGTCCCACAGCTCCACGACGAACACCGTGTCCGGCTCGTCGTCGTTCACGCCCACCTCGTAGAGCCGGCACCCGAGGTCCCGCAGCACATCGCTGCGGCGGGTCAGGTGCGCGACCAGCTCGTCCCGTCGCCCGGGAACGGCCCCGAGGCTGCCTGCGTTCGCGAAGACCATGGGGCGACGCTAGGCGCCACCACCGACAGCGCGCCCGGCGG
>JAFKFJ010000319.1 GCA_017307335.1 Alphaproteobacteria bacterium | reverse complement strand
GACCTGCTGGCGCGCGCCGGGTTCCGCGCGATCGCGCTGGAGGATCTGACCGAGGCGTGGGGGCCCATCCTGCAGCAGCGCCTGACGATGTACCAGGCGATGCGGCAGGAGGCCGAGGCCACCGGCACGCCCGCGGGCCACGATGCCTTCCACCGCTCCTACATCCGCTTCGTCGACCTCGTGTGCGACCGCCGGATCGGCGGGGTGCGGGCGACCGCGGAGAAACCATGAGCGTGCGGCGGCGGCCGCCGATCCGGCGCCGGTGACGGGCTTGCCGAACGAGCGGGGCAACGTCGCCCGGCTCGCCGTTGCCCAGGCCCTGGCGGGGGCCAACGCCTCCGTCATCTTCGCCACCGGCTCCGTGGTCGGGAACACGCTGGCACCGGACAAGGCGCTCGCGACCCTGCCGATCACGGTGTTCGTCATCGGCACCGCCGCGACCACCCTGCCGGCCGGGGCGCTGGCGCAGCGGTTCGGCCGGCGGACGGTGTTTCTGCTCGGCACGGGGTGCGGCGTGCTGGTGGGGCTGCTGGCCTCGGCGGCGATGCTGCTCGGCTCGTTCTGGCTGTTCTGCCTCGCGACCTTCATGGGCGGCGCCTACATGGCCGTCACCGTCAGCCTGCGTTTCGCCGCCGCGGACTGCACCCCGGCCGAGCGCCGTGCCCGCGCCCTCTCCTTCGTCATGGCCGGCGGGCTGTTCGCGGGGGTCATCGGGCCGCAGCTCGTGACCCATACGATGGATCTCTGGCCGCCCTACCTGTTCGCGGCGACCTATCTCGCCCAGGCGGGCGTTGCCGTGCTCGCGGGGATCGTGCTGTCCGGGGTGCGGCTGCCCCGGCCCGCGCGGGGCGGCGAGCGGGCGGGCCGGCCGCTGACCGAGATCCTGCGCCAGCCGCGCCTGATCGCGGCGCTGATGGCGGGCGTCATCTCTTACTTCACCATGAACTGGCTGATGACCTCGGCCCCGCTGGCGATGCGGCTGTGCGGCCTGCCGCAGGCCGACGCGAATCTCGGCATCCAGTGGCACGTGCTGGCCATGTACGGCCCGTCCTTCGTCACCGGCTGGTTCATCGCCCGCTTCACCGCGCCGAAGGTGGTGGCCGCGGGCCTCGCCATCACCGCCTGCGCCGCGCTGGCGGGCCTCTCCGGCCTGAATGTCTGGCACTTCTGGGGCTCGCTGGTCCTGCTCGGCCTGGGCTGGAACTTCGGCTTCGTCGGCGCCTCCGCGATGGTGCTCGACTGCTACCGGCCGGAGGAGCGGACGCGCGTGCAGAGCATGAACGACTTCGCGGTGTTCGGCTCGATGGTGGTGGGCTCGTTCCTGTCCGGCAGCCTGCTGATCGGCTATGGCTGGAAGATCGTCTGCCTGATCTGCTTCGCCCCGCTGCTGCTGGCCGCGACCACGCTGTGGGGCACGGGCGTGCTGCGGTCGCCGGTGCGTGCCCATAGCCGCGCGTAGGGCGACCTTCAGCCGCAAGTCACCGATGCGCACGCCCGGGACCGTGATGGTCAAAATCGGATGCGCGACCCCCATCTCGAAGGTGGACCCGAGATGGATGGAGGACATCGCGATGTCGAACGTCAGCACCTGCCTGTGGTTTGGAAAAGATGCGGAGGCGGCCGTCCGCTTCTATGTCTCGCTCCTGCCCGGCTCCAGGCTCGAACAGGTGGGGGCATCCGCTGGTTGGCGGGGCGAGGACGGACGGGTGTCCGCATCTGGCGCGAACCATGCCGGTCAGCGTCGCTCCCACCGTATCCGCGAGGAACGAGCAAGTGATGTCGCTGGCATCGAGCACGTGCGGGTCGCACAGGTCGCCGGCCATCTCGACCCGGCACGCCGGGCCCACGACGCGTCCCACGGCTCCTCATCCGCTTCGTTGACCATATGCGCCGGCCAAATCGGCGGCGGGCCGCGACGGCATCGTGGGACAGCTGTGGCCTTGAATAGCGTCCACCGAGGCTTGGAATCGTTGGCGCTTCGGTTCCACGCGATATACTTGCGCACTGATGGCAGCACGAGCACGTTGGTGGAATGGTGCGTGTCAAAGACGTTCTGGCAGCGGAGAAAACCGCCCTTGACTGGGGGAAGTGGGAGGACCGCCAGATGCCCACCACCGCCTTCCCGCTGTCCAAACGTCGCCAGCACTCCTTTCGCCTGGGAAGCGCCTATCGTTGGCGGATTGTCCGCTTTCGGGCGTGCGATTGTCAGTTTCGCCTTCTGCTCGCGTTCAGCATCGCCAAGGAGCAGTACCGCGCAACACTCGCTTTGGAGGGCGAGCGAGACATGAGTGTGCTTGCTTCCTACGAATTCCACGGCACGCATCCCGGCTGGCATCTCTCGGCGACATGCGCAGATATTTTCGCGGTCCCGCAGGGTGTTATGATCGGCCCGTGGCAAAGGCGTCTGCCACGAGCACGATCCTTTCATCGTCACACGAAATTTCGTGTCACGAGCGATGATATCGCGCTCACTATCGCGGCGGACTTCTTTCGACTACATGCAACAGGCGGAACGCTGCCGCTGCGGCGTGCGCTCGGCGGATAGGATCTTGCCGCTATGAAAGAGGACCTGTGCAAAGCCTTCTGTGATGAACTGGCGGTGCGGAATGTTCCGGCCGGTCTTGCCGTCCGCACGGGCTTCACGATGTCCGGCGGAGAGCCTCTCGGCTTCTACATCGTTGGCCCCGATGCGACAGGTCGCTACCGCATTGAGGACGATGGGACGACAATGCCGTTGATCGAGGCGGCTGGCGTCGATCTGGAAACGCAGACGAGGGCTGATGCAGTCGCCCAAATGCTGAGTGAGTACGGCGCGAGCTACAACGCCGAGTCCGGTGAGTTGAGCACACTCCCGCTCGTGTCCGACGCGGTACCACAGAGGGCGTTGCAATTCGTCGCCCTCCTTCTGCGGCTGCAAGACTTGCTCCTGCTTAAGCCCGAGCGTGTGTACGGCACCTTCAGGGAAGATGCAGCAAAAGCGATTAAGGCGGCCATCGGTGATCGTGCGGTTGTGCATGAAGATCAGCTACCGGCTCAGGGCGTGGACGTACCTGCAGATCTGCTGATTGAAGCGCCCGATCGGCCGCCGGTAGCCGTTTTTCTTGCAGTGAGCGAACAGCGCGTGCTTGAGGCTGTTCTCGCCCAGATGGCGGCGACGTATGAGGCCCGTTCAGACTGCGCGGTGGTAGCTTTGTTGGAGAAGGACAGCTCGGTGTCGCGCAGAGTTCGCCAGCGAGCAGCAAACCGTTTGGCGGCTATGCCGATCTACGAAGGCGAAGAGCGCATCGCCATCCAGCGCATCGAGCAGGAAGTTTTCGGGCGCCGCACCACGATCCATTAAGAAGATTGAACATAGCCAAACCTACGCGGAATGAGCCGCAGAACATCGAGCTTTAGCTCTGATGATGGCGGTTTGAGGCCGCAGCGGACGCAGTCACCAAGTCACGGCTCTGAAGCCGGCCACGCGCCCATGCGCTCAGACCCGCGCCACCACCTCGTCCCGAAACCGCTGCATCCCGCCCAGCGTCGCCTCCACCGTATCGGCGATGAACGAAAAATCGATGTCGCTGACCCCCAGCGCCCGCAGGTCGCGCAGGTCGCCGGCCATCTCGGCCGGGCTGCCGGAGAACAGGCGGCGGTCGCCGTCATCCGCCTTCGCCGGCAGCTCCGTCCCGTGGCGTGCGACGCGGTACACCAGCGCCACGTCCGCCGGCTTGCGGCCCGCCTCGGCGATCAGCCCGTGCAGCCGCGCGATCCCGGCGCGGTAGCGGGCGAGCGTGTCCAGCCGGTGGGCGGGGTTGGTGCCGATCGGGTACCAGCCGTCGCCCAGCCGCGCCGTGCGGCGCAGCGCCGGGCCGCTCTCGCCGCCCACCCAGATCGGCGGGTGCGGGCGCTGCGCCGGCTTCGGCGCGAAGGTGATGTTCTCAAACTGCGCGTATTTGCCGGCGAAGCGCGGATCGTCCTTCGTCCACAATTCATGGAACACCCGGATGTATTCGTCGGTGACGGCGCCGCGCTCGGCATAGGGCGGCAGGCCCAGCGCCTCGAACTCCTCCTTCAGCCAGCCGGCGCCGATGCCCACGGTCAGCCGCCCGCCGGAGAGCACGTCGATGGTGGAAAGCATCTTCGCCGTCAGCACGGCCGGGCGGTGCGGCACCACCATGACGGAGCTGACCAGCCGCAGCCGCGAGGTTTTCGCGGCAACGAACATCATCGCCGTGAGTTGTTCATGGCGGGCGCCGCGCGCGCCCTGCGGAAACTCGCCGGTGTCGGAATACGGGTAGCGGGCCTGGATGTCGGTGGGGATCACCACGTGGTCGCTGAACGCGGCGTAGTCGTACCCCATCGCCTCGCCCTCCACCGCGATCCGCGTCAGGGCCTCGGGCGTCGACAATGATCCTGCGACGGGCGCGTTGAAGCCGATGCGCACGAAAGCCTCCCCCCCCCGAGATTGTATCCGCCGGCGTGTTCTCGCAGGATGCCGGCGCCGGCCTGCGCAGGCAAGCCGCGCCAGCGAAAGGACCCGACCCTGAACGCCGTCGCCATGCCGAAGCCGAACCCTGCCGCGCCCCTCCCGAATCCGAACGCGGCGTGGCTGCTGCGCGCGCCGCTGGCGGAACTGACCGCGGCCGCCGCGCAACTGCGCGACCGGGGCCACGGGCGGCTGCTGAGCTATTCGCGCAAGGTCTTCATCCCGCTCACGCATCTCTGCCGCGACGTCTGCCATTACTGCACCTTCGCAAGGGCCCCGCGGGCTGCGCGCGCGCCCTATCTGGCGCCCGAGGACGTGCTGGCGATCGCCCGGGCCGGCGCCGCGGCCGGCTGCACGGAGGCGCTGTTCACCCTCGGCGACAAGCCGGAGCTGCGCTATCGCGCGGCGCGGGAGGCGCTGGCGGCGCTCGGGCACGCGACGACGCTCGGCTATCTGCACGCCATGGCGGCCCTGGTGCTGCGCGAGACCGGGCTGCTGCCGCACCTCAATCCCGGCGTGATGACGCGCGCCGACCTCGCGGCGCTGCGGGACGTCTCCGCGAGCCAGGGGATCATGCTGGAATCGGTCAGCGAGCGGCTGTGCGCCCCCGGTGGCGTGCATCACGGCTCGCCGGACAAGCACCCGGCGGCGCGGCTGGCGACGCTGCGGCTCGCCGGCGAGCTGCGCATCCCCTTCACCACCGGCATCCTGATCGGCATCGGCGAGACGCGGGCGGAGCGGCTGGAGGCACTGCACGCCATCCGCGACCTGCATGCGGCGCACGGGCACATCCAGGAAGTCATCATCCAGAATTTCCGCGCCAAGCCGGGCACGAAAATGGCGCGGGCGGCGGAGCCGGACGCCGACGACCTCGTCTGGACCATCGCCGCGGCACGGCTGGTGCTGGGCGCGGACATGAACATCCAGGCGCCGCCCAACCTCTCGCCGGGCGTCTATCCGCGCCTGATCGCCGCCGGCATCAACGATTGGGGCGGGGTGTCGCCGGTGACGCCGGACCACGTGAACCCCGAGGCGCCGTGGCCGGAAATCGCGGCCCTCGCGCAGCGCACCGCGGAGGC
Source organism: Alphaproteobacteria bacterium (assembly GCA_017307335.1). Taxonomy (GTDB): domain Bacteria; phylum Pseudomonadota; class Alphaproteobacteria; order Acetobacterales; family Acetobacteraceae; genus JAFKFJ01. The sequence goes on along the minus strand of JAFKFJ010000319.1, from coordinate 5,415 downwards.
CGGGAAGCTGCTGGTCAACCGCCTGCCGGTCTATCCGGCGTACGCGCAGGACATCGCCACCTGGGCCGCGCCCGAGATCGCGACGCGCGTGCGGCGGATGAGCGACGCCGAGGGGCTGGCGCGCGACGACGACTGGGCGCCCGGCCGCACCGCCCCGCCCCCCGCGCCTTCGGTGTACGCGCGCGCGGCCGATCCGGCGCTGACGCGGATCGTCGCCCAGGCCTGCGCGGGCGAGCGGCTCGATGCCGCGCAGATCGTGCGCCTGTTCGCGGCGCGCGACGCCGACTACCGCCATGTCATCGGCGCGGCGGACGCGCTGCGCCGCGCGGTCAGCGCCGATGTCGTGCGCTACGTGGTCAACCGCAACATCAACTACACCAACATCTGCACCTATCGCTGCCGCTTCTGCGCCTTCTCCAAGGGCCGCACGCATGAGGCGCTGCGCGGCACGCCGTACGACCTCGCGATCGAGGAGATCGTGCGCCGCGCCGAGGAGGCCTGGGCGCGCGGCGCCACCGAAGTATGCCTGCAAGGCGGCATCCATCCCGACTACACGGGCGAGACCTATCTCGGCATCTGCCGCGCGATCCGGGCGGCGGTGCCGGGCATGCACATCCATGCCTTCTCGCCGCTGGAAGTGACCCAGGGTGCCGCGACGCTCGGCCGACCGGTGCCCGCGTTCCTCGCCGCGCTGAAATCCGCGGGCCTCGGCACCCTGCCCGGCACCGCGGCGGAAATCCTCGACGACGGCGTGCGCGCCATCATCTGCCCGGACAAGCTCGACACCGCGGCGTGGCTCGGCGTCGCGCGCGCGGCACACGGGCTCGGGCTGCGCACCACGTCGACGATCATGTACGGCCATGTCGAAACGCCGCACGCCTGGGCGCGGCACCTGCTGGCGCTGCGCGACCTGCAGGCGGAGACCGGCGGTTTCACGGAATTCGTGCCGCTGCCCTTCGTGCACATGGAGGCGCCGATGTATCTGCGCGGCGCCGCGCGGCGCGGGCCGACCTATCGCGAGGCGGTGCTGATGCACGCGGTGGCGCGGCTCGCGCTGCATCCGCTGATCCCGAACATCCAGACCTCGTGGGTGAAGATGGGGCCGGCGGGCGCCGCGGCGTGCCTGCAGGCCGGCGCCAACGACCTCGGCGGCACGCTGATGAACGAGAGCATTTCGCGCGCCGCCGGCACCGAGCACGGGCAGGAGTTTCCGCCCGCCGCCATGGAGGCGCTGATCGCCTCGCTGGGGCGCGAGCCCGTGCAGCGCGACACGCTCTATCGCCCGGTTTCGGCCGAACGCCGCGCCGCCGCCTTCGCCGCCGCCCCGCTCGCGCCGGTGGTGCAGACCCCGCCCGCCCGACGCGCGCTCGCTACAACTGGCTGAGCGGCGCGGCGAACCCCGGCTGCTCCAGCAGCGCGCGGGTGCGGGTGCGCGGCGCCGGCGCCGTGCGCAGGAAGGCGGCGAGGTCGGCCGGGTGGTCGATGTCCATCGCGATCCCCGGCTGGCGCAGCACCGTCGGCTCGATCCCCCGCCCCCGCGCCGCCGCCAGGTGCGGCAGGAAACTGTCGTCGCCGAAGCGCAGCGGCAGCACCTCCGGCGGTGAGCAGATCACTGTGTTGGACCCGCGCTCGTCGTGCGAGGGCACGATGGTGAACGCGGGTGCCGGCCGGTGCGCGCGCAGGGCCGCGGCAACCTCGGCGGCGGTGATGGCGGGGATGTCGCCCGGCAGCGCCAGCATCGTCCCCCGCCCCGCGCCCGCCAGCGCCCGTGCCGCGGCGGCGACGGCGCCGGTGTGTCCGTCGCGTGCCCCTTCCTCCGAAACCGTGGCGCCGTAGCGGCGCGCGAGGCCGGCGGCGACCGGCTCCAGCGTGACCACCAGGATGCCCGCGAGGTCCGCCACGCCCGCCAGCGCCGCCAGCACGTCCTCCACCATCGCCGCCGCCAGCGCGCGGCGCTGCGCGGGGGTCAGGAGTGGCGCGAGGCGCTGCTTCGCGCCGGCGAACTCCTTGACCGGCAGGACCGCCCAGGCGTCAGGCGCCCGCATCGCCGCCGAGGGCATCGGCGGCGCCCAGCACCGCCCGCGCCAGCGCCTCCCGCTCCGCCAGCGTGGTCATCACGGTCGCGGTGACGGTGACCGGCAGGCCGAGATCGCCCGCCGCCGCGGCGTCGTCGTGGTCGATCACGTAGCCGTCGAGCAGGTCGCGGTAGCGCGCCGCCACCGCCGCGGCGCTGGGCGCGAGGCCGAGCTCCGCCATCATCTTCGCCGTCGGCCCCTTCACCGCCCGCCCGCCCACGATCGGCGAGACCGCGATCACCGGCGCCCGGCAGGCGGCCAGCGCGGGGCGCAGGCCGGGCACCGCCAGGATCGGCTCGATGCTGATGAACGGGTTCGAGGGGCAGATGATCACGGCGCGCAGCCCCTCGGCACCCAGCGCGTGCAGCAGCGCCGGCTGCGGCCGCGCGGTCGCGGCACCGGCGAAGGCGATCTCCTGCACCACCGGGCGGCATTGCAGGCGCACGAAGTAGTGCTGGAAGTCGAGCCAGCCTTCCTCCGTGCGCAGCCGCGTGCGCACCGGATCGTCGCTCATCGGCACCACGCGCGGGCGCACGCCGAGGCGGGTGCACAGCTCGGCGGTGATCGCGCTCAGCGGCTCGCCGGCGGCGAGGCGCCGCGTGCGCTCGACATGCACGGCGAGGTCGCGGTCGCCGAGGCGGAACCATGTGTCGCCGCCGATGGCCGCGAGCGTGTCCATGAACGCCCAGGTCTCGTCCCGCCGCCCCCAGCCCAGCTCGGCGTTGGCGAGGCCGGCGAGCGTGTACATCAGCGTGTCGAGGTCGGGGGAGATCGACAGGCCCAGATGCTCGAAATCGTCGCCGGTGTTGGCGACGATCAGCAGCTCCTCCGGCGGCAGCACGCGCGACAGGCCCAGCGCCAGCTTCGCGCCCCCGATGCCGCCGGAGAGCGCGACCACGCTCCCGCCGCTCATCGGAACAGGTCCTCCGCCGCCGGCCGCAGGATCGCCGCGGCGGGCAGCGGCGGCGCGGACCAGCCGAGGCCGCGCACCCGCACCACCGGCCGCGCCTCGTCCGCCTGCCCCATCAGCAGCGAGGCGGCGGCGGCGATCTCGTCGGCGAAGCCCACCACCGTCACCTCCAGCGGGCGGCCGAACAGGTCGGGCCGGCCGCGCAGGTCGAGCAGCGATGGCAGCCCGGCGGCGCCCAGCGCGATCCCCACCGTGCCCCGCCGCCACGCCCGGCCCGCGCTGTCGTTGATGACGACGCCGACCGTGGCGCCGGTGAGGTCCCGCAGCCGTGCCCGCAGCGCCGCCGCGCTGCCGTCCGGGTCCGCCGGCAGCAGCAGCGCGCAATCCTTCTCCACGTTGGACTGATCCACACCGCCATGCGCCATGACGAACCCCAGCCGGTGCTGCACGATCAGCGCGCCCGGCCGGGTGCGCACCACGCGCACCGATTCCCGCAGGATCACCTCCACCAGCCGCGCGTCCTTCCCGGTCGCGGCGGCGAGCCGGATCGCGTCCGGTGACGGCGCGACGGCGGCGAGGTCCACGCGCCGCCCCTCGGCCTTCGAGACGATCTTCTGGGCCACCACGACCACGTCGCCGGAGGCCAGCGGCAGGTCGGCGCGCGCGCACGCCGCGGCGATCAGCGCGCCCAGGTCGTCGCCGGGCTCCACGAGCTTGAGGCCGGGGATGGCGGCGAGGTCGAGCCGGCCGGTCATGCGCCCGGCGCGGCCTCCGGCAGCGCGCGCAGGCGGGGCAGCACCTGCTCGCCATAGAGCCGCAGGAAGCGCCCCTGGTCCGGGCCTGGGGCATGAAATACCAGATGGCGGAAACCATATTCGATATACGTCCGGATGCGCGCCACATGCTCGTCCGGGTCGGTCGAGACGATCCAGCGGCTCGCTGCCCGCTCCGCCGACAGGCCGGCGGCGAGGCGCTCCATCTCCACCGGGTCCTCGACCGAATGCTTCTCCTCCGGCGCCAGCGCCAGCGCCGCCCAGTGCCGCGTGTCCTCCATCGCCCGCGCCCGGTCGGTGTCGAAGGAGACCTTCACCTCGATCATCCGCTCGAACGGCCGCGCCACCTCCTCGGCCAGCCCCTCCGCGACCTTCGGCAGCAGCGTGTCGGTGTAGAGTTCCGCACCCTTGCCGCTGGTGCAGATCAGCCCGTCGCCCGCGCGCCCGGCATAGCGCGCGACCACGGCACCCGCGGCGGCGACGTAGATCGGCACCTCGCTCGCCGGCCGGTCGTAGATCGTCGCGTTCTCGGTACGGTAGTATTCGCCCGCGAACGTCACCCGCTCCTCGCGCCACAGCCGGCGGATCAGCGTCACCGCCTCGCGCAGCCGGGCGAAGCGTTCCTTGAACTCGGGCCACTGCATGCCGGTGGCCGGCACCTCGTTCAGCGACTCCCCGGTGCCGACGCCGAGTACCACGCGCCCGGGGAACATCGCCCCCAGCGTGCCGAACGCCTGCGCCACGATGGCAGGGTGGTAGCGGAAGCTGGGGCACAGCACGCTGGTGCCGATGGTGACGCGCGTGGTGCTGGCGCCGAGCGCACCCAGCCAGGCGAGCGAGAACGGCGCATGGCCGTCGGTGTGCTTCCACGGCTGGAAGTGGTCGCTCACGAACACCGAGTCGAACCCCGCCTGCTCCGCCATCACGCCGAAGCTCAGCAGTGCTGCCGGGCCGAACTGTTCGGCCGATGCCTTGTAGCCGAGCCTGAGCACGCGCCCCTCCGATACCGCCGGTGCGCCCAACATAGCGCGGGCGAGCGGTGGCGACATCCCCGGCCGGGGTTGGTAGCATCCGGCGCCAATCACGGCGGGACGGAGCGGATCCATGCAGCTAGGCGTCGCACTGCCTCTCACCGACATCGGCGGCGCGCCGGACGACGTGCGGACCTTCGCGCAGGCGGCGGAGGCGGCGGGGTACGACCACCTCGCGGCGCCCGACCACGTGCTCGGCGTGAATGTCGCGAGCCGGCCGGACTGGGGGCCGCGCAACACCTCCGCCGACCTGTTCCACGACCCGTTCGTGCTGTTCGGCTTTTTGAGCGCCTGCACGACCCGGATCGGGTTCTCCACCCAGGTCCTGATCCTGGCGCAGCGGCAGACGGTGCTGGTGGCCAAGCAGACGGCCTGCCTGGACGTGCTCTCGGGCAGCCGGTTCCGCCTCGGCGTGGGCATCGGCTGGAACGCGGTGGAGTTCGTCGGGCTGAACGAGGATTTCCACAACCGCGGCCGGCGGTCCGAGGAACAGGTGGAGGTCATGCAGGCGCTGTGGGCGGAGCCGCACGTGACCTTCGCGGGCAAGTGGCACCGGATCGAGGATGCCGGCATCAACCCGCTGCCGCTCGGGCGCCGCGTGCCGATCTGGTTCGGCGGTCACCACG
>JAFKFJ010000372.1 GCA_017307335.1 Alphaproteobacteria bacterium | reverse complement strand
GCCTGCGGCGATCGTGCTGCTCGATGCCTGCGTGCGGCTGCTGCCCGGCGTGATGGGCGCCGCCGAGAGCGCCGAGGAGGAGAGCTTCTCCGACGGCCTGCTGGAATATCCCCACTACACCCGCCCTGCCGTGTGGCAGGGGCGCGAGGTGCCGGGCGTGCTGCTCTCCGGCCATCATGCCGCCATCGCCGCGTGGCGAAGGGCGGCAGCGGAGCGCGCCACGCGCGAGCGCCGACCCGACTTGCGTCCAAGCCCCGTTGCCAGCGCGCCCGCCGCGCCTTAGTTCCGATCGAGAGAGGGTCCCATGAACATCATCCAGACCTACGAGGCCGAGGAGATCGCGCGCCTTTCCGCCGCGCGCCCGGTGCCGCCCTTCCGTCCGGGCGACACGCTCCGGGTGATGGTCAAGGTCGTCGAGGGCGAGCGCACCCGCCTGCAGGCGTTCGAGGGCGTGTGCATCGCCCGGTCCAACCGCGCGCTCAATTCCAGCTTCACCGTGCGCAAGATCAGCTACGGCGAAGGCGTGGAGCGTGTATTCCCGCTCTATTCGCCCAATATTGCCGAGATCGCGGTGGTACGCCGCGGCGACGTGCGGCGGGCGAAGCTGTATTACCTGCGCGGCCGGCGCGGCAAGTCCGCCCGCATCGCCGAGCGCGCGCGCGAGACCGGCGAGTCGCAGCCGCAGGAGCAGGCGGCCGCCGCCGAATAAGGAGAGTTCGATGCAAGAGGGTGCACCGCGCACGCTGTTCGACAAGATCTGGGACGAGCACGTCGTCGATCGGCTTCCGGACGGCACCTGCATCCTCTACATCGACCGTCACCTCGTGCACGAGGTGACGAGCCCGCAGGCGTTCGAGGGGCTGCGGATGGCGGGGCGGCGCGTGCGCCGGCCGGACGCGACGATCGCGGTCGCCGACCACAACATCCCCACCACCGACCGCCGCGCCGGCATCGCCGAGCCGGAGAGCCGGCTGCAGGTGGAGACGCTGGAGCGCAACGTCGCCGAGTTCGGGGTGCCGTATTTCCCGGTGCTCGATGCGCGGCAGGGGATCGTGCACATCATCGGGCCCGAGCAGGGGATCAGCCTGCCCGGCACGACCATCGTCTGCGGCGACAGCCACACCTCCACCCACGGCGCGCTGGGGGCGCTGGCGTTCGGCATCGGCACCTCCGAAGTCGAGCACGTGCTGGCGACCCAGACCCTGCTGCAGAAGCCGGCGAAGAACATGCTGGTGCGGGTGGACGGCACGCTCGGCTTCGGCTGCGCGGCGAAGGACATCGTGCTGGCGATCATCGGCCGCATCGGCACCGCCGGCGGCACCGGCCACGTGATCGAGTATGCCGGCAGCGCCATCGCCGCGCTCGACATGGCCGGGCGGATGACGGTCTGCAACATGTCGATCGAGGCCGGCGCGCGCGCCGGGATGATCGCGCCGGACGACACCACCTTCGAGTACGTGCGCGGCCGGCCGCATGCGCCGAAGGGCGAGGGGCTGGCGCAGGCGATCGCGCACTGGCGCACGCTGCCCTCCGACCCCGGCGCGGAGTACGACCGCACCGTCGTTCTCGACGCCGCTGCGATCGCGCCGCAGGTCACCTGGGGCACGAGCCCGGAGACGGTGGTGCCGATCACCGGAACGGTGCCGGACCCGGACGGGGAGACGGACGAGGGGCGGCGGGCGCAGATGCGCCGGATGCTGGACTACATGGGCCTCGCCCCCGGGCAGCGCATGCAGGACGTGGCGGTCAACACCGTCTTCATCGGCAGTTGCACCAACGGCCGCATCGAGGACCTGCGGGCGGCCGCCGCCGTCGCGCGCGGCCGGCGGGTGGCCGCGGGCGTGCGGGCGATGATCGTTCCCGGCTCGGGCATCGTGAAGCAGCAGGCCGAGGCGGAGGGGCTGGACCGCGTGTTCGCCGAGGCCGGGTTCGAGTGGCGCGAGCCGGGGTGCTCGATGTGCCTGGCGATGAATGCCGACCGCCTCGAGCCGGGCGAGCGCTGCGCGTCGACCTCTAACCGCAATTTCGAGGGGCGCCAGGGCACCGGCGGGCGCACCCACCTGGTCAGTCCGGCGATGGCG
>JAFKFJ010000371.1 GCA_017307335.1 Alphaproteobacteria bacterium | reverse complement strand
GGGCGCGGCGACCGGCATCTGGTCGGCGACGTAGGATTCCGAGGGCAGCACCAGTGCCTCGGCGGCGAAGGCGGGGTCGGCATCGGCCGCATCCAGGGTCGCGGTGAGTGCGGCAAGCAGCCCGGGATCGAGCGGCGGGGCGGTGCCGTCCCAGCGCGCCACCAGGTCGAGCATCAGGCCGGTCGCATAGGTCTGCAGGCTGTCCCAGCGCACGAACGGGTCGGTGTCGTGCGCCGCGAGGAAGCGCAGCCGCTCCCGCCCGATCCCGGTCAGCCGCACCGGCGCCGAGAACCCGCGCAGCAGCGAGGGCACCGGCGGGGCCGCGAGGCCCTCGAACACGAAATCCTGCTCGGCCTCGCGCAGCAGCAGCAGGCGGGCGGTGCCGGGCAGCTCCCGCCCGTCCGGCGCCAGCAGCGCCATCGCCACCGGCACCGGCACCGGCAGCTTGCCCGGCTGGCCCGGCGTCGGCCGCGTCTGCTGGCGCAGGGTCAGCGTGTAGCGCCCGGCGGCGGGGTCGAACCGGTCGCTGACGGCGATTTCGGGCGTTCCCGCCTGGCCGTACCAGGCCAGGAACGGCGTCAGGTCCACGCCGGAGCCGTCGGAGAGGGCGGCGACGAAATCCTCGATCGTCACCGCCTGGTTGTCGTGGCGGTCGAAATAGCAGTCCATGCCGCGCCGGAACGCCGCGGCGCCGGCCTCGGTGTGCATCATGCGCACCACCTCGGCGCCCTTCTGGTAGACCGTCGCGGTGTAGAAATTGTCGATCGCCATGTAGCTGTCCGGGCGCACCGGATGGGCGAGCGGTCCGTCATCCTCCGGGAACTGCGCCGCGCGCAGGCGCCGCACATCGGCCAGCCGCTTCACCGCCCGGCTGCCCTGGTCGGCGGTGAACTCCTGGTCGCGGAAGACGGTCAGCCCCTCCTTCAGCGAGAGCTGGAACCAGTCGCGGCAGGTGATCCGGTTGCCGGTCCAGTTATGGAAATACTCGTGCGCGATGACGGTCTCGATGCCCTGGTAGTCGAAGTCGGTCGCCGTCTCCGGCCGCGCCAGTACGTATTTGGTGTTGAAGACGTTCAGCCCCTTGTTCTCCATCGCCCCCATGTTGAAGTCGGAGACGGCGGCGATGTTGAACACGTCGAGGTCGTATTCGCGCCCGTATTTCTCCTCGTCCCAGCGCATGGAGGTCTTCAGGGCGTGCATCGCGTGGTCGCACCGGTCCTCGTCGCCCCGGCGCACCCAGATGCCAAGCTCGACCGGCCGGCCGGAGGCGGTGACGAAGCGGTCCCGCACCGCCACCAGATCGCCCGCGACCAGCGCGAACAGGTAGCAGGGTTTCGGATGCGGATCGACCCAGCGCGCCCAGTGGCGCCCATCCGGGCCGGTGCCGGAGGCCTCCGGGTTGCCGTTGGAAAGCAGCACCGGGCAGGCCGCCGCGTCCGCCTCCACCGTCACCGTGAACCGCGCCATCACGTCCGGCCGGTCGGGGAAATAGGTGATGCGGCGGAACCCCTCCGCCTCGCACTGGGTGAAGAAGCTGCCGTTGGAGAGATAGAGCCCGCTGAGCTCCGTGTTCGCGGCCGGGTCGATCTCGGTCTCCAGCTCCAGCGTGCAGGCGGGCGGCAGGTCATGGATCACCAGCGCGCCGGGCTCGACGGCGTAGCGGTTGGCGGAGAGCGTCTCGCCGTCCAGCCGCAGCCCGACCAGCTTCAGCGCCTCGCCGTCCAGCCGCAACGATGTTGCAACGGAGCCATGCGCCGGGTTGCTGCGGACGCGCAGGGTCGAGCGCACCCGTGTCGCCTGCGGCTGGAGCGCGAAGTGCAGTTCGACCGTGTCGATCAGGTGGGAAGGCGGCCGATAATCCTCCCGCCGCACCACGCTGGGGGCGGGCACGGCATCACGCAGCGCGTCGGGCATGCTCTCTCCGCTCCTGCTTCCTCCGCCGATATAGGGCCGCGGCGCGCACCCGCTCCAGCCCACGGGGGGTGACAAAGTGAACGCGCCCGGGTATCATTACCTTTCTGGATTTTACTCGCTCCAGGAAGGAGTTTGCCGTGTCATCGACCGTCCCGGCGGCGTCAAGCC
>JAFKFJ010000318.1 GCA_017307335.1 Alphaproteobacteria bacterium | reverse complement strand
CCGGCCCCGCGTTCCACGCCGGCGCACCGCTCGCGGGCGTGTTGGCGCTGCGCGACAGCGGTGACAGCGAGACGTTCCTCCGCCTCGACGCGAAACCGGGAGCGGTGCCGGCGGCGGCCGATCAGGACGCGGGCGTAGTGCGGCTGCTCGGGCTCGCGTTCCTCGGCGGCCTGATCCTGAACCTCATGCCGTGCGTGTTCCCGGTGCTGGCGATCAAGGTTGCGGGGCTGGCCGGGCTCGCAGGCGCGCGGCGCGGGCGGGCGGCGCTGTACGGCGCAAGCTACGCCGCGGGCGTGCTGGTGACCTTCGCCGCCCTCGGCCTGCTGCTGCTGGCGCTGCGCGCGGGCGGCGGCGGCGCCGGATGGGGGTTCCAGTTCCAGTCGCCGGCCTTCGTGGCGGCGATCGCGTGGCTGCTGTTCGCGGTCGGCCTCAACTTCTCCGGCCTGCTGCCCATCGGCGGACGCGGCGCGGGCGTGGGGCAGGCGCTCGCGGGCCGCGAGGGGCCGGTCGGCAGCTTCTTCACCGGGCTGCTCGCGGTGCTGGTGGCGAGCCCCTGCACCGCGCCGTTCATGGGGGCGGCGATCGCCGGCGCGCTCGCCGCCTCGCCGGCCGCCGCGATGGGGGTGTTCCTGGCGCTGGGGCTGGGGCTCGCGGCGCCCTACGCGCTGCCCGCGCTGATCCCCGGCCTCGCCCGTCTTCTGCCGCGGCCGGGGCGGTGGATGGAGGTGCTGCGGCAGGCGCTCGCCTTCCCGATGTACGGCGCCAGCGCGTGGCTGATCTGGGTGCTGAGCGCGCAGGCCGGGCCGCGCGGCGTGCTCGGCGCCCTCGCCGGGCTGGTGCTGCTCGGCTTCGCCGCCTGGGCGCTGGGGCTGGCGCGCGACGCGCGGGGGCGCGGGCAGTGGGTGGGGCGCGCGGCCGCGGCCGCGGCGGGGCTGGGCGTGCTCGGCGTGCTCTCGGCGGTCGCCGCGAGCCCGGCACCGGTCGCCGCTGCGCGCGCCGAGGCCGGGGCGGAAGCGTTCTCCGCCGAGAAGCTGGCGGCCCTGCGCGCCGAGGGCCGGCCGGTGCTGGTCAATCTCACCGCCGCCTGGTGCATCACCTGCCAGGTGAACGAGCAGGTGGCGCTGACGCCGCGCGTGCGGGCGGCGTTCATGCGATATGGCATCACGTATATGATCGGCGACTGGACGCGGCAGGACCGCGCGATCGGCGCCTTCCTCTTGGGCTTCGGCCGCGCCGGCGTGCCGCTCTATGTGTTCTATCCCGCCCGCGGTGCCGCGCCCGTCGTGCTGCCGCAAATTCTCACCGAGGCGACGGTGCTCGACGCGATCGGGGTGCCCGCCACCTGATGGCGGGACCGGTCCGATACGATCGACAAGCGGGGCTGGCACGGGCTATGCAGAAAGAGCGACCCACAAGCGCAGCCGCAGCCGCCCGGCCACGCCCACCCGACAGGACGTCTTGATGAGCCAGGCCCGCCTTCCGCCCAGCCCCGCCGATCCCGGAGCCGTCGCGCGCATCGCCCTGCCGGCACAGGATGAGGACATCGCCACGCTGCGCCGCGCGGTGGTGGCGAAACTCACTTACAGCGTCGGCAAGGATCCGATCGTCGCCAGCCCGCGCGACTGGTTCGTGGCGGTGGCGCTCACCGTGCGCGACCGGATCGTGGAACGCTGGTTTCCCTCCACGCGCGCGATCTACGCCGCCGGGCGCAAGCGGGTATACTACCTCTCGCTCGAATTCCTGATCGGGCGGCTGCTGCTCGACAGCCTCAACAATCTGGGGCTGACGGAGCCGATGCGCGCCGCCCTGGGCGAGCTTGGCGTCGACCTCGAGCAGCTCCGTGCGATCGAGCCGGACGCCGCCCTCGGCAATGGCGGCCTCGGCCGCCTCGCGGCGTGCTTCATGGAGAGCATGGCGACCCTCGGTGTCGCCGCCTACGGCTACGGCATCCGCTACAACCACGGCCTGTTCCAGCAGGTTATCAAGGACGGCTGGCAGCACGAGTTTCCCGAGAACTGGCTGAACTACGGCAACCCGTGGGAGTTCGAGCGCGCCGAGGTGCTTTACGCCGTGGGCTTCGGCGGCACGGTGGAGGCGATCACCGGGGCCGACGGATCGACGCGCCATGTGTGGCACCCGGCCGAGACCGTCGATGCGCTCGCCTATGACACGCCGGTTGTGGGCTGGCGCGGGCGCTATGTGAACACGCTGCGGCTGTGGTCGGCGCGCGCGCCCGACCCGCTGAAGCTCGACGCCTTCAACCGCGGCGACCACGTGGGCGCGCTGGCACAGCGGGCGCGCGCGAACGCGATCTCGCAGATCCTCTATCCGAGCGACGAGACGGCGGCGGGGCAGGAGCTGCGGCTGCGGCAGGAGTATTTCTTCACCGCCGCCTCGCTGCAGGACCTGCTGCGCCGGCATGTGCGCCAGCACAAGGACGTGCGCACGCTGCCCGAGAAGGCGGCGATCCAGCTCAACGACACGCATCCCTCCATCGCGGTCGCCGAGCTGATGCGCCTGCTGATGGACGTGCACGACATTCCCTGGGTGGAGGCGTGGCGGATCACGCAGGCGACGCTCTCCTACACCAACCACACGCTGCTGCCGGAGGCGCTGGAGAGCTGGCCGGTGCCGCTGCTGGAACGGCTGCTGCCGCGGCACATGCAGATCATCTACCTGATCAACTGGCTGCACCTCGACAGCATCCGCGCCGGCGGGCATTCCGATGCCGCACTGCTGCAGGCGGTGTCGCTGATCGACGAGAACGGCGGGCGGCGCGTGCGCATGGGCACCCTCGCCTTCCTCGGCAGCCACAAGATCAACGGCGTCTCAGCCCTGCACACCGAGCTGATGCGCGAGACCGTGTTCAACGACCTGAACACGTTCTACCCCGGGCGCATCACCAACAAGACCAACGGCATCACGTTCCGCCGCTGGCTGTTCGAGGCCAATCCCGGCCTGACCTCGGTGCTGACGGACGTGGTCGGGCCGGCGGTGATGGACGATGCGCAGGCGCTGCAGCAGTTCGCTGCCCACGCCGACGACACCGCCCTGCACGAGCGGCTGACGTCGGTGCGGCGCGCCAACAAGGCAGCACTCGCCGCGCTGATCGCCGAGCGGGTGCAGGTCCAGGTCGACCCGGACGCGCTGTTCGACGTGCAGATCAAGCGCATTCACGAATACAAGCGCCAGCTTCTCAACATCCTGCAGACCGTGGCGCTGTACAGCGCGATGCGCGCGCAGCCGATGTCGCACTGGGTGCCGCGGGTGAAGATCTTCGCCGGCAAGGCGGCGGCGAGCTATCACCGCGCCAAGCTGATCATCAAGCTGATCCACGACGTCGCACGGGTGGTGAACAGCGACCCGACGCTGCGCGGCCAGCTCAAGGTCGTGTTCCTGCCGAACTACAATGTGAGCCTCGCCGAGGCGATCATCCCGGCCGCCGACCTCTCCGAGCAGATTTCCACCGCCGGCATGGAAGCCTCCGGCACCGGCAACATGAAGCTGGCGCTGAACGGCGCGCTGACCATCGGCACGCTCGACGGCGCGAATGTCGAGATCCGCGAATGCGTCGGCGAGGACAACATCGTGATCTTCGGCATGACCGCCGAGGAGGTCGCCGCCCGGCGTGCGCGCGGCCTCGCCGCCACCGACGCGATCGAGGCCTCGCACACGCTGCGCGAGGTGCTGGACGAGATCGGCTCCGGCGTATTCTCCCCCGACGAGCCGGACCGCTACCGCGAACTGATCGACGTGCTGACCTATCACGACCACTTCATGGTCTCGGCGGACTTCGACGCCTACGTGGCGGCACAGCGGCAGGTGGCGGAACGCTGGCGGAACCGCGCCGGATGGTGGCGGGCGAGCATCATGAACACCGCCAAGGTCGGATTCTTCTCCTCCGACCGCGCGATCCGCGAATATGCCGGCGAGATCTGGGACGTTCCGGTGGCCGCTGATGCGTAGGCGGCACCCCGGCCCCCTCACTCCAACCCTCTCCCGCGCGCGGGAGAGGGAGCACGGCCTGGGCTGAGGCCGCGCATGTCCCCGTCCCCGTGGCAGGCGAGCGACGAGGACGTGGCGGCCTTGGAGGAAGCCCAGCACGGCGACCCGTTCGCCGTGCTGGGCCTGCACCGGGCGCCCGCCGGCGGCCCCGGCGGCATGGTGATGCGCGCCTTCGTGCCCGGGGCGGAGACGGTCACCGCGATCGACGAGGCCGGCGCGCCGATCGCCCGCCTCACCCGCCATGGCACGAGCGCAGTGTTCGAGGCGCTGCTGCCCGGGCGCACGGCGCGCTTCCCCTACCGCCTGCACGCGACCCGCGCCGCCGCGCGCTGGACGTTCCGCGACGCCTATGCGTTCGGGCCGGTGCTGGGTCCCCTCGACGAGCATCTGCTGGTCGAGGGCACGCACAAGCGTCTCTATGAGCGCCTCGGCGCGCACCCGATGCGGCATGAGGGGTTCGACGGCGTGCATTTCGCCGTCTGGGCGCCGCATGCGCGCCGCGTCTCCGTCGTCGGCGACTTCAACACCTGGGACGGCCGCCGCCACCCGATGCGCAAGCGCGTCGACAGCGGAATCTGGGAGATCTTCATCCCCGACATCGACGAAGGCAGCGTCTACAAGTTCGAGATCATCGGCGCCCATGGCGGGCTGCTGCCGCTGAAGGCGGACCCGTTCGGCTATGCCGCGGAGCTGCGCCCCTCGACCGCCTCCGTTGTCGCGCGCACCGACACTCTCGTCTGGCATGACGGCGCCTGGATGGCGGCGCGCGCGAAGGCCGACGCGCGGCGCGGGCCGGTTGCCATCTACGAGGTCCATCTCGGGTCCTGGCGCCGCCATCCGGACGGCGCGTTCTACAACTGGGATGAGATCGCGACGCATCTGATCCCCTACGCGCAGGACCTCGGCTTCACCCACCTGCAATTCCTGCCGGTGACGGAGCATCCGCTGGATGCGTCCTGGGGCTACCAGCCGATCGGCCTGTTCGCGCCCACGCGGCGGTTCGGCGACCCCGCCGGCTTCGCCCGCCTCGTCGATCGCGCGCACCAGGCGGGGCTGGGCGTGATTCTCGACTGGGTGCCGGCGCATTTTCCGACCGACGTGCACGGGCTGGCGCAGTTCGACGGTGCCGCGCTCTATGAGCATCCGGACCCGCGCCGCGGCTTCCATCCCGACTGGAACACCGCGATCTACGACTACGGCAGGCGCGAGGTCGCCAACGTGCTGGTGGCGAGCGCGCTCTATTGGCTCGACCGCTTCCACGTCGACGGCCTGCGCGTCGATGCGGTCGCCTCCATGCTCTACCTCGACTACTCGCGGCGGCCGGGCGAGTGGCTGCCCAACGCCGAGGGTGGCAACGAGAACCACGACGCGATCGGCTTCCTGCGGCAGGCCAACAGCTTCGCTTACGCGGCGCATCCCGGGATCATGATGATCGCCGAGGAATCGACGGCGTGGCCCGGGGTTTCGCAGCCCGTCGATGGCGGTGGGCTCGGCTTCGGGTTCAAGTGGAACATGGGCTGGATGCACGACACGCTGGCCTATGTCGGCCACGACCCGGTGCACCGGCGCTGGCACCACGACCAGATCACCTTCGGCCTGGTCTATGCATTTTCCGAGAACTTCGTGCTGCCGCTGAGCCATGACGAGGTGGTGCACGGCAAGGGCTCGATCCTGTCGCGCATGCCTGGCGACGACTGGCAGAAATTCGCCACCGCCCGCGCCTATTACGCGTTCATGTGGGGCTATCCGGGCAAGAAGCTGCTGTTCATGGGCCAGGAGTTCGGCCAGTGGCGGGAGTGGAATTTCTCGGACGAGCTCGACTGGTACCTGCTCGACCACGCCAACCACAAGGGCCTGCACGACTGCATCCGCACGCTGAACCGCGCCTATCGGAGCGAGCCGGCGCTGCACGCGCGCGACTGCGAGAGCGACGGGTTCCGCTGGATCGTGGTCGACGACGCCGACCAGTCGGTGTTCGCCTGGCAGCGCAGCGGCGGGCCGGACGATCCGCCGGTGGTCGTGGTGTGCAACTTCACGCCGGTGCCGCGCCACCACTACCGCATCGGCCTGCCGCGCGCGGGCGTGTGGGAGGAGATTCTGAACACCGATTCCGCTTCCTATGGCGGCTCGGGGCTTGGCAATCTGGGGCGCGTGGAGGCGACTTCCACGCCCTCGCACGGGCTGACGGCATCGGCCGAGCTGCTGCTGCCGCCGCTCGCCACATTGTTTCTCCGCCCGATGACGTAAATGCGGTGGAGTCCAGGGAGCAAACGAACCAGGGAGGAGCCCCATGATGAACGCCTTCATCGCCGCGGGCCAGCCGCTCTCCCGCCACGCGATGGCCTATGTCCTGGCGGGCGGGCGCGGCAGCCGGCTCCTGGAACTGACCGACGTGCGGGCCAAGCCCGCGGTGTTCTTCGGCGGCAAGACGCGCATCATCGACTTCGCGCTCTCGAACGCCGTGAACTCCGGCATCCGCCGCATCGCCGTCGCGACTCAGTACAAGGCGCACAGCCTGATCCGGCATCTGCAGCGCGGCTGGAACTTCTTCCGCCCCGAGCGCAACGAGAGTTTCGACGTCCTGCCAGCGAGCCAGCGCGTGTCGGAGACGCTGTGGTACACGGGCACCGCCGATGCCGTCTATCAGAACATCGACATCATCGACAGCTATGGCCCGCGCTATATCGTCGTGCTGGCAGGCGACCATGTGTACAAGATGGACTATGAGCCGATGCTGCAGCAGCACGTCGATGCCGACGCCCATGTGACCGTCGGCTGCCTTGAGGTGCCGCGCGAGGAGGCGAGCGGCTTCGGCGTCATGCACATCGACGAGAACGACCGCATCCTGTCCTTCCTCGAAAAGCCGAAGGACCCGCCCGCGATGCCGGGCAAGCCGGACGTGGCGCTGGCCAGCATGGGCATCTACGTGTTCGAGACGCGATTCCTGTTCGAGCTGTTGCGCGCGGATGCGGCCGATCCGCACAGCAACCACGACTTCGGCAAGGACATCATCCCCGCGCTCGTCAAGGGCGGCAAGGCGATCGCGCACCACTTCTCGCAGTCCTGCGTCCGTTCATCGGCGGAGTCCGCAGCCTACTGGCGCGACGTGGGCACCGTGGATGCGTATTTCTCGGCCAATATCGACCTCACCGACGTGGTGCCGGACCTCGATCTCTACGATCGCGACTGGCCGATCTGGACCTATGCGGAGATGACCGCGCCGGCGAAGTTCGTGCACGACCAGGCGGGGCGGCGCGGCCAGGCGGTGTCCTCGCTCGTCTCCGGCGGCTGCATCGTCTCGGGCGCGAGCCTGCGGCGCTCGCTGCTGTTCACCAACGTGCACGTGCACTCCTACGCCAAGATCGAGGAGGCGGTGATCCTGCCCGGCGTCACCATCGGGCGGCACGCGCGCATCAGCCGCGCGGTGGTGGACCGCGGCGTGCAGATCCCGCCGGGACTCATCGTGGGCGAGGACCCGGTGCTGGACGCGCAACGCTTCCGCCGCACGGAAGCCGGGGTCTGCCTGATCACGGCGAAAATGCTGCAGCGGCTGGAGAGCTGAGCGCGTGACGGACGACGCCCGCTGATGGAGGTTCTCTCCGTCGCCTCCGAAGCCTATCCGCTCGTCAAGACCGGGGGACTCGCCGATGTCGCCGGCGCGCTGCCGGCGGCGCTGCGGGCGGAGGGCGTGCATGTGCGCACGCTGCTGCCCGGCTATCCGCCGGTGCTCGCGGCCCTCGGCCCGGCCGAATCGGCGTGGGTGTTCGAGGATTTCTTCGGCGGCCCGGCGCGGCTGCTGGCGGGCACCGCCGGCGGGCTCGACGTGTTCGTGCTGGAGGCGCCGCATCTCTACGACCGGCCGGGCGGCCTCTATGCCGGGCCGGACGGCAGGGACTTTCCGGACAACGCCCGCCGCTTCGCCGCGCTCGCCCGCGCCGGCGCCGATATTGCCCTGGGCCTGCTGCCCGCGTGGCGGCCGGCGGTGGTGCAGGCACATGACTGGCAGGCCGCACTCCTGCCCGCCTATCTTGAATACAGCGGCGCGACGCGGCCGGGCACCGTGATGACGGTGCACAACCTGGCGTTCCAGGGCCAGTTCCCGCCCGCGCTGCTGGGCGCGCTCGGCCTGCCACCGCATTCGTTCTCGAATCTCGGCGTGGAATACTACGGGTTCATCGGCTTCCTGAAGGCGGGGCTGCTGTTCGCCGACCGCGTCACCACCGTCTCGCCCACTTACGCCGCCGAGATCTGCACGCCGGAGGGCGGCATGGGGCTCGACGGGCTGCTGCGCGGGCGCGGCAGCGCGGTGAGCGGGATCCTCAACGGCATCGACGCGGCGATCTGGAACCCGGCCGCCGATGCGTTGCTCGCCGCAACCTTCACCGCCACGACCGCGGCACGGCGCGCGGCCAACCGGGCGGCGGTGCAGGCGCGCCTCGGGCTCGCGGCCGATGCGGCGGCGCCGCTGTTCGCGGTGATCACCCGGCTGACCTGGCAGAAGGGCATGGACCTGCTGCCGGGCGCGATCGCGACGCTGCTGGAGGCGGGCGGGCAGCTCGCCGTGCTCGGCAACGGCGACGCGCCGCTGGAAGCCGCGGTGCGCGCCGCGGCGGCGGCGCATCCCGGGCGCGTGGGGTGCAGCATCGGCTACGACGAGCAGCTCGCCCACCTGATCCAGGGCGGCGCCGACGCGCTGCTGGTGCCCTCGCGCTTCGAGCCGTGCGGGCTCACGCAGCTCTGCGCGCTGCGCTACGGCACCGTGCCGGTGGTGGCGCGCGTGGGCGGCCTCGCCGACACGGTGATCGACGCATCGCCGGTTGCCCTCGCGAGCGGCGTTGCCACCGGGGTGCAGTTCGCGCCAGTCTCCGCCGACATGCTCGCCGCCGCCATCCGCCGCACCGCGGCGCTGTATCGCCAGCCGGCGGCGTGGCAGCGGCTGCAGGCGAACGGCATGGCGACCGACGTGTCCTGGCGCGATCCGGCGCGACGCTACGCGGCGCTGTTCGCAGAGATCGCGGCCTGAGCATGGAGGTCAGCGAAGGCGTGCCGGAGCCGCTGGGTGCGCGCGCGGATGCGCACGGGGTCAACTTCGCCGTGTTCTCGGCGCACGCGACCGCGATCAGCGTCTGCGTGTTCGACGCCGCGGGCACGCAGGAGACGGCACGCATCGAGCTGACGGCGCGCACCGGCGATGTGTGGCACGGCCACGTCGCCGGCCTGGCACCCGGCGCGCGCTACGGGCTGCGCGCCGAGGGGCCGTGGGCGCCGGAGGCGGGGCACCGGTTCGACGCCGCGAAGCTGCTGCTCGATCCCTACGCGGTCGCGATCGACCGCCGCTTTGCGCTGCACCCGAGCATGCTGGACCGCGGCGCCGACAGCGCCGCCCACCTGCCGAAGGCGATCGTGCCGGATCCCCTGCCCGACGCGCCGGCGCCGGCGGCGTTCGTGCCGTGGGAAGCGAGCATCATCTACGAGCTGCACGTGCGCGGCTTCTCGATGCGCAATCCGGCGGTTCCCGAGGCGCTGCGGGGCACCTTCGCGGCCCTCGCGCACCCGGCCTCGATCGCGCATCTGCAGCGGCTGGGCGTGACCGCGGTGGAGGTCATGCCCGCCGCGGCCTGGATCGACGAGCCGCATCTGGTGCGGCGCGGGCTCAGCAACGCCTGGGGCTACAACCCGGTGGGATTCCTGGCGCCGGACCCGAAGCTCGCGCCGGGCGGCTGGGCGGAGGTGCGGGCGGCGGTCACGGCCCTGGCAGCGGCGGGGATCGAGACCATCGTCGATGTCGTGCTCAACCACAGCGGCGAGGGCGACGCGCAGGGGCCCACCGTGTCGCTGCGCGGGCTCGACAACGCGACCTACTACCACCTGCTCCCCGGGGGCGCCTTCGTGGACGACACCGGCACCGGCAACACGCTCGCGCTCGATCGCCCGGCGATGCTGCATCTGGCGATGGAGGCGCTGCGCACCTGGGCGCTGCGCGGCGGCGTGCACGGGTTCCGCTTCGACCTCGCGACCACGCTCGGGCGGCACGGCGACGGGTTCGACCCGGCGGCGCCGCTGCTGACCGCGATCGACCAGGATCCGGTGCTGCGGCGGCTGAAGCGCATCGCCGAGCCGTGGGATGTCGGCCCCGGCGGCTACCAGCTCGGCGCCTTTCCCGCCGCCTGGGGTGAGTGGAACGACCGGTTCCGCGACGGCGTGCGCCGCTTCTGGCGCGGCGACGGCGAGATGCTGGGCGAACTTGCGACGCGCGTCGCGGGCTCGGCCGATGCGTTCGCGGCGAAGCGCCGGCCGTCGCGCAGCATCAATTTCGTCACCGCGCATGACGGGTTCACCCTCGCCGACCTCGTCAGCTACGCGCAGCGCCACAACGCGGCGAACGGCGAGGGAAACCGCGATGGCGCGGGCGACAATCACTCCTGGAACAACGGCGTGGAGGGGCCGAGCGAGGACGCCGGCATTCGCGCGGCGCGGGCGCGCGACCAGCGGGTGCTGCTGGCGAACCTGCTGCTTGCGCGCGGGACGCCGATGCTGGCGATGGGGGCGGAACTCGGCCGCACCCAGGGCGGCAACAACAACGCCTACGCCCAGGACAACGCGACCGGCTGGATCGACTGGGATGGCGGGGATGGGGCGCTGATCGGCTTCACGGCGCAGCTCGCGGCGTTCCGGCGGGCGCATCCGGCGCTGCACGCCGACGCCTTCCTCACCGGCGCCGTGACGGAGGACGGCATCGCCGACGTCGCGTGGCGCACGGTCGATGGCCGCGCGATGCGGCCCGAGGACTGGGACCGCGCGGCCACGCTGGTCGTGGTCTTCGCAGCGCGCGGCGATCGGGTGGCGCTGGTGCTGAGCCGGAGCGCGGCCGCGGTCACGGTGGCACTGCCGCCGCCGCGCGAGGGCTTTGCGTGGGAGCTCGGGATCAGCACCGCCGATGCGCGCCCGCCCCTGCGGCTCCCGCAGTCGAGCGTGA
>JAFKFJ010000370.1 GCA_017307335.1 Alphaproteobacteria bacterium | reverse complement strand
CCTTCCCACGCCGCCACACGCGCGGCATCACCGCGTCCAGCAGCATCGCCGCGGCGTCGCGGTTGGGCGCGTGGCCGAAATTGCCCAAAAATCCGATTCCGCGACGAGCCGAGAACGCTGTCGTAACGGGTGCCAATCCGATCGCCCACGGCACGACATGCACGGCGAGGCCCGGATGGCGGGCGGCGAGCACCGCGGCCTCGGCGGTGCTGTGGGTGACCACGGCATCGGCCTCGGCCAGCGCCTCCGCCTCCGCTTCCATCAGCCCGTGCGGCGGCGCGCCGCCCAGCACGTCCGCCTGCCGTGCCGCCCGCAGGCTTTCCAGGTCGGCGAGCGCGTAAAGCACGCGCACCCCCGGGTTGGCCGCCCGGATCGGCCCCGCCCAGTCGAGCATGCTGCGCAGCCGGTGCAGGTAGGCGAGGCGCACCCGCCCCGCGCTGCCGGCGATCGTCGCCGCCGCGGTCCCGCGCGTCGCGAAGGCGACCGCGTAGCCCAGGCGACGCAGCGCGGCCATGTGGCTGGTCACCGCCGCCGAGCCGGCATCGCGCGCCGCATCCGGCGCCGCTTCGTCGATGACGACGGCCAGCGGCGCGCCGATATCCGCCGCCAGCCCCCGATGCGCCGGCGGCGCCGGGGACGCGGGCGGCCGCACGGGGGGGAGTGCGAGGGGTGTGCCGGGCAGGGCGTCGCCGGAGGGCGTTTCCACCCGCACCGGGGCCGCGCCCAGCAGCGGCGGGTCGAACCACAGCGTGAACCCGCCGGTGCCATCCCCCTCGCCCGCCGCCGCCAGGTCGGGGCGGTAGTCGGCGGCGCGCACCACGCCCAGCAGCCGCGCGCCGGCCGAAACCTCCAGCGTCACGGGCATCGCGTCGGGCGCCCCGTCGGACCCCGCGCCGGCCGCCGCGCCGGGGCGCGCCCAGCCGGCGATGCCGAACCGCGACAGCCACTCCACCCGCCCGCTGACCGCCGTCATTCCGTGCCTGCCCGCCGCCGCCTGCGGCCCGAGGGCAGCATCGGCCGCGCCGCCCGGTCAAGTCCGCGTGCTTGCGCACCGCGCGCGGCAGAGCCACCTTGTGAAGGTGCGCGTTCGTGACCGTGTCAACCTCACGGCCGTCCCGGGTCCGCCCCGCCCGCCTCCGGTCGGCCGCGTCGCGGGTTCTCCGCCTGACTGAGCAGCGCGCCCGGACCGGCAGACCCCGACTGCGGCTTTCGCTGCGCGCCACGCTGAACCTGCTGGTCGCGGCCTGCGTGCTCCCCCTCGTCGGCTTCCTTCTGGTGAGCGACTGGAGCGCCTATCGCCGCGACCGCGCGGAGATGGGGGTCCGCACCCTGCTGTTCGCGCGCGGCTTCGCCGACGACGTCGGCCGCGCGCTGGCCGGCGAGGTCATGCGCGCAAGCGGCCTCGCGCTCAGCGGCGCGCTGATGCGGCACGACCTGGCCGAATTCCGCTCCCAGGCGCTCGCGTTCCTCGCCGGCGAGCCGGTGGGCACCGCCCTCATGCTGATCGACCCCGACGGCCAGCCGGTGCTGGGCTACGGCGGCGGCGGCCGGGTGCCGGCGCTCGATCGGGCGGCACTCGCCACCGGCCGCCCGACGGTCAGCGACGTGCTGCCCACCGCCGCCGCGACCGGGCCGAACTTCGCGATTGCGGTGCCCATCCGAACCTCGGAGGACACCAAGAGCGGCTGGGTGGTGGAGCTGGAGCCCGGCGGCGCGCTGATCGAGGAGGTGGTGCAGGCGCAGCACGCCGGCCCGGGCATGATCATCTCGGTGCTCGACAGCCAGGGCGCGGTGCTCGCCCACGAGCCCAGTCCGCCCACGCATCTGGGCGAGCCGGTGAGCCCGGCGTTGCGCACCCGCCTGCTCCGCGAGGCCGAGGGCGTGCTGCCCGACACCGCGTTCGACGGGGTGGAGGTGATCGCCGCGTTCGCGCGGGTGCCGGGCGCCACCTGGCATGTCGATGTGGGCGTGCCGCGCGCGCAGGTCGAAGGCCGCCGGACCCGGGCGGCGCTGATGGGCCTCGCCGCCGGGATCGGCCTGCTGGTCGTGGGGCTCGTGCTGGCCGGCATGATCGCGCGGCGAATCCTGCG
>JAFKFJ010000317.1 GCA_017307335.1 Alphaproteobacteria bacterium | reverse complement strand
GTCACCTCCTCGGCCGCCGAGGAGGTGGAGAAGATGGTCTGGGCGATCCGCTGGGGCGCGGACACCGTGATGGACCTCTCCACCGGCCGCAACATCCACAACATCCGTAGCTGGATCCTGCGCAACGCGCCGGTGCCGATCGGCACGGTGCCGATCTATCAGGCGCTGGAGAAGGTGGACGGCGAGCCGGAGAAGCTCGACTGGGAAGTGTTCAAGGACACGCTGATCGAGCAGGCCGAGCAGGGCGTGGACTACTTCACCATCCATGCGGGCGTGCGCCTCGCCTACGTGCCGCTGACGGCGAAGCGGGTGACTGGCATCGTCTCGCGCGGCGGCTCGATCATGGCGCGCTGGTGCCTCGCGCATCACCGCGAGAGCTTCCTCTACGAGCGGTTCGACGAGATCTGCGAGATCATGCGCCGCTATGATGTCTCCTTCTCGCTGGGCGACGGGCTGCGGCCCGGCTCCATCGCGGATGCCAACGACGCGGCGCAGTTCGCCGAGCTGGAGGCGCTGGGCGAGCTGACCCGCATCGCGTGGGATAAGGGCTGCCAGGTGATGATCGAGGGCCCCGGCCACGTGCCGATGCACAAGATCAAGGTCAACATGGACAAGCAGCTTCGCGAATGCGGCGAGGCGCCGTTCTACACGCTGGGCCCCCTGACCACCGACATCGCGCCAGGCTACGACCACATCACTTCGGCGATCGGCGCCGCCATGATCGGCTGGTTCGGCACCGCGATGCTCTGCTACGTGACGCCGAAGGAGCATCTCGGCCTGCCGAACCGCGACGACGTGAAGACGGGCGTGATTACTTACCGCATCGCGGCGCACGCGGCGGATCTGGCGAAGGGCCACCCGGCGGCGCGGCTGCGCGACGATGCGATCAGCCGCGCGCGGTTCGAGTTCCGCTGGGAGGACCAGTTCAACCTCGGCCTCGACCCCGACACGGCGCGCGCATTCCACGACGAGACGCTGCCCAAGGACGCGCACAAGGTGGCGCATTTCTGCTCCATGTGCGGCCCGAAATTCTGCTCGATGAAGATCACCCAGGATCTGCGCGCCGAGGCCGAGCGGATGGCGGGGATGGAGACGATGCGCGAGGCGTTCAAGGCCAAGGGCTCGGCGCTCTATGTCCCCGAGGGGGCGGAGGCGAAGCCCGAGGCGTGAGCGACCCGCGCGCGGCGCTGACGGCGATCGGCGCGCTTGCCGACGCGGAGATCGAGATCGCCGACGCCGCCCTGCACCTCGCCCGTGTGGATGCACCGGAGGCCGATTGGGAGGCCACGCGGAGCCATCTCTCGGCGCTCGCGCGCGAGGCGGCGGCGCTCGGCGAGCTCGTGGACGGCAGCGACCCGGCGGCCCAGGGGGCGGCGCTCGCCGCGCTGCTGGCCGGGCGGCACGGCTATCGCGGCGATGCGGAGACCTATGACGACCTCGCCAACGCCAACCTGATCCGCGTGGTGGAGCGGCGCCGCGGCCTGCCGGTGGCGCTGGGCATCGTGTGGCTGCACGCCGCCCGCGCCGCCGGGTGGGACGCGCAGGGGGTCGATTTCCCGGCGCATTTCGTGATCGCACTGAGCGCCAACGGCCAGCAGGCGGTGCTGGACCCGTTCGCCGGCGGCAGGCGGCTGGAGCGCGACGGACTGCTCAGCCTGCTCCGGCGGATCGACGCGGAGGCGACACTGCCTCGCGGTCCGTTGCGGCCGATGCCGACGCGCGGGGTGCTGCTGCGCCTGCAGAACAATATTCTGGTCCGCCGGCTGCGCGCGCAGGACGTGGCGGGCGCGCTCGCCTGCGCCGAGGACATGCTGCGCATCGCGCCGGACGAGGCGGAGCTGTGGCGCGAGGCGGCGACGCTCTATGCGCGGCTCGATCAGGTGAACGCGGCGCTGCGCTGCTTCGAGCGGTTCGCGGCCTTGGCACCCCCCGAAGCGGCCGCGCGGGCGCGGGCGGCGATGGCCGAGTTGCGCACGCGCCTCAACTAGCCCATTTCCAGCGGGCCGGGACGGGGGAGAGAGCGATGCCGCGCGCGCTGCGAGTGGCGGTCCAGATGGACCCGATCGAGACCATCGACATTGACGCGGATTCCACTTTCGCGCTGATGCTGGCGGCCGAGGCGCGCGGGCACACGCTCTGGCACTACGACGTGCGCCACCTCGTGCTCAGCGAGGGCGTGGCGAAGGAAGGGGCACGGCGCGAGGAACGGCTGCGTGCGACCGCGAGGCCGGTCAACGTGCGGCGGGCGCGGGGCGCGCACTGGACCTTCGGGGCGCCGCAGCTGCTCGACCTCGCCGCGACCGACGTGATCCTGATGCGCCAGGACCCGCCCTTCGACATGGCGTACATCACCGCGACGCATCTGCTGGAGCACGTGCACCGCGCGGACGGGCACGGGCCGCTGGTGGTGAACAACCCTGCCGCGGTGCGCAACGCGCCGGAGAAGCTGCTGGTGACGCACTTCCCCGAGCTGATGCCGCCCACGCTGGTGACGTGGGATGTGGAGGCGATCCGCGGCTTTCGCGCGACCCACAAGGACATCGTGGTGAAGCCGCTGTTCGGCAACGGCGGCGCCGGCGTGTTCCTGATGCGCCACGACGACCCGAACCTGAATGCGCTCCTGGAGATGCACTTCGCCCGCTCGCGCGAGCCGCTGATGGTGCAGCGCTACGAGCCCTCCGTGCAGAAGGGCGACAAGCGCATCATCCTCATCGACGGCGAGCCGGCGGGCGCGCTGAACCGCGTGCCGCCGCCGGGCGAGGCGCGGGCGAACATGCATATCGGCGGGCGGGCCGAGCCGAGCACCCTCTCGGCGCGCGACCGCGAGATCTGCGCCGCGATCGGCCCCACGCTGCGCAGCCAGGGCCTGGTCTTCGCCGGCATCGACGTGATCGGCGACTGGCTGACCGAGATCAACGTCACCTCGCCCACCGGCCTGCAGGAGATCGCGCGCTTCGACGGCACCGATCTCGCCGGCCGGATCTGGGACGCGATCGAGGCGAAGCTCAGCGTGCCAGATCGAGCGCCGCCCGCGTGAGCAGCCCGTCGGACCGGCGCAGCTCGTCCACGACCGTGAAATGGTCCGCGCCGGCGACCGGCAGCAGCACGCCGGGCATGTGGGCGGCGGCGCGGAGCCGGTTGAGCGCGCGGCTGTCCTCCACCAGCGGCCACAGTTCGGCGGTGCCGTAGGCGATCGCGAGCGGCTTCGGCACCGGCGGGAGGCGCAGCGGCGACAGCGTCGCCACTTCCTCGTCGGTCAGCCGCAGGGCCTGGTTCAGGTACGTGTCGCGCAGCGGCCCGAGCTCGAACACGCTGGAGATCGCAAGCCCGGCGGAGACGAGCGGATGGTCGAGCGCCATCGCGGCGAGATGCCCGCCCGCCGACCAGCCGGAGAGGATCACCGGCCCTGCGACGCCGTACGCGGCGCCGTTGGCGGCGAGCCAGTCGAGGGCGGCGCGGATCTCGGCCACGATGTCGGTGAGCGTCACCGCCGGTGCGAGGCTGTAGCCGGGCAGTGCGACGGACCAGCCATGCGCGCGCACGCCCTCGCCGACGATGGCAAAGCCGTGACGCGTGTTGCGCTGCCAGTAGCCGCCGTGGATGAAGACGAGGCACGGCGCGGCCGGGTCGTCGGCGGGGAACAGGTCCCAGCAATTCGCCTCGCGCGGGCCATAGCGCAGGTCGAGCGTGCCGGGATAGGCCGCGCGCAGGGCGGCCGAGGCCGTGTTACGCTTTTCGTTGTGCGCGGCGCTGTCGGCGACCGCCGCGCTGTTGTTGTAGCTCGCATCGCGCTCGGCGCGGCTCATCCGGCCCCAGTCCATCGGCTCCTGCTCTCCTTCACGGGCGATCACGATAGCATGATTGAACGGCCCGCACGCCTCGCCTAACGTCGCGCGCAGGTGCGGCGCGGGCCGTGCCCGCGGGAGGCAGGCCGATGGGCCAATATCGCGGCAACCCGGCGGCGATCCGCGGCCTCGTGCGCGAGGACGCGGTGCATCGCGACCTCTATCTCGACCCGGAAGTCTTCGCGCTCGAGATGGAGGAGCTGTGGGCGAAGACCTGGATCTATGCCGGGCACGCGAGCCAGGTGCCGAACCCGGGCGACTACTACACATGCACGATCGGCGCCGAGCCGGTGGTGATGGTGCGCCACACCGACGGCAGCGTGCGGGTGCTGCGCAACCGCTGCGCCCACAAGGGCACCAAGGTCGTCGCCGCGACATGCGGCAATGTCGGCCGGTTTTTCCGCTGCCCCTATCACGCCTGGAGCTATCGCACCGACGGCACGCTGGCGGCGGTGCCGCTGCGCGGCGGCTACGACGGCACGGGCTTCGCGACATCCGAGGCGGTGCGCGGCATGGTGCCGGTGAACACGGTCGACTACCGCGGCTTCGTGTTCGCGAAGCTCTCCGATGAGGGGCCTGGGTTTCACGAGTATTTCGGTCCCTCGCTGTCCTCGATCGACTACATGGTCGAGCGTTCGCCGAGCGGCGAGATGGCAGTGGCCGGCGGCGTGCTGCGCTACATGCATGACTGCAACTGGAAGCTGTTCGTCGAGAACCTCAACGACACGATGCACCCGATGGCGGCGCACGCTTCTTCCGCCGGCACCGCCAAGACGCTGTGGGCGGACAAGCCGGCCGATGCGCCGAAGCCGATGGCGATTGAACAGTTGGTTCCCTTCGCGCAGGGCTACGACTTCTTCGACAAGATGGGCGTGCGCGTGCTGCCGAACGGGCACTCCTGGTCCGGCGTGCATTTTTCGATCCATTCAAGCTACGGCGCGGTGCCGGAGTACGAGGCGGCGATGATCGCCGCCTATGGCGAGGAAAAGGCGAAGGACGTGCTGGGCACGGTGCGGCACAACACGGTCTACTACCCGAGCCTGACCATCAAGGGCGCGATCCAGACCATCCGCGTGGCACGGCCGCTGGCCGCCGACAGGACGCTGATCGAGAGCTGGTCGTTCCGGCTGAAGGACGCACCGCCGCTGCTGTTCCGCCGCAACGTCACCTATACGCGGCTGATCAACTCGCCGATGTCGGTGGTCGGCCACGACGACCTGCAATGCTACCGGCTGATCCAGGAGGGACTCGCCGCCGGCGGCAACGAATGGATCAGCCTGCACCGCGACTACCAGCCGCAGGAGGCGGCGCAGGGCGACATCACCGCCAACGGCACCAGCGAGATCTCCATGCGCAACCAGTACCGCGCGTGGGCGAAGTTCATGACGCTGGGGGTGCCATGACGGAGGCGGAGATCGCGCGGTTTCTCTATCACGAAGCCCGCCTGCTCGATGAGAAGCGCTGGGACGAATGGTACGCGCTGTTCACCGAGGACGCGCTCTACTGGGTGCCGCTCACGCGCGGCCAGCCGGACGGGATCGACCACACCTCGCTCGCCTACGAGGACCGGCTGCTGCTGCAACTGCGCATCGCGCGGCTGCGCAGCTTGCCGCCCTCGCAGCAGCCGGAGAGCTTCAGCCAGCACGTGCTGCAGGCGCCGGAGATCGAGATGGCCGACGATGGCACGGGCGCGTGGCGCACCCGCACGCCGTTCTGCTACGCCGAGTCGCGCGGTGACGCCATGCTGATGCTCGCCGGCACCGCCGAGCATCACCTGGTGCGTGAGGCGGGCGCGACGAAGATCCGGCTCAAGCGCGTGAACCTCGTGAACTGCGATGCCGCGCTGCCGTCGATCCAACTGTTTCTTTGAGCCCGCCGCCGGTGGCGCGGGGGTACGACGACATCGTCGTGGTGGTGCCAACCACGGAGCCGTATGTGCGACGCTCGGAGCATGGTGCGGCCTGGTTCATCGCGCGCGTGCTCGGTGCGATGCTTCGTCGCAGCGGGTTGGCGAAGGACGCGATCGACGGGCTGTGCCTGTCCAGCCTCACGCTGGCGCCCGATACCGCCGTTGCCTTCACGCAGCATGCCGGGCTTTCGCCGCGCTTTCTGGAATGGCTGCCGATGGGCGGTGCGTCGGGCGTGGTGGCGCTGCGGCGCGCGGCGCGTGCGGTGCAGGCGGGGGATGCCGAGATCGTCGCGTGCATCGCCGGCGACACCGCGAACGCCACGAGCTTCACCGACCTTATCGAGAACTTCAGCAGCTTCTCGCGCGACGCCGTCTATCCGTACGGTGCCGGCGGGCCGAATGCGAGTTTTGCGCTGATCACGGACGCGTACATGCGGGGCTTCGGCGCGACCCGCGCCGATTTCGGCCGGCTCTGCGTCGCGCAGCGGGCGAATGCCCGGCGGAACCCGCTGGCGCTGCTGCGGGAGCCGCTGACGCTCGAAGCGTATCTCGCGGCGCGCCCGATCGCCGAGCCGCTGCATCTGTTCGACTGCGTCATGCCCTGCGCCGGAGCGGAGGGATTTCTGGTCATGCGCCGTGCCCGCGCCGAAGCACTCGGGTTGCGGGGCGTGCGCTTGCTGGGCGCAATCGAGCGCCACAATGCGTATGCGGACGATCCCGTGCAGATGCGCGGTGGCTGGGCGATCGACCGGGAGGCGCTGTGGGCCCAGGCGGGCGTTGCGCCGGACGCGATCAATCTGGTCCAGGTCTACGACGACTATCCGGTGATCGCGTTCATGCAGCTTGAGGATCTGGGTTTCTGCGGCAAAGGCGGGGCCGCCGCCTTCGTGCGTGACCGCGATCTGACGGTCGCGGGCGACTTTCCGGTCAACACCGGCGGCGGTCAGCTCTCGGCGGGCCAGGCGGGCGCGGCCGGCGGCTATCTGGGGCTCGTCGAGGCGGTGCGCCAGCTCGCCGGCGAGGCCGCAGGTCGCGCCGTGCCGGACGCGCGGCACGCACTCGTCAGCGGCTTCGGCATGATCAACTACGACCGCGGCCTGTGCACCGCGGCCTGCGTGCTGGCCGCCCCGTGATCGGCGCCATGCGCGCCGCGGCGGCGGCGGGGCGGTTCGCGCTGCAACGCTGCGGCGCCTGCGGCCGCGCACAGTATCCGCCGCGCGCGTTCTGCACCGCGTGTCTCTCGGACAATGTTGAATGGGAGGTCCTGGCGTTTGCGCCGGGAACGCTGCTCGCGCGTTGTCGCCTGCACCACAGCAATGCGCTGCGCTTTCGCCCGGCGCTGCCGCTGGACCTCGGCCTCGTTCGGCTCGATGCCGGACCGGTCGCGGTGTGCTTCCTCGCCGGCGTGCCCGCGATCGGTGCCGGCGTGACGGTGCGCGCGCGCCTCGATGTGGCGGGGCACCCCGTGCTGGACGCGGCGGCCTGATGCCCACGGCGCTCGTCACCGGCGGCAGCAGCGGCATCGGGCTCGCGATCTGCCGCGAGTTGCTCGATGCCGGCCATGCGGTGATCTCGCTCGACCGCAAGCCCCACCCGCTTGCGGGTGAGCGGCTGCGGGCGATCATCGTCGATCTCGCCGACACAGAGGCGACCGCGGTTGCGGCGCGCGACGCGCTGGCCGGCGGCCCGATCACGACGCTTGTCCACAACGCCGGCCTGCTGCGCGAGGCACGGCTGGACACCGTGACCACCGACGATCTGGCGGCGCTGTCACAGGTGCATGTTACCGCCGCGGTGGTTCTGGCGCAGGCGCTGCTGCCCGGCATGCGGGCCGCGCGTTTCGGGCGCATCGTGCTGATCGCCTCGCGCGCCGTGCTCGGGCTCGCCGGTCGCACGGCCTATGCCGCAAGCAAGGCGGCGATGCTCGGCCTCGCGCGAAGCTGGGCGCTGGAGCTGGGGCCGGAGGGGATCACGGTGAACGTGGTGGCGCCAGGGCCGGTCGAGACCGACATGCTCTTCGCCGTGCTGCCCCCGGGTGATCCACGCATCGCGGCCCTTGCGCAAAGCGTGCCGATGCGCCGGCTCGGCCAGCCCGAAGACGTTGCCCGCGCCGTCCTCTTCTTTGCCGATCCGGCGAACGGCTTCATCACCGGGCAGACGCTGTTCGTCTGCGGCGGCACCAGCATCGGCGGCCTTGCGCTCTAACCCCGCAAGCCCGCTTCGCGCAGCAGCGGGAGAACCTCGGCGACGAAATAGGGAAGCTCGCGCAAATAGTCGACGAAGGACAGCGCAACGCCCGCGAAGCCGGCCTCCGCGATCCGCACCAGTTCCTCTGCGATGCGCCGTGGCGAGCCAACCAGCGGATAGGTGCCGGCGCCGCCGACGAAGCGCTTGCGGTGCAGGCGATAGGCGACCGGGTCGTGCGAGTGGGAGAATTGCTGCTTGGTCGCCATGTAGCGGTCCGCCCCCTCGGTGTCCTCCATTTCAACCGCGTACCACTCGTAGTACCGCTCGGCCTCGGCGTCGGTCGGGCGGCAGACGACGTGGCATGTCGTGTAGACCCCGACCGTGCGGCCCGTGGCCGCCGCGCGGCGGCGCATGTCCGTGACCTCGTTGCGCCCGTCGGCGATCTCGACGAAGGTGGTGAACAGGAAATCGGCGGCGTGCGCGGCGAAGTCGCGGCCGGCGGGGGAGAACGCGGCGTTCAGCGTGACCGGGCGCGGCCGCTGCAACGGCAGCGGGCGGCCGGAGACGCCGTGGAGGTCGTAGAACCGGCCGTGGAAATCGAACGGTTCCTCGCCGGCATGGATGCGGCTGAGGATCGCGAACCATTCGCGACCCTGGGCATAGCGCGCCTCGATCATCGGCAGCCCGAACATGCGGAACTCGTCCGGGTTCCAGCCGCAGACGATGTTGAGGCCGGCGCGCCCGCCGCTCGCGTGGTCGATCGTGGCCAGCGCCTTCGCCGCGAACACCGGATGGACCATCGGCACGTGCACCGTCGCGAACAGGGCGATCGCGCGGGTAATGCCGGCCAGCGCCGCGGCGAAGGACAGCGTCTCGAACGACGGGTCACGGCTGTTCGTGGCCCCGCCATAGCCCTTCCAGCGCGCGACCGGCAGGAAGAACTCGAGCCCGGCGGCGTCGGCGATCTGGGCGGCGGCGACGACGTCCGGCCACTCGGCACGCCAGCGTTCCGGGGCGCGGGTCAGCGTCAGTCCGCCGTCGCAGTTGGCCGAAAAGACGCCGAGCTTCAGCCGGTTGGCGCCGTGCATGGGATGCGGGGCGGGGACCATCGTGCGGCCAGCGTATCGCGCGGATGGCGCGGGCGGCAAACTTGACAGGCAGATGCGCCGGGACTCAAATCGCGGGCCTCGTCGGCAGGATGAATCCCATGCGCGCGCGCCTTCCGGCGGTCCTGGCGGCCGCTGCCCTGTCCCTTGTCATCGCGCATGCGGCAGCGGCGCAGATCAGGATCGGCGCGATCCTCAGCATCAGCGGCCCGGGTGCCGCGATGGGCGTGGGCTATCGTGCCGCCTTCGATTTTCTGCCCAAGGAGGTCGCGGGCCAGAAGATCGAATACATCGTGCGCGACGACGGCACCGATGCGCAGCGGGCCTTCACGATCGCGCAGAAGCTGATCAGCGAAGACCACGTCGATGCGCTGATCGGTCCGTCGCTCTACACCTCCGATGTCGCCGTCCAGCCGCTCATCGAGCAGGCGCACGTGCCCATGATCGCGATGGCGCCGCTGGTGCCGGACCCGGCGAAGGCACCCTATTCGTTCGTCGTGGCACAGCCGCTGTCGCTGATGGTCGCCGTGGTGTTCAAGCACATGCAGGCGCACGGCGTGAAGAAAGTCGGCTTCATCGGTTTCGCCGACGGCTGGGGCGACCAGGTGCTGGCCGCCACGAAGACGGCCGCGCAGGCGAGCGGTATCAAAATCGTTGCCGACGAACGCTACGCCCGCACGGACACCACCGTGCAGGCCCAGGCACTGCGGCTGATCGGCGCGCGTCCCGACGCGGTGATGATGGGCAACTCGGCCACGCCGGCGGCGCTGCCCGTGGTCGCGCTGCGACGCCTGGGCTACAAGGGCCCGATCTATGGCAATCACGGCATCGTCTCGCCCGCCTTCATCCGCGTCGGCGGCGCGGCGGTGGAGGGCGTGATCGCCGACACGAGCCCGGTCGTGGTCTACGACCAGCTAGCGGCGGACAACCCGATCAAGCCGGTCGCGACCGCGTTCATGGACGCCTACGTGAAGAAGCTCGGCCCCGCGAGCGTCAATCCTTTCGCCGGTTACACGTTCGACGCCATGCGGCTGTTGCAGAGTGCGATTCCCGCGGCGCTAGAGCACGGCGCGCCGGGCAGCGAGGCGTTTCGCGTGGCACTGCGCGACGCGCTGGAGCACACGCACGAACTGGTGGGCGTGAGCGGCGTCTACTCGATGAGCCCCACCGACCACAACGGTCAGGACGCGCGCGCCGCGGTGCTGGTGCAGGTTCAGCACGGCGCGTGGATCGCGATCCACTGACCGGGCGCCGGCCCGGCGCATGGACCTGTTCGTCTTCCTTGCGCTGCTGCAGGACGGTCTGACCACCGGCGCGATCTACCTGCTCCTCGCCGTCGGGCTGCTCATCGTCTTTTCCGTCACGCGGGTGATTTTCGTCCCGCAGGGTGACCTGCTGGCGCTGTCGACGCTGACCGCTGCAGCACTCGAAAGCGGTGCGGTCCCGGGCACGCTGTGGGCGATGGACGCGCTCGCGACGGCGGCGCTGCTCGCCGACGTGGTGGCACTGCGCCGGTTGCCGGCGCCGCGCGTGCTCGCGTGGCGCGTGCTGTATCCCGCGCTGGTGACGGCGGCGGCGCTGTTCGGCCCGCGCACGGCACCGGCCTTCGCGATCGCGCTCGGGCTGGCGATCGTGACGCCGCTCGGGCCGCTGGTCTGGCGGCTGGTGTTCCGGCCGATCGGCGATGCGTCCGTGCTCACGCTGCTGATTGTCGCGATGGCGCTGCACTTCGTGCTGACCGGCGCCGGCATGGTCCTGTTCGGTCCCGATGGCGCGAGCGTGCAGCCGCTGAGCGCCGCCAGCTTCATGCTCGGCCCGCTCAGCGTCTCCGGCCAATCCTTGTGCGTGCTGGCGACCTGCGCGGTGCTGGTGGTCGGGCTGCGCTGGTTCTTCGGCGCGACGATCGAGGGCAAGGCGCTGCGCGCCGCCGCGTCCAGCCGGCTGGGCGCGCGGCTGGTGGGGATCGACCAGGCGCGCAGCGGCG
>JAFKFJ010000316.1 GCA_017307335.1 Alphaproteobacteria bacterium | reverse complement strand
GCACGCCCCGGCCGGCGCCGCGCGTCGGTCTATCTCGCGATCGCACTCTCGGGCGCATCGGCGCTCGGCGCGGAAGTGGTGTGGACGCGCGTGCTCAGCCTGCTGCTGGGGGCAACCGTCTACACGTTCTCGATCCTGCTCGCGGTGTTCCTGACCGGCATCGCCTTCGGAAGCTGGGCGGGATCGCGCGCCGCGCGCGGCCGCAATCCGGCGGTGGCGCTCGGGCTGTGCCAGCTCGCGCTGGTGGCGGCGATCGCGTGGACGGCGCTCATGCTCGGCCGGTCGGTGCCGTTCTGGCCGGTCAACCCGCTGCTGTCCGCCTCGCCGTGGCTGACGTTCCAGATCGACCTCGCGCGGGCGCTCTGGAGCCTGCTGCCCGCGACCGTGCTCTGGGGTGCCAGCTTTCCGCTCGCGCTGGGCGCGGCCGCCGCGCCGGGCGAGGACCCTTCCCGGCTGGTGGGCCGCATCTATGCCGCCAACACCGCGGGCGCGATCGTCGGCGCGCTGGCGTTCAGCCTGGTCCTGATCCCCTGGATCGGCACCCAGGGTGCGCAGCGCGTGCTGCTCGTGCTTGCGGCGGCGGGGGCCGCGGTCATGCTCGTGCCGGCGTTGCGCGGCGCGGTCTCGGCAACCGGCCTCGGCGCCGCGGCGCTGGCGACCGTGCTGCTGGTGGTATGGGTGGCACCGGTTCCGGCCGAGCTGATCGCCTATGGCCGGCGCATCATGGTCGACAGCGGCCGGTCGGACATTCTGTACACCGGCGAGGGCATCAATTCCTCGATCGCGATTTCGCGCGCGCATGACGGCGCCATGCAGTTCCACGTCAGCGGCAAGATCGAGGCCTCCACCTACCCCACCGACATGCGCCTGCAACGCCTGCTCGGGCACATGCCGGCGCTGCTGCACCCGAACCCCAGGTCGGTGCTGATCGTGGGCTTCGGCGCCGGCGTGACGGCCGGCTCGTTCGTCACCTATCCCGGCATCCAGCGGATCGCGATCTGCGAGATCGAGCCGCTGATCCCGCCCACCGCGACGCGCTATTTCGGCGCCCAGAACTACGAGGTGATGCGCGACCCGCGCACCCAGATCTTCTATGACGACGCGCGGCACTTCATCCGCACCACCTCGGAGAAGTTCGACATCATCACCTCCGACCCGATCCACCCGTGGGTCAAGGGCAGCGCCTCGCTCTACTCGAAGGAGTATTTCGAGCTGGTGCGCCGCCACCTCAACCCGGGCGGCATCGTGACGCAGTGGGTGCCGCTGTATGAGACCAGCGCCGCGGCGGTGCAGAGCGAGATCGCGACCTTCGCCGCGGTCTTTCCCGGCGCCACCATCTGGGCCAACGAGCTCGCGGGCGGCGGCTACGACGTGTTCCTGATGGGCGAGAACACGCCGGCGCCGATCGACCTGGACGCCGTCGACGCGCGGCTGCATTCGCCCGCGTACCAGCGGGTGGCGCGGTCGCTCGCCGATATCGGCGTGCACTCGGCGGCCGACCTGTTCGGGGTCTATGCCGGGCGTGCGCAGGACCTCGCACCGTGGCTGGACCATGCCGAGATCAACCGCGACGCAAACCTGCGGCTACAGTACCTGGCCGGCATGGCGGTGAACGTTCACGACCGGCTGGGCATCTTCAAGCAGATCATCAGCTACCGGCACTTCCCGGCGGACCTGTTCGTAGGCTCGCCGGAGCGGGTTCGCGAACTGGCGGCGGCGATTCAAAAGCACTGACGCCGGCACCGCCGGGACCCTGACTCGGGCGCGTTCGTGGGCTACAAGCGATGCCCAGCCGACGCAACGGAGCGGTGCATGGCCCTCGATCTTCCTCGCCGGTTCCCCCGCCGCCAGCTCGGTTTCTGGCCTTCGCCGATCCACCCGTTGCATCGGCTCTCCCAGGAACTCGGCGTCGAGGTCTGGGCAAAACGCGACGACGTCGCCTCCGGCCTCGCCTTCGGCGGCAACAAGGTGCGCAAGCTGGAGTGGCTCGCGGCCGACGCGCTGGCGCAGGGCTGCGACACGCTGGTCTCGATCGGCAACATCCAATCGAACCACACCCGTCAGGTGGCCGCCGTCGCCGCCGTCCTCGGGCTGCGCTGCCGCCTCGTGCAGGAGGAATGGACGCACTGGGACGACCCCGTTTACGACAAGGTCGGCAACATCCTGCTCTCCCGCCTCATGGGCGCCGAGACGGTGCTGGAGGGGGCGGGCTATTCAACGGCGGTGAAGGAAACCTGGGAGCGTGCGCTGGAGCAGGTGCGGCGCGAGGGCGGCAAGCCGTACGCGATTCCCGCGGGCGCCTCGGACCACCCGCTCGGCGGGCTCGGCTATGCGCATTTCGCCGACGAGCTGGCGGCACAGGAGGCCGACCATGGGGTCTTCTTCGACACGGTGGTGACCGCGACCTGCACCGGCTCCACCCAGGCCGGCATGGTGGTGGGGTTCGCGGCGCAGGAACGGCCCCGCCGGCTGATCGGGATCGACACGGCGGCCGATGCAGCGATGACCCGGTCCGCGGTGACCAGGATCGCGCAGGCCACGGCGGCACTGATCGGCCTGAACCGGCCGATACGGGACGCGGATATCGAAATCGACCCGCGCTTCGCCGGTCCCGCCTACGGGCTGCCGGACGCGGCGACGATCACGGCGATCCGCGCCGCGGCGCGGCTGGAGGCGATGCTGACCGACCCGGTCTATGAGGGCAAGTCGATGGCCGGGCTGATCGCCATGGCGCGCGATGGCGAGATCCCGCGGGATGCGAAAGTACTCTACGTGCATCTCGGCGGCGCACCGGCCTTGAATGCCTATCACCGGGCATTCGCGTAGCACCGGGCGACAGCACGGCGGCGCTGGCGATTGCCGATGCCGACACGCCGGGAGGACGACGCGGCGCCGGAGAGGTGCACCGTTCAGGCGGCCGACGGGTTTGGCATCGGGGCCTTCGCGTGGCGGCATCCGGACCCTGAGCGGCGCACCCGGCCAGCCGTCATCATCAATCCGGCGACGTCCGTCCGGTGCCACTACTACTTTCGCTTCGCCGCGTTCCTGTTCCGCAAAGGCTTCGACGTCATCTGCTACGACTATCGCGGCATCGGCGAATCGCGGCCGGCGACGCTGCGCGGCTTTCGGGCCGGCTGGATCGACTGGGGCCGCCTCGACTTCGAGGCGATCCTGCAGCACACGGCGCGCGCCCATCCGGGCCAGCCGGTGCATGTCGTCGGCCACAGCATCGGCGGGTTTCTGATCGGGCTCGCCGGATCGAGCCATCGCATCGCGCGCGCCTTCACCGTCGGCGCGCAATTCGC
Source organism: Alphaproteobacteria bacterium (assembly GCA_017307335.1). Classification (GTDB taxonomy): domain Bacteria; phylum Pseudomonadota; class Alphaproteobacteria; order Acetobacterales; family Acetobacteraceae; genus JAFKFJ01. The sequence continues at coordinate 7,798 of JAFKFJ010000316.1, read as the reverse complement.
GTACTGGCGCGACTACGCCCCGGCGCTGCGCCGGCGGCTGGTCGCGAAATGGCACGTCGCCATGCCGCTGCTGACGCTGATGTGCGGCTATTTCCCGGGCCGGCGGCTCGGCTGGCTGGAAGACACGCCGAAGGGCGTCGTGCGCGACTGGGCACTCAGCCGCCGGCGCTTCGAGGACACCTGGCACGGCCGCGCCGCCGCGCGCACGCTCGACCCCCGCGCGCTCGTGCAACGCTTCGCCGCGGTCACGGCACCGATGCTGGCCGTGGGCCTTGACGACGACGAATTCGGCACCGTCCCGGCGATCGAACGGGGGCTGGCGTATTTCACGCAAAGCCCGAGGCTGCACCTGCGCATTTCACCGCAGGCGATCGGCATGCCGGCGATTGGCCATTTCGGCTTCTTCCACAGCCGGTTCGAGCCGACCTTGTGGCCGCTGGCACTGGCGTGGCTGCGATCCGGACGGCTGCCGGCCGACCATCCGGGCGTGCTCGCCGTCTCAGCAACCCACGCGTGACGGAACGGCGGCCTCAGCCACCACGCGTTTGCGGCGCCGCCGGCGTCTCGTCCACAAGCGCCCACAGCTTGCCGTTCGCGTGGGCTTCGAGCCACGTCCGATGCGCCTCGACGAAGCGGCGGAGCGCCAGCGTGAAGTTTTCCATCTCGATGTCGTCCAGCACGAACGTGCGGAACAGGAAGATCTTGCTGCTGTCCATGTCCACGCCGAACGTCGCGCCGGCGGTGCCGAAGCCGAAGGCGTGCGCGGCCAGCAGCACTTCGAACAGGCGGCGCTGCCGCGCCACCTCCGGATAGAAGCAGATGAAGCCTGCGATCGCGCACGTCGCATCGTCGTCGAGCAGCGACAGACTGATGGTCTGGCCGCTGCTCAGCGCGATTTCCAGGTTGCGCGCATCGGCCGCGGGCGTGGCGGCGGGCAGCTTCAGCCGCGCGATCACCTCGCGCAGCAGGTCGGTAAACGTCATCGCTCCGCTCTCCCCCGCGCGCGTGCGCGCTACGTCAACACCACGTGCTGGCCATCCTTTTCGCTCGCGGCGATGCAGCCGCCGGGGCCGATCTGCACGTATTGCGCGGCGGCACTGATGTGCTGAACGTAGGCCAAGCCGTGGCCGATGCCTTCCAGCAGCTTCTGCACGGCGCTCTGGTTCGGATTGCCCAGCCCGTGCGATTCGAGCTGGAAGAACGTGTCGCCACCGGGCGTCTGCCCGATCAGCAGGTGACCGAGTCCGCCCGGCAGGTCCATCCCGTACTGCTGCGCCGGAGAGCCTTTGTAGTGACTGGAATCCCGCGCCTGCATCCCCTGGATGCCGCGCAGGTTGTTGTAGAGCGCGCCGCCGTCCTGCTTGACGAAATGCCCGCCGAGGGCGAGCGCGGCGTGGAAATCCTGCGCCGGCAACGCGACCGCCTGCCCTGCCTGCGTCGCATTGGCGCCGAGCAGGGCGCCATCGAGCGCGGTGAGGGCCGCGTGCACCGGGCCGGCGCCGTTCTGCGCCGCCAGCACCTGCTGGTACTGCGCCTCCAGCGCCACGCCCTTCTCCTGAATCGCCGCGGCGAATCCCGGCCGGTTCGGCAGACGGCCCACCAGGGTCATGCGTTCGACGTGGTCGCCAAGGCCAAGGATGCTGTCCGCAGCCGCGAGGCCCCCATCGTGGATCGCGTCGGCCGCCATGCCGCCAACTGCGGCGCCGGCAGTCCCGACCAAGGCCGCACCCCCGACCGCGCCGTCGATCGCCCCGCTCACCGCGCCCGTCACCGCGCCCTGCACGCCGCGACCGACCGCGCCGATCACGGCGCCGCCGACACCGCCCGCGGCGCCGCCGAGCACCGAGCCGACAACCCCGAGCGCACCGTCGCCGATCGCACCCCCGACGACGCTGGCGCCGGCACTGGCGCCGCCCATGGCGCCCTCGACCACGCCGCCCACCGCGCCCATCAGGCCACCGGCAACGCCCTCGCCGATCGCCCCGATCTGCCCGCCGGCGATCGCGCCCATGGCACCACCGGCCAGCGCGCCCCCGACCACGACCCCGCCGCCGAGCACATTGGCGGCGACCACCGTGCCGAGGGCGCCGGCACCAAGGGCCACATAGCCCACGCCGCGCACTGCGGTATTGCCCACGAGCAACGCCGTTCCGCCCACCGATTCCAGAATCTTCAGGCCGCCCTGCTTCGCGCCCTGCAGCAGCGGCGGGCCGTAGTTCGACACGGCCGCACGGGCGCCGTCATAGGCGTCGGCCATCAGGCCGAAGGTCGACCAGATCCAGTTGCCGCCATTGGCGGGGACCGCAATGCCGGACACCGAGCCCCCCGCTGGTTGTCGTTTTCACTATGCGGCCCGACTGAACGCGGCGCAACGGGACAATATTGGGTACGGAACGGCCGACGCAGGCCCGACGCGACCCGGAGGGGGGCTTACTCCGGCACCGCGACGCCGAGCGTCCGCGCCGTGTTGCCCAGCGCCACCCACGTCTCCTCCTGCAGCGGCACGCCGTTGGCCAGCCGATCGGCGCGCGTGCGCGCCTCCGGCTCGCCCGGCACCAGCACCTCGGCACCCGGCGTCACCGGGCGCGACGCCTTCACGTAGTTCGCGTACTCCCGCGCACCGCCGATGAAGTCGCCGCCGCCGAACTTCGCGGGGTCGACATAGACCGAGAACATGCCGTTGCTGATCCGCGCCCGCTTGCCGCCCGGGATCGGGCCGGACGTGCCACCGCCGGAGAGCACGCCGCCCAGGATCTCGCACATGAAGGCGAGTCCCGAGCCCTTGTGCAGCCCGAACGCCACCAGCGCGCCCTCGCCCATCGCCGGGTCGCGCGGCGCGGCCGGCCGCAGCGGGCCATACAGATCAGCGGGGTCGTTGGAGAACCGGCCATCCGGCCGCACCAGCGATCCTTCGGGCACCGGCTTGCCGCCGTTGGAGGCGACCAGCACCTTGCCCTCGGCGACCAGCGAGGTGGCGAGGTCGAGCAGCAGCATCGGCGCGGTGCCGTCCGACGGCACCCCGATGCAGATCGGGTTGGTCGAGAACCGCCGGTCCACGCCGCCGAACGGCGCCACCAGCTCGCCGCTCTCGACATTCACGAAGTGCAGCGACACGAGCCCGGCCGCCGCCGCCCGCTCCCCCCAGTCGCCGATGCGGCCGAGATGGCCGGAATGGCGCAGCGCGATGGCCGCGAGGCCCGAAGCGCGGGCCTTGGCGATGCCGAGATCGACCGCGAGCGGCCCGATCGTCTGGCCGAACCCGTAGTTGCCGTCGACGGTGGCCGTCACCGGCCCCTCGTTGACCACCGTCAGCTTCTGCCCGGCGAGCACCTTGCCCTCGTGCAGCCACTGCACGTAGCGGGGCGTGCGGATCACGCCGTGGCTGTCGTGGCCTGCGAGATTGGCCGAGAGCAGGAAATGGCCGATCTGGGCAGCCTCGTCGCGGGAGCAGCCGGCGGCGGCGAAGATCGCGGAGACGAAGTCTTCCAGTCGCCGGGCGGCGACGACGTGCGTGCTGGGCATCAGGGGTCTTTCAGACGACGCGGGCAGTTTCGTTGTCGATCAGGTGCATCTGGTTCAGATCGGCGGCAAGCGGCAGCTTCTCGCCCGCCTTGGCGGGCGTGTCCGGCCCCACGCGGGCCGTCAGTTGCGCCGCGCCGAGCATGAAGTGCACCAGGGTCTCCGACCCCATCGGCTCCACCACGTCAACCGGCGCGTCGAGGCGCGCGACGCCGGGCCGCAGCGGTTCGGCATAGTCCGCCAGATGCTCCGGGCGGATGCCCAGGGTCATCTCGCGCCCGGTGTACGGCGCGTAGCGCGCCTTGCGGCTCTCCGGCACCGGCAGGCTGAACCCCGCCACGAGCTGCATCGTCAGCGCGCCGCCGGTATTCACCAGCCGCGCCGGCAGGAAATTCATCGCCGGGCTGCCGATGAAGCCGGCGACGAAGCGCGTCGTCGGGCTGTGATAGAGCTCCTGCGGCGGCCCGACCTGCTCGATCCGGCCGGCATTCATCACCACCACCCGGTCGGCGAGCGTCATCGCCTCCACCTGGTCGTGGGTGACGTAGACCGTCGTGGTGTTGACGGTCTGGTGCACCTTCTTGATCTCGGTGCGCATCTGCACGCGCAGCTTGGCATCGAGGTTGGAGAGCGGCTCGTCGAACAGGAACACGCGCGGGTTGCGCACGATCGCGCGGCCCATCGCGACGCGCTGGCGCTGCCCGCCGGAGAGCGCCTTCGGCCGCCGCTCCAGCAACTCGCTCAGGTCGAGGATCTGCGCCGCCTCGGCGACCCGGCGCTTGATCTCGTCGCGCGGGAATTTCCGCAGCTTCAGGCCGAACGCCATGTTCTCGAACACGGTCATGTGCGGGTAGAGCGCGTAGTTCTGGAACACCATGGCGATGTCGCGGTCGCGCGGCGGCACGTCGTTGACCAGGTCGCCGCCGATCCAGATCTCGCCGCCGGTGATCTCCTCGAGCCCCGCGACCATGCGCAGCGTCGTGGTCTTGCCGCAGCCCGACGGGCCGACGAGGACCACGAACTCGTGGTCGTTGATCTCCAGGTCGATGCCGTGCACCGCCTGGTAGCTCTCGTACGCCTTGACCACCTTTCGCAGCGATACCTGCGCCATCGGTTCGTTTCCTCTCGCCCTGAGGCCACGCTACAGGCGAAGCGCCGGTTCGGCAACGCAGCGCAAGCAGCGGGCAATTGCTCAATCTACCGGGCAAATGCTCAGGATCGCAATGCCGCCATCAGGGCGGAGGCCTTGGCCGCGACCGCCTCGGCCGTGTCGCCCGCGCGGTAGAGCGCGGAGCCGACGCCGAACCCCGCGGCGCCCGCCTGCCGCCACGCCGGCATCGTCCCCGCCTCGATCCCGCCCACCGGCAGCACCAGCGTGCCAGCCGGCAGCACCGCGAGCATGCCGCGCAGGGCGGCCGGGTTCGACGCTTCCGCCGGGAACAACTTTATCGCGTCGGCGCCGGCGGTCAGCATCGCAAACGCTTCAGTGGGCGTGGCGAAGCCGGGACACACGAACATGCGATGGCGCTTTGCCTCGCGCACGATCCGCCCATCGGCGTGCGGGGTGACGATCAGCCGGCCGCCCGCCGCCTCCACCGCCTGCACCTGCTCGGGCGCCATCACCGTGCCGGCGCCGACCAGCATGCTGGCGCCGAAGCGTTTCGCGAGCCGGCGGATGCTCTCCACCGGCTCCGGCGAGTTGAGCGGCACCTCGACGATCGCGATGCCTGCAGCGGCGAGCCGCGCGACCACGTCCTCCGCCTCCGCCGGGTGGATGCCGCGCAGGATCGCCACCAATGGGCAGCGGCCGAGCCATTCGCGCAATGCGGTCATTGCCAGTTCACCTCCGCCGAAAGCCGGAACAGCCCGCGTGCCGCCGCTTCCTCGCCGTGCACCACCGCCTGCGCGCCGCGCGCGGCGATCGCACGCGCGTAGAGCCCGCACAGGGTCTCGGCGCCGATCAGGTGCACGCTCGCCCCGTCGCCGGCGCAGGCCGCGCGCACCTCGTGGCCGATCAGCAGGCCGGAGAGGTAGGACGCGCCCTCCGCCTCGCCGAGTGCGCCGAACAGCGCCAGCGCGCGCACGCCGAACAGGTGGTGCAGCAGGTGGCCGGGATCCGCGGCGCGGGCCAGGCCGCGGTCGAACGCGGCGGTGTCGTTCGGTCCCTCGCGCATCGTGCGGCCGAGGATCGTATGGCCGCGCAGGGCGGCGAACGCCTCGCCCGAGAGGTAGGTCGCGAAGCCGGTGATGCGCCCGCCTTCGACCTCGGCCCATTTGCTGTGGCTGCCGGGCAGGCAGGCGACCGCGACCTCCGCCATGGCGGCGAGCGCACCCACGATCTGCGTCTCCTCGCCGCGCAGCACGTCGGGCACCCCGGCGGCGTCGGTGACGGTGAGGCCGGGCAGGATGCGCAGCGCGGCGCCCGCGAACGGCACCGGGATCGCACCGGCGGCGATGTCCGCCGCGCCGGCCGGGCAGCGCACGTACGGCGCCTCCTGCCAGCCCTGGCGGCTGCCGATCATGCCGGCCATCAGCACCCGCGTCTCGCCATCGGCGATCCAGTCGCCCACCTGGCGCAGCAGCTCCTCCTCGAACCGCGCGCCCTCGATCGCAAGAATGCCCCGCGGGGCGGCGCGGCGATCGACGATGGCGCCCTGGTCGTCGAGGCGGAAGGCCCGGAAGCTGGTGGTGCCCCAGTCGATGCCGATCATCGTCTCATCCCTGCTGCCGTTGAGCCACCGATCGGGGCCGCGCCGCAAGCGCCGCGAGGGACCCGCGCACAATTTCGGCCGATGCGGCTGGCTTCGGGCCGCCCGCCCCTCCACTATCGTGCCGCCACAGCGGCGATGCAGCGCATGTCAGGATCGGATCGCCCCACCATGGGCGTCGCGGAAGTCGCGCTGGCCGGTTACGGCGACGCCGACGCCGCGGTGCAAGGCCCGTCGGCGCGTGGCACGTTCGGCGTCAGCGGTGCCGGCATCAAGGTCGGCATTCTCTCCGACAGCCTCAACGTGCTCGGCGGCGAGGCCGCCGACATCGCCGAGGGCCTGCTGCCGGCGGGCGGCGTGACGGTGCTGAGGGAAGGCCCGGCGGGCGCGACCGACGAGGGTCGCGCGCTCGCGCAGCTCGTCCACGCCACCGCCCCGGATGCGCAGCTCTGCTTCGCGACGGCCTATGCGACGCCGGCCGACTATGCCGCCAGCATCACGGCCCTGGTTGCCGCTGGCTGCCGGATCATCCTCGACGACATCGCCTATCCCGACGAGCCGTTCTTCCAGGCCGCCGGGCCGATCGCCACCGCGACGGCGGCGGCGGTCGCGGCGGGCGTGGACTACTTCAGCGCCGCCGGAAACGAGGGCGACGGCTTCTATCAGGGCGCATGGCCGCGCGGCGGCGGCATGACGCAGAGCGTGACCATCCCGGCCTACGTTCCGGTCACGCTCGCGCTGCAATGGGACGCGCCGTACGAAGCCGCCAACCCGGGAACCCTCAGCGCGGTTGCGACCGGCGGCGGCAGCAGCCCGGTCGCGTCCTACCGCGTGGGCAACGAGCCGGTGGCGCTGCTTGATTTCCCCGTCGCCAACGTCACGCGCACCTATCGCGTCACCATCACCCAGCAGCCGGGCACGCCGACCCCCACGCTGTTCAAGGACATCCTGGAAGGCGGCGGCCGGTTCGCCAGTTCCGGCAGCGGCGTCGGCAGCGGCTCCATCTTCGGGCAGGGTGTTGTGCCCGGCGTCAACGCCGTGGGCGCCGTGGACGTCGCGCAGGCGGCGGCGCCGGTCGCGGAGCCGTATTCGAGCACCGGCCCCGGCACGCTGCTGTTCGCCCCCGACGGCACGCGGCTGGCCACGCCGGAGACGCTGGATGTGCCCAGCTTCCTCGCCCCGGATGGCAGCACGACGAGCGTGTTCGATCCGTTCTACCGCATGCTGGGCAACGAGCAGATCGGCTCGGGCCTGGGCCTGGCAATCGTCCGGGCGATCGCCGACCGCATCGGCGCGGAAATTCGACTTGGGTACGCCGACGTCTCAGGACAATCCGGATTGCACGTGGAAGTCATCGTGCCTGTTGCCATGACCGAACGGTGAAACGAAAAAGACCTCCCGCGGGGAGGTCTTTTCGCTTGGACGCAAGCGTCGTCTTACTTGCCGGCCTGCTGGTAGCGCTCGATGCTGCCGACGATCTCCTGGCGGGCGGCCTCGGGGCCGTCCCAGCCCTTGATCTTGACCCACTTGCCCTTTTCCAGATCCTTGTAGTGCTCGAAGAAATGCTGGAT
>JAFKFJ010000315.1 GCA_017307335.1 Alphaproteobacteria bacterium | reverse complement strand
CGCCGCTGCCAAGCCTGCGAATCCGCCGCCGACAATATGCGCCTTCATTTGTCCCCTCCCAGAAACGGCGGGTTGGGAACTTTCCCCGACCCGCGGCTGCCGCGGCAAGCGGTGAGTGCCACAGCAAACCCCAGCGTCGGCGGAAACCGACGCTGCCCGCTGTTATCACGCCGCCGTGGAGGTTATGCCAACGGTCGCGCGCGATCACACAACAAGTGACCGCTTTCGGGACCGACGTTCGGCCGGGACTCGAAACACAAGCCGAGGCGCTCAGTTCTCGCCCCCTCGCTTGTCGCCCGAACCCCGATGGGCCATCCTTCCGCCGCAGTGCCGACCGCAGGGGAGAGAAGCGATGGTGACGATGCATGGCGCCTGGCGCCGGTCCGTGATGTTGCCTGCGCTGCTCGCCATCGCCCCGGTCGCCGCGCGCGCCGACGTCGTCATCTCGATGAATGACGGGCATTCGGCGCTCGATGCGCACGGCAACCTCACCGCCGCCTCGCCCGTCACGCCGGATACGATGACGGTGATCGACGTCACGGACGACACGCCGAAGATCAAGGCGACCATCCCGGTGCCGGGCAGCGTCGTCGGGCCGCCGACCGCGGTGTGGGTGGCGCCGGATGAGAGCTGGGCAATCCTGACCGCCGCGACCAAGCCCGATCCCGCGGCACCGCACGGGTTCTCGGCCGATGACAAGGTGAGCGTGATCGACCTCACCGCCTCGCCGCCCGCGATCGTGCAGTCGCTCAACGCCGGCGCGGGCGCAACGCAGGTCACGGTCTCGCCCGATGGCGGGCTCGCGCTGGTCGCCAATCGCGCGGAGGGCTCGGTTTCGGTTTTCACGGTGAAGGACAAGCGGCTGACGCCGGCCGGTAAGCTCGACGTGGCGAAAGGCTCGCTGCCCAGCGGCATCCGCTTCCTCAAGGACGGCAAGACCGCGCTGCTGACGCGCTACGGCGACAACACGGTGAACCTGCTGCATATCGACGGCACGAAGGTGACCATCGACAAGCGGCCGATCACGACCGGGGTCGCGCCCTACACGCTCGACATCGCCGCGGACGGCAAGCTCGCCGCCGTCTCCAACATGGGGCGCGGCGACGGCGACGTGGACAGCGTGAGCCTGATCGACCTCACGAAGACGCCGCCGCGCACGGTGGACACGGCGGCGGTGCCGAGCGGGCCGGAGCCGCTGGCCTTCTCGCCGGACGGCAAGTGGCTCGCCGTGGGCGCGCAGATGGGCTCCAACAAGCCGGCGAGCGATCCGTTCCACCATGACCACGGCGTGGTCACGATGTTCGCGGTCGAGGACGGGCATCTGCGCAAGGTCGCGGAGGCGCCGGTCGGCGCGTGGGCCGAGGGTGCTGCGTTCTCGCGCGACGGCCGCGTGCTGCTGGTGCAGAACATGGGCGACCGCACGATCAGCGTGCTGCGCTGGGACGGCAAGACGCTGTCGCCCGAGACGCCGCTGACGATCAAGGATGCCGGGCCGGCGGCGCTCGGCACGGCGTGGCCGTAGGGGAGGGCCCTCACCCGGCTCGCTCCGCTCGCCACCCTCTCCCGCAAGCGGGAGAGGGTGGCGAGGGCCTGTGCTGGCGTTAGCTGCCTTCCGACGGGAGCAGCACCAGCCGGTCCTGCGCGATCCGCGCACGCCCCGCCGGCAGTGCGGCGCAGCCGGACATGACGAGCACGGGCGGCGCCGGCCAGCCCATCTCGCGCGCGGCGAGGCAGCCGACGACGAGGATCGCATCCGCCCGGCCGAGCACGATGCCGGCCGGCGCCAGGCCCACGCGGATCAGTTCCAGCAGCACCGCCGAGGAGGAGGAGGAGCCGACCGGCTCCGGCACCACGAGAATCCGCCCGGCGACGCAGGTGCCGTGCTGCGGGTGGCGCGGGTCGACGATCGCGCCCGTCGTCGCCGCCACGCCGCCCCAGAAGCTCAGCGGCGCGGTCAGCACCAGCAGCGCGCCCTCCGCCTCGCCGGGAAACAGCGCGGCGCTCACTGCCAGAGGCTCTCGTCGCGCACCAGCCGCCCGGCGACCGCGCTCTCCACGCAGTCGGCGAGGCTCGCGTACTGCACCGCATAGCCGGTGTTGCCCGGCGCGTAGTGGGCGAACTTGGCGGAGTTGGTGAGGAGCACGCCGCCGCCTTCCGGCAGGATGGGCGCGGCGACGATGCAGGTGTCGGCGATCAGCACCACGCCGGAATCGGCAAGGCCGCGCAGCAGGCCGCGCTGCTGCAGCCGCGCGAGCACGCCGCGGCCGGTGTTCAGGTAGAACGGCACGCGCACGCGCCGCCCGCCGAGCAGGCGGGCGAGGGCGCACGCCTCCGCCTCCGACGCGTGCGGGCTGCCGATCGCGACGGCATTGATGGTGTCGCCGGTCGCGGTGGAGAGGCACGCGCGGGCGGTGCGCAACATCGCCGGCGTCAGCGCCATCCGCTCCGCGCCTTCGGCGAGGATCGCCTCGACCGTCGGCGCCTCCGGCGTCACGCCGGCGACGTGGAACAGCGCCACCGCGCCGCCTGCCGCCGCCGCGGCGCCGAGCGCCTTCAACCGCTCCTCGGTCGCCTCGGCGGCGAGCCCGTCGAACACCGCCACCCGCTCGCCCGCGACCGCGCCGAGCCACGCGCCGAGCACTGGCCAGCACGCATCCTCCGCGCGCAGTGCCGCCGGCAGCATTGTCGCGTCCACCAGCAGCGTGGCGCGCCGGTTCTCGGCCTGATGCAGCCCGTAGTACGGCGCACGGCCGACGATCGCGCAGGCGATGTCGAGAAAGTCGCCGTAGCGGTTGGTGCGCGCGCCGAGCACGGAATTGCAGAACGCGACGGCATTGGACTCGCCCCACGCGACATCGCTGCCCGCCGCCGGCCGGTGCCCGGCCTGATAGGGCGCGCAGGTCCAGGTCGGCTGGCAGCCCAGCGCCTCATAGGCGCGCATCAGCCGCAGCGCCATCGCGCGCGGCACGCCGGCGAGGCGCACGTTGTTCGGGCGCAGCAGGTCCAGCGCGCCCACGTTCAGCGTCGCCCTCACGCGCGTCCGTGCTCCGCGCGCGACCAGCATCTCGGCGAACAGCGTGCCGGAATCGCCGTGATAGAGGCAGCCGTCGATATGCGCGGAGGCGATCGGGATCAGCCGCGCGGCACCGAGACGCTGCGCGCTCTCCGCCACGATACGCAGCGCGGTCGCCGCACCTTCGCCCTCCTCGCCGGCGGCGATCGCGCGTTCGGCGTCGGTGAGCGTCAGCATGCGCCGCTGTCCGCGAGCCACTGGCGCAGTGCGGCGGGATCGACGCGCAGGTTGCGCCCGGCCCGCACGTTGCGATGCGCCAGCGGCCATGCGGGATCGTTGAACTCCGCCGCATCGGATTCGCCATCGCCGCAGGCCAGCGCGGCGTAGTCGAGGCCGAGCGCCTGGCCGAGAATCGCGTAGGCCCAGGTTCCGTACTGCGGATGAAACGCCTCCAGCACATGCGTGCCAGGCGCGCAGAACAGGGTATTGGCGAAGGCGGCGCCATGCGGGCCGATGACGTGCGTCGCGTCGCGAAAGGCGGCGACCTGCTCGGCGAATGGCAGGCGGCCGGGCACGATCACCTCGAACCCGCATGCCTGCAGCAGCGGCGTGATCTCGGCGGCGTTGGCGATCAGGCGGTAGCCGGCATCCTCGCGCGAGATCAGCAGCCGCCGCGTGCGGGTGCGCGGTGCGAGGTCGAACAGCGCGCGCACCGACGCGAGCGCCCATTCGGCCCCCCAATGCGCGGGGTGCTGCAGCGCGCGGCAGGTGGAGCTGACCCAGAGCCGCCGGGCGGAGAACCACGCGAGCCCGCTCGTGCCGCGCCATCCCGCGACACGCAGGCGCTCGGCGGTGACGCGCTGGTATTCGGTGCGCAGCGCGGGGCCGATCACCGTGGCACCCGCCAGATCAACGCCCGCGCGCGCGTAGAGCAGCACGCGGCTCGCGTGGTCGAGCAGGAAATGGCAGGGGTTGGCGCCGGGGAAAACGTCGCTGGCGAGCACCGCGGCATCCAGCGTCGCCTGCTCGACCTTCAGCCCCGACCGCTTCGCGTCTTCCAGCCGCCGCCGCAGCAGCGCCGGAATGCCGCCCACCGAAAGGTCGCCGTGCGCCAGGCCGTCGCGGCCGAACACCGCGACGACGTTGGCGCCGACGAGGATCTCGGCGTCGTGCAGCTCGCTGACCGTGACCGGCTCGCGCCGCATGTCCGTGCTGAGCTCGCGCAGGCCCACCGGCGTGGCCCCGCCATAGGTGCGCACCGGCGCGGCCGCGCGCGTCTCGGCTGCGAATACGACGTGGTCGCGGCGCGCGTGGGCATCGGCAGGTGCCGCGACCGGGCCGGCGGCCGCGAGCAGCGGGGCGAGCCAGACGTCGTTCGGCATCGGCCGGGTGCCATGCCGCGCCTTCAGCCGCCGTGCCAGCGCGACCGCATCGGCGCGCCGGCCCGCGCGCTCATACCAGCCGAACAGGTGTGCGAAGGGTGCGAAGGAGATCACGCCCTCCGGGTCGAGCTGGATGCAGAGGGACGCCAGCAGCGCCGCCGTGTCGTGCTTGTCGAGCGCCGCGTAGACCTCGGTCATGCGGCAATAGATCCAGTATTCGGCGAGCGGCGGCACGCGGTGCAGGCTGGCCTCGAACAGGCGGGCGGCTCCCTGCCGGTCGCCGCCGTGCTCCAGCCGCTCCAGCGCGCTCAGCAGCAGCAGCGCGGCATCGGGCGAGGTGGCGATGCGGGCAACCTCCTCCGCGAGCGCATCGGGCGTCGGCGCATCGGCAGGCGGTGGCTCGGCCTCAAGGAACAGGACGTGCAGCCGCGCGGCGACGCCGGCCGCCTCGGCCGGCCGGCCCGTCGCCGTGAAGCGCGCGTGCAGGATGCGATAGGCGGGCAGCGCGGCCGGCGCGCCGGGCTGCATCTGCACCGCAAGCGAGGCGAGCAGCGCCGCACAGTCGGGCCGATCGAGCCGGTCGTACGCGGCGGCGGCGAGCAGCGGCAGCCAGTCATCCGCGAACGGCGGCAGGCGCCAGAAGCTGCTTTCAAACAAACGGATCGCGTCCGCATCCGCTGCCGCATTCGCCGCGGCGGCGAGGTCGTCGAGGCGCAGACACAGCAGTTCGGCCGGACGGCGCGCGGCCGCGATCTCGGTACGCCAGGAGGCGATGCGGGAATCGGCCTCGGCCTCCGGGGTCGTGGTCTTCACGTCCTGGTCCATGCGCTGCCACGCTACCGGCGTCGCAGGCGGATGCAACTGCTCCCGCCGCGCTCCGTTCTGTTTGCAGCGGAGACGCAGGAGTGAACGATGGATGGTCAGACGCAGCCGCAGGGCCGCGGCAGGCAGGGGTTTGCCAGCATGGATGCGGCGAAACAACGAGCGATCGCGGCGAAGGGCGGCAGCGCGGTGCCGCCGGAAAAGCGCCCATTTGCCCGCAACCCCGCGCTGGCGGCCGCCGCCGGACGGAAGGGCGGACGCGCCTCCGCGCGGGCGTCGGCCGTGCCCGCGCCGAGCGACGCCGACGGGGCCTGACGCGCGCGCCTCAGGCGCGTGAGCGCAGGTTCTGCGGATCGTACGGGCTGTCGGGTACGACGCGCGCGGGATAGAGCGTGTCGAACATCTTCAGCGCGAGCACGCGACCCTCGGTGGCGAAGTCGGGACGCACATAGGCCATCGCGATCGGCCTGTCGGCCACGACAGAGAATCCGCCACCGGTGGCGCGGCCCACGACCGCGCCGTCGCACCAGACAGACTCCACACCCCACGGGTCGGCATCGCCCGGTCCGTCGACGTGCAGCGTCACGAGCCGCCAGCGCAGCGCGCCGTCCGCCCGCTGCCTCTCCAGCGCGGCGCGGCCGATGAAGTCGGCGTTCTTGTCGAGGCGGATGAAGCGGTCGAGCCCGCTTTCCCAGGCTGTCACTTCCTTCGACAGCTCGGTGCCCCAGGCGCGGTAGCTCTTCTCCAGCCGCAGCCAGTTCATGGCGCGCATGCCGACATGCCGCAGCCCGTGCGCCGCGCCTGCTTCTTCCAGCGCATCGAAAATGTGATTGTGAAACTCGATCGGGTGATGAATCTCCCAGCCGAGTTCACCGACGTAGTTAACCCGCATCAGCCGTGCCGGCGCCATCGCGAGCGTGCCGTGCTGGCCCGTGAGCCAGGGGAACGCGGCGTTGGAGAGGTCGCGCCGATCGACCAGGGGCGCCAGCACGTCGCGCGCCCGCGGTCCGGCGAGCACGAACACGCCGACCTGCGTCGTGACCCGTTCCAGCGCGACTGAGCGATCGGGCGGCAAGGTACGGGTGAGGTAGTCCCAGTCATACGTCTCCGCGGCGCCGGCGCCGACGATGTAGAAGTCGTCAGGCCCATCGCGCATGATCGTGAACTCGCTGCGCACGCCACCGCGCGGCGTGAGCGCATGGCAGAGCTGAATGCGCCCCGCCTTCTGCGGCAGCCGGTTCGCGACCAGCCCGTCCAGCCACGCCGCGGCGCCGGGGCCGTGCGCCCGGTATTTCGCGAAGGTGCCGGCCTCGATCAGGCCCACGCCGTTGCGCACCGCCGCTGCCTCGTCGCGCACATGCGGCCACCAGTTGCTGCGGCGGAAACTCCATTCTTCGACGAAGTCGCCACCTGGGCCGAAGAAGTTCGGACGCTCCCATCCGACCCCCTGGCCGAACACGGCGCCGCGCGCCCGCAACCGGTCATGGCTCGGCGCGGTGCGCAGCGGGCGCGCGGCCGGTCGCTCCTCGTCGGGGAAGTGCGGTACGAAGACATGCGCGTAGGCTTCTTCGTTCTTCGCGATCGCATAGGGCCGCGTCGCCCAGGGGCCGAAGCGGCGCGGGTCGATCGCGAGCGTGTCGATCTCCGCCTCGCCCTCGGTGATCATCTGCACGAGCAGCCGCCCGGCGCCGCCGGCGGCGGTGACGCCGAAGGAGAAACCCTCGGCGAGATAGATGCCGCGCCGCCCGGCCGCGGGGCCGAGCAGGGGGTTGCCGTCGGGCGTGTAGCTGATCGGGCCGTTGTAGACCGTCTTCACCCCGCCCTGGCCGAAACACGGCATGCGGAACAGCGCCTCCTCGATGTGCCATTCGAGGCGTTCGAGATCGGGCGGCAGCAGTTCCGCCTTGAACCCTTCGGGCACGCCATAGGCCGCCCAGGCGGGCGCGCCCTTCTCGTACGGCCCAAGGATCAGGCCGCCGCGTTCCTCGCGCATATACCAGCGCGCGTCGGCATCGCGCAGGATCGGGTGCTCCGGGTTGCCGGCACGACGCCACGCGACGATTTCCGGAATCTCGTCGGTGACGATGTACTGGTGCTCCACCGGGATCGCCGGGATGTCCAGTCCCAGCATGGTGGCGGTCCGGCGGGCGTGGTTGCCGGTGGCGCAGACCACCACCTCGCACGTGATGGCGGCCTGGTTCGTCGTGACGCGCCATTCGCCGGAGGCGAGGCGGTCGATGGCGGTGACGTCGGTCTGGCGGTGGATCTGTGCGCCGCCCTTGCGCGCGGCGTCGGCGAGCAGCAGCGTGATGTCGGCGGGGTTGATGTAGCCGTCGGTCGGATGAAAAAGCGCGCCGACCAGTCCTTCGACGTTGACCAGCGGGAAGCGCCGCTTGATCTCGTCGGGGCTCCACCATTCGTACGCGATGCCGATTGCGTCGGCGGTGCTGGCGTAGGTCTGGAACTCCTCCATGCGCGCGCGGGTGCGCGCCATGCGCAGGTTGCCGACGCGGCGAAAGCCCACGTCGCGCTGCCATGCCTCCGCGAGTTTTGTGTACAGGTCTATGGAGTAGCGATGGATCTGGCCCACCGCGTAGGACATGTTGAAAAGCGGCAGCAGCCCCGCTGCGTGCCAGGTCGAGCCGGCGGTGAGCTCGTCGCGTTCGAGCAAGACCACGTCGCGCCAGCCGGCTTCGGTGAGATGATAAAGGATCGAGCAGCCGACGACGCCGCCGCCGATCACAACCGCTCGTGCGTGCGACTGCATGAAACCCTCCCGCGCCCGGCCGCCGGAGGTGTAGCAGGGTGTCCGCGCTGCGCAACAGCGTCAGTTCAGCGAGGACGGCACCTGCTTGAAGGGCGCGGGCAGCATCGCGGGCGGCGCGGCCGGGGCGGGGCGTGGCGGGCCGGCAGCGGGGTGCTGGTCGAGATAGGCAAGGCAGGTGCGCACGATCGGGGCGCAATACGCATCGGGCGCGCCGGTGGCGTTCTTCTCGCCGGAATACAGGACCCGCGTGACCCGCCCATCGTCGAGCCGGAACGTCGCGTGGCAGTACGCGCCATACGTCAGGCCCATCCCGCCGAGCACAGGCGCGAAGCTCACCGCCGTGCTGCTGGTGGACGTGCCGTAGTAGGTCAGTACCTCCGTATGACCGAAGACGGCATGCTGGTCGGCGACGCCCAGGCAGCTTTCCAGATCGACGTCCGACAGCCCGAGCAGCCGGGTCTCGGCCCGCTGCGCGATCCGCGAATCATTCACCGCGCAGGCCGCGGGAAGTGCGAGGCTTGCAAGCAATAATTGACGTACCTTCATCGTCTCGCCGGCCAGGTTCGCCCCTGCGCGGGTAACGCAGTACCGGCGACGCGGATGCCCGCCACCGGACTCATTTCGGGGAATGCGCGGCGCTCAGTGCAGGCGCGGGCTGCGCAGGAAGCGCGTGCGGTCGGCGGTGGCGACGCGCAGCGGGATCTCGCTGCCTTCCCGCGCCAGGAGGAGTTTCACCGGTGTGCCTGCGGGCCCCGACGCCCACAGCCGGCGCCACAGCGTTGCGAGGTCGCCGACCTCCTCCTCCTCGAAGGCGACGATCCGGTCGCCCGGGCGCAACCCCGCCCGCTCCGCCGGGCTACCGTTGGCGAGCCCGCCCACCGTCAGCCCCTCGTCGCTGTCCATCACATACGCACCGAGCCACGGGCGCGGCGGAGCGTTGACGCGCCCGATCGTGAGCAGATCGTCGAGGATCGGCGGCAGCAGCCCGATCGGCACGATCATGTTCATGTCGTGCCGCCGCCCGCGCCCGTCGCCCTGCTGCAGGATCAGCGAGCCGACGCCCAGCAACCGGCCATCGGTGCCGATCAGCGCCGAGCCGCTCCAGAACGGATGCGCGGGCGCGGTGTAGATCGCCTCGCCGAGAACGTACTCCCAGTAGCCGGCGAACTCCTGCCGCCCGATCACCTTCGCCTCGATCGCGCGGTCCGGCCCGCCCCCGGCGGCCAGGATCACCGCCTCGCCGAGGCCGAGCCGGTCCGAGTCACCGAATTCGAGCGCCGGCAGGTTCAGCCGCCCCAGGGCCTGCACGAGCCCGAAGCCCGTCGCCTGGTCGTAGGCGAGAGCGTGTCCTGGCACCGCCGCGCCGTCGGCGCCAATCAGCCACACCATCTCGGCCTCGGTGATCAGGTACCCGATGGTGAGCACGAGGCCGTCGTCGCGGATCACGGTGCCGTTGCCGATCCGTTCGGTACCGAGCGCACTTGCCGTGAAGGCGTCATGCGGCACGTTCGCCCGCACGCCGACCACCGAGCGCAGCGCACGCGCCAGATCGAACCGGTAGTCGTCCGGTTCCGGGCGCAGATTCGCGGGGATCTCCCAGTCGGATTTCGCCATCTTCGTCCTCAGTCAGCCGCCAGTATATCGCCAAGGCGCGGGGCGGCGCACCCGTCCCGTTGCTCTACCTCACGATTGCGCGATCCGCCGCTTCGCGTCGCAGTGTTGCACCATGGGATCACGATTTCATGTCATAGCCGCCCTCTCGAAGTCATCGGGACATTGAGGACGGGAGGGAGGCCGCCCTTTGCGTTTGTTAGCCCGCGTCGTTCTGATCATCGGCGTGGCACTGCTGCCGGTTCTGGCGATGCAGACGTTCAACGCCACCGCGCTGCGGGGCGCGCGGCAGGCCGATGTGCGGGACGAAGCGCTGCGCGAGGCGCAGGCGCTCGCGACCGAAATCCGCTGGATCACAGCAGGCGTGCGCAACACGTTGATCGCGCTTGCGACCAACCCCGTGATCCGGTCAGGGGACCCGACCGCATGCACGGCGACGCTGCGCGCGCTGCGTGCGAGCCTGCCGTCGCTGCGCGCGATCTCGTTGCTGGGCGAGGATGATGTCGTTCGCTGCAGCTCGGACACGTTCGCCGAGGGCCACGTGCGCGCCGACGCGCCGGAGGTGGGTCTCGCACGGGCCCGCGGCAATGCGGCGCTCGGGGGCTATTCGCGCGACAAGCCGGACGGACCGGGCGAGCTGCCCTTGGCCTATCCCGTGCGCGGCCTGCCGGGGGCCGGCCCGGTGCTCGTCGCCGACATCGATCTCACCTGGCTCGCGGGACAACTGGCGCGGCGCCGGCTTGCGCCGGACTCTCTGCTCTGGCTTGCCGACCGCGATGGCATCGTGCTCGTCAATCTGCCGGGGCCCTCGATCGCCGGACAGCCCTTGCCTCCGAGCGACCGTGGCGCGCTGGACGCGGCCGGTCCCTCGGTCGTGGAGCGTCGCGGCCCGGACGGCCTGCTGCGAGAGATCGGCTTCGTTCCGCCCGGCGCGGCCATGCCGGATGTCTTCACCGCGATCGGCCTCAGTACCGAGCGGGCGTTCGCGGCGACCGACGCGGCCGCCGCCCGCGGCTACGCGCTGATCTTCGCCGGCCTGCTCGCGGCGCTCGCCCTCGCATTGTTCACAGGCCGGAACATCATCGCGCGTCCGGTGCGTGCGATCCTCGATACCACCGAGCGCTGGCGGCACGGCGACACCGGTGCACGCGTGCCGACACGGGGTGGCCGCTCCGAATTCGCCCGCATCGCCCGCGCGGTCAACGACATGCTCGACGCGGCCGAGGCCGGTCAGGCGCGGCTCAAGGAACGGCTGGCGGAGCTGAATGCGATCTATGATGCATCGCCGGTCGGTCTCGGCTTCCTCGACCGCTCGATGCGTTATGTCACGGTCAACACGCGCCTCGCGGAGATCAACAACCACACCGAGGCCGAGCATCGTGGGCACGCCGTGCGCGAGATCCTGTCCACGACCGCGGCGGATCGCATCGAGCCGCTGCTGGAGCGCGCGCTGGCCGGCGAGCCCATCCCGCCGCACGAGGTTGAGACCATCGCGCCGGCCGGCGCGCGGCGGC
>JAFKFJ010000026.1 GCA_017307335.1 Alphaproteobacteria bacterium | reverse complement strand
GGATGGTGCGCTTCCGCTCGCTGGGCTGCTACCCGCTGACGGCGGCGAAGGAGTCTACGGCGACCACGCTGCCCGAGATCGTGGCGGAAATGTTCACCGCCCGCACCTCCGAGCGCGGCGGGCGGCTGATCGACCGCGACGAGAAGGATTCGATGGAGAAGAAGAAGCGCGAGGGGTATTTTTGAGATGAGCCAGAACCTCGCCGCGCCGGCCACCCCGGCGCCGCTCGCGGAATTCCTCGCCCGCCAGGAGCGGATCGGGCTGCTGCGCTTCCTCACCTGCGGCAGCGTTGACGATGGCAAGTCCACGCTGATCGGCCGGCTGCTCTACGACACCAAGCTGATCTTCGAGGATCAGCTCGCCACGCTGCAGCACGACAGCCGCAAGCACGGCACCACCGGCGATGACATCGACTTCGCCCTGCTGGTCGACGGGCTCCAGGCCGAGCGCGAGCAGGGCATCACCATCGACGTCGCCTATCGCTTCTTCACCACCGAGCGGCGGCGCTTCATCGTCGCCGACACGCCGGGCCATGAGCAGTACACCCGCAACATGGCAACCGGCGCGTCGAACGCCGAGCTTGCGGTGGTGCTGGTCGATGCGCGCCACGGCGTGCTGACGCAGACGCGGCGGCACTCCTTCATCACGTCGCTGCTCGGGATCCGGCATATCGTGCTGGCGGTGAACAAGATCGACCTCGTCGACTTCGACCAGGGCCGCTTCAACGCGATCCTGGACGACTACCGCGCCGCGGTGGCGGGGCTCGGCTTCAGGAGCCTGGTCGCGATCCCGCTTTCCGCCCGCTTCGGCGACAACGTGATCGAGCGCAGCACCCGCACGCCCTGGTACACCGGCCCCACGCTGCTCGAACATCTGGAAACCGTGGACGTGGACGCGGACGCGGCGGTGCGGCCGTTCCGCATGCCGGTGCAGTGGGTGAACCGGCCGAACCTCGACTTCCGCGGCTACTCCGGCACGATCGCGAGCGGCACCGTGCGGCGCGGCGACCGCGTGTCGGTCGCCCATGACGGGCGCGCCTCCACGGTCACGCGCATCGTGACGATGGACGGCGAGCTGGAGCGTGCCGGCGCCGGCAGCGCCGTCACCCTCGTGCTCGCCGACCAGATCGACATCTCCCGCGGCGACGTGCTGGCCACCCCTGGCGCGCCGTCGTCGATCGGCGACCAGTTCGACGCGAACCTGGTGTGGCTGACCGACCAGCCGCTGTTCCCCGGCCGCAGCTACATCATCAAGCTCGGCACGCGCAGCCTTTCGGGCACCATCACCCGGATCCGCCACCGCACCGATGTCAACACGTTCGAGCAGGTCGCGGCGGAAACGCTCGGGGTCAATGACGTCGCCCTCGTCAGCATCGCGCTGACCGCGCCGATGGCCCTGGAACGCTTCGCCGAGAGCCGTGAGCTGGGCGGCTTCATCGTCATCGACCGGCTGACCAACGCCACCGTCGGCGTCGGCATGATCGAGACCATCGCGCAGAGTGCGACGAACATCGTCTGGCACCAGATGGCGGTGGACAAGGAAGCGCGCGCGGCCCAGAAGCGGCAGCGCCCGGCGGTGCTGTGGTTCACCGGGCTTTCCGGCGCGGGCAAATCCACCATCGCCGATCTGGTGGACCGCAAGCTGCACGCGCTCGGCCACCACACCTACATCCTCGACGGCGACAATGTCCGCCACGGGCTCAACCGTGATCTCGGGTTCTCCGAGGCCGACCGGGTGGAGAACATCCGCCGCGCGGCGGAGGCGGCGCGGCTGATGGTCGATGCCGGGCTGATCGTCATGGTCTCGTTCATCTCTCCCTACCGCTCCGACCGCGACGCGGCGCGCGAGCGGTTCGAGGCGGGCGAGTTCATCGAGGTGTTCATCGACACCCCGATCGACGAATGCCGCCGGCGCGATCCCAAGGGGCTGTATGCCCGCGCCGACGCCGGCAAGATCCGCAATTTCACCGGCGTCGATGCGCCCTACGAGGCCCCGGCCGCGCCGGAGCTGCGCCTGCGCACCGCGGAGGCGGCCGCCGAGACGCTGGCCGAGCGCGTGATCGAGGATTTGCGGCGGCGGGCGATTATCATCTGACGTTTGCCCTGGGGAGCGACCTTC
>JAFKFJ010000314.1 GCA_017307335.1 Alphaproteobacteria bacterium | reverse complement strand
TGAGGGTCTGCGATGAGCGTCGCCGATCCGCGCGACGGGCGCCCCTCGCCGGAGGCGATGCTGAGAGTCGCCGCGCGCGAACAGCCGCGCGGGCGGCTGAAAATTTTTCTCGGCGCGGCGCCCGGCGTCGGCAAGACCTACGAAATGCTGGCGACGGCGCAGGCCCGGCGGCGCGAGGGCGTGGATGTCGTCGTCGGCATCGTCGAGACGCACGGGCGCGCCGAGACCGAGGCGCTGCTCGCCGGGCTCGAGGTCCTGCCGCGCCGGCGCATCGACTACAAGGGGCGCGCGCTGGAGGAGATGGACCTCGACGCGCTGCTCGCGCGCCGCCCGGCGCTGGCACTCGTCGATGAGCTCGCGCACACCAACGCGCCCGGCAGCCGCCACCCGAAGCGCTATCTCGATGTCGAGGAGCTGCTCGCCGCCGGCATCGACGTGTTCACCACGCTGAACATCCAGCACGTCGAGAGCCTGAATGACGTCGTCGCGCGCATCACCCGCATTCGCGTGCGCGAGACGGTACCGGACTCGCTGCTCGACCGCGCTGACGACATCGAGGTCGTCGATCTGGCGCCGGCCGATCTGATCCAGCGGCTGAACGACGGCAAGGTCTATGTGGCGCGCACGGCGGAGCGCGCGCTGCGCCATTATTTCTCGCCGGGCAACCTCACGGCGCTGCGCGAACTCGCCCTGCGGCGCACGGCGCAGCGCGTCGATGCCCAGCTTCTCGATCACATGCAGGCGCATGCGATCGAGGGTCCGTGGCCGGCGGGCGACCGCCTGCTGGTTTGCGTCACGCGGCGCAGTGCGGGGGCGGCGCTCGTGCGCTACGGCCGGCGACTGGCGGAGCGGCTGCGTGCGCCGTGGACGGCGCTCTATGTCGAAACGCCGGCGACCTTGCGGCTGGCCGAGCCGGCGCGCGACCGCATCGCCGCGACGCTGCGGCTGGCGCAGACGCTCGGGGCGGAGGCGGTGACGATCCCCGGTCGCGAGCCGCCGGAGGCGATCCTGGCCTATGCGCGCGAGGGCAACTTCTCGCATGTCGTGATCGGGAACGCACCGCGGCGCCGCTGGCGGTTGCGGCCGACGGTGGTCGAGCGGCTGATTGCCGATGCTGGCGGGATTGCCGTGCACGTACTCGGCATCGACGCGAGCGAGGCCGGTGGAGAGCGCGCACACGTGCCGGCGCCGACGTGGCGGTTCACGCCCTATGGCGGCAGTTCGGCGCTGGTTGCCGGCGCGGTGCTCATCGGCATGGGCTTGCAGGCGGTGCTGGCAACCCCCTCGATCGCGCTCGTCTTTCTCACCGCCGTCCTGATCGCGGCAGCGAGCTGGGGGTTGTGGCCGTCGCTGTATGCGGCGCTCGTCAGCGTGCTGGCCTACAATTTCTTCTTCCTGCCGCCGCTCTACACCTTCACGATCGCCGATCCGGAGAACGTGGTGGCACTCGTCGCATTCGGGATCACCGCGGCGGTGGCGAGCAACCTCGCGGCGTCGGTGCGCGCGCAGGCGATCGCGGCCCGCTCGCGCGCGCGCACCACGCAGGAACTCTATCAGTTCAGCCGCAAGCTCGCCGCCATCGGCACGCTTGACGATCTGCTCTGGGCGACCGCCTACCAGGTCGCGGCGATGCTGAAGGTGCGCGTGGTGCTGCTGCTGCCGGAGGGCGAGAGCATCGCCGTGCGCGCCGGCTATCCGCCGGAGGACACGCTGGACGAGGCGGATCTCGCGGCGGCGCGCTGGACGTGGCAGCACGACCGGCCGGCGGGGCGCGGGGCGGATACGCTGCCGGGCGCACGGCGCCTGTTCCTGCCGCTGCGCACCGCCCGCGGGCCGGTTGCCGTGATGGGCATCGAGAGCGACCGGCCCGGGCCGCTGTTCAGCCCCGAGCATCGGCGGCTGCTCGACGCGCTGGCCGACCAGGCGGCGGTGTCGATCGAGCGCGTGCAGCTTGCCGAGGCGGTGGACCGCGCGCGGCTGGAGGCGGAGACCGAGCGGCTGCGGGCGGCCCTGCTCACGTCCATCTCGCACGACCTGCGCACGCCGCTCGCCGCCATTCTCGGCGCCGCGAGCAGCCTGGAGAGCTACCGCGAGCTGCTGGACGAACCGGCGCGCGCCGACCTGCTGCGCACGATCCTGGAGGAGGCGGAGCGGCTGTCGCGCTTCGTCGCCAACCTGCTCGACATGACGCGGCTCGAGGCCAAGGCGCTGCGGCCGAAGCAGGAGCCGGCGGATCTCGGCGAGGTGGCGGGCAGCGCGTTGGCGCGGGCGGGGAAGATTCTGGCCCGGCATCGGGTGGAGGTGGAGATCGAGCCGGGCCTGCCGCTGGTGCCGCTCGATGTTGCGCTGTTCGAGCAGGCGTTGTTCAACGTGCTCGACAACGCGGCGAAATACGCGCCTGCCGGGGGCACGGTGCGGCTGCGGGCCTGGGCAGAGGCGGGCGAAGTGCGGCTCGCGGTGAGCGACGAGGGGCCCGGCATCGCGCCGTCGGCACTCGCCCACGTGTTCGACAAATTCTATCGGGCGGCCGACGGCGACGGACGCCCGCCGGGCACCGGGCTTGGGCTCGCGATCGCGCGCGGGTTTGTGGAGGCGATGGGCGGGCGGCTGATGGCGGCGAACCGGACCGACCGGCGGGGGGCGGTGTTCACCTTCGCCTTGCCGGTAGGGCCGGCATGACTGCGCCGAGCGTGCTGGTGGTGGATGACGAGCCGGCCATCCGGCGCCTGCTGCGCACGAGCCTTGCGGCCCAGGGATGGCGGGTGGCGGAGGCGGCGGACGGCGCGGCGGCGCTCGACGCGGTTGCGGCGGCGGCGCCGGACGTGGTGCTGCTCGACCTCGGCCTGCCCGATCTCGACGGGATGGAGGTGCTGCGCCGCCTGCGCGCCGTCTCGGCGGTGCCGGTGGTGGTGCTGACCGCGCGCGAGAACGAGGAGGCGAAGGTGGCGGCGCTCGACGGCGGAGCGGACGACTATGTCACCAAGCCGTTCGGCACCGCCGAGTTGGTGGCACGGCTCCGAACCGCGCTGCGCCACCGGCTGCAGCAGGAGGGCGCGGCGCCGGCGTTCGTCAGCGGCGATCTGGCGGTTGATCTGGTGCGGCGCGTGGTTACGGTGGGCGGCGCGCCGGTGCGGCTGTCGCCGCGCGAATACGACATCCTGGCGCTCTTGGTGAAACATGCCGGACGCGTGCTGACGCATCGGCAGATCCTGGGCCAGCTCTGGGGAGCCTCGGGGGACGTGCAGCAGTTGCGGGTGTATGTGCGCCAGGTGCGCCAGAAGATCGAGCGCGACCCGGAACGGCCGCGTCACATCCTGACCGAGACGGGCGTCGGCTATCGGCTGGCGGTGGAGGCGTGAGGCGGTGACGCTGGCGGAAGATCTCACGCCGGAGCGCGTGCTGCTGCGGCTGCGCGCGGCAGACAAGCCGCGCCTGCTGGCGGAACTCGGGCGCCAGGCGGGGCGCGCCCTCGACATTGATGCCGGCGAGATCACGGCGGCGCTCGCGGCGCGCGAGGCGCTGGGCTCAACCGGCGTCGGCGCCGGCATCGCGGTGCCGCATGCCGCGCTGGCGGGGGTTGCGGGCACCGTTGCGTTCCTCGCGCGGCTGGAGCGGCCGATCGACTTCGCCGCGATCGACGGGCAGCCCGTGGATCTGGTGTTCCTGCTGCTCGGGCCGCCGGCGGGACGGGCGGAGCATCTGGCGGCGCTGGCGGCGGCGACCCGGCGGCTGCGCGACAAGGCGACCGCCGCCGCCCTGCGCGCCGCCCCTTCGGCCGACGCGATGCGGGCCGCTTTCCTCGCCGAGCCGGCGGGCTGAGGACGGCGCCGGTGCCCGATCCCGCGCGCATCCCGATCCTGGTGCTGTCGCACGACCGGCCGGCGCTGCTGGCGGAGACGCTCGCCGGGCTGATGGACCAGGGCGGCGCGGCGGCCGCGGCGCATCCGGTGTTCCTGTTGCAGGACGGCGGGCACAATCGGGCCAGCGGGCGCACCTACTGCAGCGACCGCGTGATCCTGCACAATTTCGACCTGTTCCGCCGCCTCGTCCCGCACGGGTTGCCGCTGCCGGCTGCGGAGAATCTGGGCGCGGCCCTGAACCTCGCGCGCGCGGAGCGGATAGCCTTCGTGGAGCGGCAGGCCGACGCCGCGATCTTCCTGACCGACGATTTTCGGCCCGGGCCGTGGTGGCTCAAGACGCTGCACGCGTTGATCGACCTCGCGCTGAGCGAGCCGCGGATCGCGATGGTCGCGGCGGGGGGTGATCGGGCGGCGTCGGCGGCGGCGCAGCGCGCCCAGCCCTCGCACCTCACCACCCTCGGCGCCGCGCGCGGCTATGCGGTGACGCGGCATGCCTGGCAGCGGCTGGAGCCGCGGCTGCGGGCCTATTGGGCGGTGCTCGCGGGGCAGGATTTCCGCTTGCGCGACCCGGCGCCGATCCGGGCGCTGTTTGCGGGGTGGGGCGCACCCGTTGCCGGGACCGGCCCGGGCGATGCCTGGGCCGCGGCGTGCGCCGCCGAGCGCCTGGCGCGGGTGACGACCGTCGCCGCCCATGGTCGGCCTATCGGCCCGCAGGGCGAGGATCGGGCTGGCGCGGTATCGTTCGGTGGCCCGACGGTGCTCATGGACGACCTGTTCCGCCTCGTCCCGCCCGGGGCCGAGGACCTGGAGGCCATGATCACCGGGCGGCGAGCGGCACCGCCGACTCCTGCGGCCCCGGCCGTGCCGCCGGGTGCCAGGGAGGCGCTCGGGCGGCTGCGCCACCTGTTCAACGAGGCCCGGTTCGATGAGGCCGAGGCGCTGTGTGTGGAATGGTTCGCCCGCGTGCCCGGGTGGCGCGATGAGCGCGGGCATCCCGCCTATCTGAAGGAACTCACGCAACTGGCGATCGCCCGCGGCCGGCTTGATCAGGCGCGCACGCTCGCCGACCGCCTGGCCGCGGCGATCGCGCCGGCCGACCCATGCGTCAACCTGCTGTTCGCCCGCGCCTATGCCCGCATGGGGGCCGAGGATGCGGCGCGCGCCGAGTGGCACGCGGTGCTGGGCAAGGAGCCCGCCAATGCCGAGGCGCGCAAAGCACTCGGCGCGGAAGTGCCCGGCTAGAACGGGATGAGTTCGCTCGCGCTCACTCACCCCGTTCCAGCTCTTTGATTTGAGAGCATGATTCAGACCTCCGGCGATTCCGCCTCCGGTCATCGTGCTCTAGGGTCGGTCGGTTGTCTGTCGGGGGCGGGCAGAAACGCTCGCAGGATCGAGGAAAGGATGACGCGATGGACTATGTCGGCGGCTGCCAATGCGGCGCTGTACGCTATCGCGCTGAGGGTCCGCGGGATCGCTCCAGTGTCTGCTACTGCCGCATGTGCCAGAAGGCGGGCGGAACACCTTTCATGTCCTTCGTGCGGTTCCCCGTAGGGCAGGTGACGTGGTCGGGGCCGCTCACGGTCTTTGCCAGTTCGAACGCCGTGGAGCGCGGATTTTGCAGTCGTTGCGGAACGCCGCTTTCCTACAGGGATATTGCGGGCGCCAATATCAGCCTGACCATCTTCAGTCTCGACGATCCATCCACGGTCAGACCCGAGATCAGTTTTTCATCGGCTTCGAGGCCGGATTGGTGCCTGCACCTGGATGAACTCCGATCCATGGACATGGATCGGAGCGGCGATGCAGGCTTCGTCAGCCATCAGCGTCAGATGAGCCTCTCTCCGCCGGGGCGCGATGCGCCCCACGCTTCCGGCGCGACGTCGGCGATTGTCTGCGAGAAGGTCCAGACGTAGTTGCCGAGATCACGACACGCATATTGCCGTTCCCCATAGGGATAGTCGGCCGGTGGCCTCACGATCTCGGCGCCGGATCGGCGGCTTTGCGCGCAGTGCCGATCGACATCCTCAACGCGCACCATGACCCCCGCCGCGCGGCCCCCCGGCGGCGGATCGCATGGTTCGCCCGCGACAAGGACGACCGCCCCCGCCCCGGCATCGAGCTGCGCGCGATGGTTCGCGATTCGCAGGCGCAGGGAGAAGCCGAACGCGTCGCAGAGCCACCGGATGGCCGCGCCGAGATCCCGGTAGACCAGTTCGGGAACCACGGCGGCATCCGGCATGGATCGGTTCGGGATCATTTTGATGAATCCGCCTTTCTGCCTGCTGCCCGTCGTCAGTAAAGTATGTTGACAGTCATCAAAATTGTCTGTCAACGTATTTTCGGAACTGGAGGTGCCGATGACCCCGCAGCGCGACGAACATCCGTGGCACGAGGCCGTCGCCATCCCCGTGCTGCTGCGCCACGCCCGCCGCGCCTACGGGTCGGCGATGCGCACTGCGCTCGCGGCGATCGGCTGCGACGATGTGCCCAGGAACGGATTGTATGTGATCGGCGGCATGGCGAAGGGCGCCGGGGGCGTGCCGCTGAGCCAGTTGGTCCGCGAACTCGGCGTCTCCAAGCAGGCGGCGGGGCAACTGGTGGATACGCTGGTGGTGCGCGGCTATCTCGATCGTTCGGCCGACGCCGAGGACCGGCGCAAGATCAGTATCACCCTCACCCCACGCGGCCAGGCGGCGGCGGCGGCCCAGGCCGCCGCGCGGGACCGCGTCGACGCCGAGCTCGCCGCCCGCGCGGGACCGGACTGTGTGGCGGCAATGCGCAAGGCGCTCGGCACGCTGTGCGACATGGGACAGCAGGATGCTGCTGGCGACCATCAGCCCTAGATCCGGCCCGGTGCGCGAAACGGAGAACGCCCGAATGAGCAACCCCGGCTAGCCGAGCAACTTGCGGATCGTCGCCTGCGCCTCCGGACTGGCCCAGTCTGCTGCCCCTTCCAGCCGCGCCCGTTCGCGGCCGGTGCCGTCGATCAGCAGCGTCGTCGGCACGCCCCGAATCTTCAGCGCCTCCTCGGCCGCTCCCTTGGGGTCCAGCCAGACGCCGAGGCCGACGATGCCCCGCTCCTGATAGAAGCGCCGCACCACCGGCGCGCCGCCGCGATCGCTGGACAGCGGCAGCACGACCACATGCGCGGGGCCCAGCGCACGGGCGAGGGCGGCGAGCGAGGGCAGCTCGGCGACACAGGGCGCGCACCACGTGGCCCACAGGTTGAGCACCACGCCGCGGCCGGCGAATTTCTCCAGGCCGTAGGTCGCGCCGTCGCCATCGGTGAACGCGATCGGCGGCACGGGAAGCGGCGGATCGGAAAGCTTCAGCGCGCTCATGCCCTGCAGGTCGACGTGATCCGCATCGGGGCCGGTGACCGGGGTGAAGACCTCCGGTTTGCGCCACAGGGTGGTCACGGCTACCGTTGCCGCGGCCAGCACCGCCGCCCCCGCCAGGGCGGCGCGGCGCGTGGCTAGTGCCATGATGGATCGCTCCCGTTGACCGACACCTCCCCCAACCCGAGCTGGGGCGGCCGCTTCGCCGCCGGCCCGGCCGCCGTGATGCAACGGATCAATGCCTCGATCGGTTTCGACCAGCGGCTCTGGCGGCAGGACATCCGCGGCTCGACCGCCCATGCCGCGATGCTCGCGCATTGCGGCATCATCGGGGCGAAGGATGCGGCGGACATAGCGGGCGGTCTAGCGGCCATCGCGGCGGAAATCGAGTCCGGGCGCTTCGCCTTCAGCGAGGCGCTGGAAGACATCCACATGAACATCGAGGCGCGCCTGGCCGAGCGCATCGGCGAAGCGGGGCGGCGCCTGCACACCGCGCGCAGCCGCAACGACCAGGTCGCGACCGACTTCCGCCTCTGGGTACGCGATGCGATCGACGGGCTCGACGCGCAGCTTGCGGATTTGATGCGCGCGCTGGCCGAGCGCGCGGCCGCGCACGCCGCCGATCCCATGCCCGGCTTCACCCATTTGCAGACCGCGCAGCCGGTGACGTTCGGCCATCATCTGCTGGCCTATGTGGAGATGTTGTCGCGCGACCGCGGCCGGCTGGCGGATGGCCGCGCACGGCTGAACGAGTGTCCGCTCGGCGCCGCGGCGCTGGCCGGCACCTCGTTCCCGATCGACCGCGCGATGACCGCCACGGAGCTCGGCTTCGACCGGCCGATGGGCAACTCGATCGACGCCGTTTCCGACCGCGACTTCGCGCTCGAATTCCTGTCCGCCGCTGCGATCTCCGCCATGCATCTGTCGCGCTTCGCCGAGGAGGTGGTGATCTGGTGCAGCGCGCCGTTCCGCTTCATCCGCCTCTCGGACGCGTTCACCACCGGCAGCTCGATCATGCCGCAAAAGCGCAACCCGGACGCGGCGGAGCTGGTCCGCGCGAAGACCGGGCGCGTGAACGGCGCGCTGATCGGCCTGCTGACGGTGATGAAGGGCCTGCCGCTCGCCTATGCCAAGGACATGCAGGAGGACAAGGAGCCGGTGTTCGAGGCGGCGGAAGCGTGGGCGCTGGCGCTCGCCGCGACCGCAGGGATGGTGCGCGACATGGCGCCCGACACCGAGCGCATGCGTGCCTTCGCCGGCAGCGGCTTCGCCACCGCGACCGACCTCGCCGACTGGCTCGTGCGCACGCTCCGCCTGCCGTTCCGCGACGCGCATCACGTGACCGGCCGGCTGGTCGCCCGCGCGGAGGCGCGGGGCGTCGACCTCGCGGCGCTGACGCTGGCGGAGATGCAGGAAGAGGAGCCGCGCATCTCCGGCGACGTGTTTTCGGTGTTGAGCGTGGAGGCGTCCGTCGCTTCGCGCAGGAGCGAGGGCGGCACCGCGCCGGCGCGCGTCGCGGCCGCCGCGGCCGGCTGGCTGGACCGGCTGCCGTGAGGGCGGTCGCGCTGCTGCTGCTGGCGCTGGCCTGCGGGCTCGCCGCCTGCGGCAAGAAGAACGCGCCGCAGCCGCCCGGGCCGCCCGACCAGATCACCTTTCCGCGCACCTATCCGGCCTATTGAGGCGTGTCGTCCCGCCCGGCGGGTGCGGCGCGAGTGCCTCGATGATGCGGCAATCCGCGATCGTGCCCTGCCTGCACTGGCCGATGATGCCGGCGAGTTCATCGCGGAGCACGCCGAGATCCGCGATCTTGCGCTCGACCTCGGCCAGATGCTGGCGGGCGATCGCGTCGACCGCCGCGCACGACCGGTCACGCCGGTCTGCAAGGCTCAGCAGCTCGCGCACGGCATCGAGCGGAAAGCCGAGATCGCGGGCACGCCGGATGAAACTCAGCCGCCCCAGATGGCCCTCGTCGTAGGCGCGATAGTTGCCGCCGGTCCGCGCCGGCGCCGGCAGCAGGCCGATCCGTTCATAATAGCGGATGGTCTCGGCCCTCGTGCCGGTCCGCTTCGCGATGTCGCCGATCGTTCGCCCTGGCATGGGTTGACCCTGTAGTGGCTACAGGGTCCATATGCGGGGCCGGATCGGAGTCCGCGAGGGGCACTATGACCGGCTGCTGCCACGATGCGTGTTGTTCTTCGGGGATCGAACGCGACAGCCGGCAGTGGCGGCGCGCGCTCTGGATCGCGCTGGCGATCAACGGCGGCATGTTCCTGGCCGAGATCGCGGCGGGCGTGGCGGCCGGGTCGGCGTCGCTCCAGGCGGATGCGATCGACTTTCTGGGCGATACCGCCAACTACGCGATCAGCCTCGGCGTGGCGGGGATGGCGCTGATCTGGCGCGCGCGCGCCGCCCTGCTGAAGGGTTGGTCGCTTGGCCTGCTCGGCGCCATGGTCCTCGCGTCCACCGTCTGGCATGCGATCACGGGCACGCTGCCGCGGGCGGAGACGATGGGGATCGTCGGTCTTCTCGCGCTTGTCGCCAATGCCGGCGTGGCGGTCGTGCTGTACCGCTTCCGCGTCGGTGACGCGAACATGCGGTCGGTGTGGATCTGCTCGCGCAACGACGCGATCGGCAATCTCGCGGTCCTCGCGGCGGCGGCCGGCGTGTTCGGCACCGGCACCGCGTGGCCCGATCTGATCGTGGCGACCATCATGGCCGCGCTCGGCGCGAGCGGCGGCTGGCACATCGTGGCGCGCGCGCGCATGGAGTTGCGGGACTGGCGCGCGTCGCGTGCCGTCGCAAGCCCGGCGCCGGCCGGCTGAGCGACCGCGGGCCGCCCCCGCGCTACTGGCTCGCCGCGTCGGCCGCATAGCGAACACCCACCGCCGCACGCCATGCGTCGAGCGCGCGCATGTTGCCGAGCGTGTCGGCCCAGCGCATGCCAGGCCATTCCGCTTCCTGGGCCGGCAGCGCGGCGGCGACGGCGTCCGCCTCGATTCCGAACAGCCAGCCCTCGGTCGCGACGGGATGGACCACGGCCTGCCGGTCGGCGTCGCGGACGATGATCTCGGTCAGACCGCCGCGCTTGCCGGAGCAGAACCAGGGCGAAGGCAGCTCGATCGCGCCGCGGCTGCCGAAGATGCGCACCCGGTTGTCCAGCACTGCGGTATTGGCGGTGCAGAGCTGGGCGAAGATCTCTCCCGGAAATACCAGTTCGGCGACGGCCCATTGATCGACGCCGGTGCGGGCCAGGCTCGCGCTGCCGCGCACCTGGATCGGCTCACTGAACGCCTCGCTGCGGGCGATCCCGGCAATGAGGCGGGCCATCGCCATGCAATAGCCGCCGACATCCAGGATCGCGCCGCCGCCGAGCGGCCCCGCGAAGTAGCGCGAGGCGGGATCGTAGGGTTTCACGTAGCCGAAGGTCGCCTGCAGCATGCGCACATCGCCGATCGTCCGCGCCCGCAGCAGTTCGATCAGCCGCTGCGTCAGCGGATGCACACGGAAGGCGAAGCCTTCCATGAGGAAGACGCCGGCGCGCGTGATCGGGGTGCAGCGTGGCGACATAGACCGGGTCCACCTCGGGATCGGCGAGCAGCGCGTCGTAGCCGTGGATGAGGTTGGCGCCCGCAAATTCGGGTGCGGGCGGCGCGGCCGGCGCACCGCGGCTCGCCACCGCGACGAGCCGACCGTGCGCGGAATGGGGCAGCGCGGTCGCGAACTGGCGCGCGACGCGAACGTCGGCCTTACGGAAGCGGAGGCGGAGGTGACGAGACTTGAATCGCCGAGGCAGAGGGTTTATTGGAACGCCAGCAGCTTCGGTTACACGGTGTTGGGGAAGGGGCGAAGCTATTATTTGAGTTCGGGCGGTGCGGAATCCAATGCGACCGCGAAGGCGGACCTGGCGAAGATGATCCCTTCGTTGCCGATGGAGTAAATCATGAACATTGGTCATCGGGGCGTTCC
>JAFKFJ010000313.1:2978-14225 GCA_017307335.1 Alphaproteobacteria bacterium | reverse complement strand
GGTGCACCATCAGCATTCGACTACGCCGCGTCGTGCGGGCATTCTCATGGACGTCCATCCGGGGCTCCGGCTCGAGGGCTGCGTGTGTGGTAACCACAGCCTCTCAGCCCAGCCCCGGAGGGACAACCTCCATAGCAACGACATCTAGAACGGGATGAGTTCGCTCGCGCTCACTCAATCCGTTCCAGCTCTTTGATCTGACAGCATGATTCAGACCTCCGGCGATTTCGTCTCCGGTCATCATGCTCTAACCCGGTGCGGCCGCCAGCGCGTCGTCGAGCGCCTGCGCGCGTAGCGCCGCCGGCCGCGTGCTCAGGCGCTGCCAGTAGGCTTCGAAGGCGGGCCGCTTCTCGAGCGTGCCGAACATCATCCCCCAGCCGATCTGTGCGCCGAGGTAGACGTCGGCCGCGGTGAAGCGTTCGCCGACCACGTAGTCGCCCTGCGACAAGAGGCGCTCCAGCGCGTCCAGCACATCGGCGAGGGAGCCATAGCCCGCCGTCCGCTCGCGTCCCGGCGGCACCGTGAAGCCGAGCGCCTTGTTGGTCGCCGCCGCTTCGACCGGGCCGGCGGCGAAGAACAGCCAGCGGTAATACGGGCCGCGCAGGCGGCTCCCGGATGGCGGCGCCAGCCCCGCCGCGGGAAATGCGTCGGCGAGATAGGCGCAGATCGCCGCAGCCTCGGTGACGACCATGTCGCCGTGGCGCAGCGCCGGCACCTTGCCCAACGGGTTGATCGCCAGATAGGCGGGCGCCTTCATCGCCTCGCCGAAGGCCAGCACCTCGGCCTGGTAGGGCTGGCCGACCTCTTCCAGCATCCAGCGTGCGATGCGGCCGCGGGACTGCGGGTTGGTGTAGAGAATCAGTTCGTCGCTCATGATGCCTCAGCCTTCCAATGCCTGATAGGTCAGCACACGCAGCTCCCGGCGCAGCGGATATGTGGACGACGGCCACAGTTGCGTGAGGAACACGACCGCGAGATCCTCGCGCGGATCGATCCAGAACGCGGTGCTGGCGGCGCCGCCCCACGCGCATTCGCCCGCCGAGCCGATGATCTGCGCCTTCGCCGGGTCGAGCAGCACCGAGAAGCCGAGGCCGAACCCGATGCCGAGATAGGAGGATTCGCTGAACCGCGGCTGCCCCATGTCGGCCATGTCGCCGCGCAGATGGTTCATGGTCATCAGCTCGACCGTCTTGCGCCCGAGCAGCCGCGCGCCGTCCAGCTCACCGCGATTGAGGATCATGCGACAGAACCGCATGTAGTCGGCGGCGGTGCCGACCAGCCCGCCGCCGCCCGAGGCCAGCGGCGGCGGTGCGGCGAACCGGCTGCGCTGCGGTGCGTCGATCAGGCGCGGCTTGCCGTCGCTGCCGCGCATGTAGTTCGCCGCGAAGCGCCCGAGCTTGTCGGCGGGCACGAAGAAATCCGTGTCCGTCATGCCGAGCGGGCCGAGCACGCGCTCGCGCAGGAAGCTCTCGAAGCTCTGCCCGGAGATCACGGCGACCAGATGCCCGAGCACGTCGGTCGCGATGCTGTAGTTCCACGCGGCACCGGGCTGCGCCACCAGCGGCATCGCCGCCGCCTTCTCGACCACCTCGCCGAGCGTCGCTTCCGCGGTCTGGAAATCGACGCCGGTCTCGCGATACAGCGCGTCCACCGGCGTCTCGTCCATGAACCCGTAGGTCAGGCCGGAGGTGTGCGTCAGCAGGTCGCGGAAGGTGATGTCGCGCACCGCCGGCACGGTCTGGAACAGCGCCTTGTTACCGCTGACATAGACGCGCATGTCGCGGAAGGCGGGCAGGAAGCGGGTGATCGGGTCATCGAGCTGAAACCGGCCTTCCTCGTACAGCATCATGATCGCGGGCGAGGTCAGCGCCTTGGTCATCGAGTAGATGCGCACGATCGTCTCGTCGGTCATCGGCACGTTGTGGCCGATATCGGCCATACCGTGGGTCGCCGAGTAGGCAAGCTCCCCATGCCGCAGGATATTGGTGCTGAGGCCGGCGAGCTTGCCCTCATCCACCTGCCGCGCCATCCAGCCGTCGATCCGCGCCAGCCGCTCCGGCGCGAAGCCGAGCCGCTTCGCCTGTGCCGTGGTTCCGTTCATGGTCATCCCCGCGCCCGTCGCCGGCCCTCGCGCCGCCCGCCGCCGGCGCCGGCGTCCGCCGACGGCTCCCGATACTTCCTGATCCACGCCGCGCAGTTGGGATCGTTGCCCATCACCACGTCGGCACCGTAGATCGCCTGCAGATCTTCCGCATGCAGCGGGTTCATGATCGCCGAAGTGAGGCCGGCGCCGATCATCATCGGCAGGAACGCGGCGCCGAGGCCGCGCCGGTTCGGCAGGCCGAAGGAGAAGTTGGAGGCGCCGCAGGACGTGTTGACCTGCAGCTCCTCGCGCAGCCGGCGCAGCAGGCGGGTCAGTTGCCGCCCCGCGTCGTTGATGGCACCCACCGGCATCACCAGCGGATCGACCACCACGTTCGCGCGCGAAATGCCGTGATCCGCCGCCCGCTCCACGATCTTCTTCGCCACCGCGTAGCGCACGTCGGGGTCTTCGGAGATGCCGGTCTCGTCATTGGAGATCGCGATCACCGCGCAGTCGTATTTCTTGACCAGCGGCAGCACCTGCTCGAGCCGCTCTTCCTCGCCGGTGACGGAGTTCAGCAGCGGCTTGCCCTGGTAGGCCGCAAGCCCCGCCTCCAGCGCCGCGACGATGGAGCTGTCGATGGAGAGCGGCACATCCACCGTCTCCTGCACCAGCTTGATGCACTCGGCGAGAATCTTCGGCTCGTCGGCGAGCGGGATGCCGGCGTTGACGTCGAGCATCTGCGCCCCGGCCGCGACCTGCGCCAGCGCGTCGGCGACCACGCGGTTGTAGTCGCCGCGCGCCATTTCCTCCGCCAGCAGCTTGCGCCCGGTGGGGTTGATGCGCTCACCGATCATCACGAACGGGCGCTCGAAGCCGATGACGACCTCCCGCTTCGCCGAACTCAGCACCGTCTCGGTCATCTGGTCTCCTCGTCGCCTACGTCGCGCCCTGGGTCTCGACCGCCTGCATCCGCGCGACGAGGTCGCGGCGCCACGGGGTGCGCCCGCGCAGCACGCCGCTCTCGTGCACGATCTCGGCGATCGACTCCTCCTGCTTATACGCCATCAGGTGGATGCCGGCGATCCCCGGGATTTCGCGCAGTTCCTGAATGATGTCGATGCACACGCGCTTGCCCTCGGCCCGCTGGCTGCGCGCCCCCTCGATGCGCGCGATCACCGCATCGGGGATGTGCACGCCGGGCACGTTGCCGCGGATCCAGCGCGCCGCGCGCGCCGAGGCGAGCGGCCCCACGCCCGCCAGGATGAAGCATTGCTCATGCAGCCCGAAGTCGCGCGCCCGCGCCATGAACCGCGCCAGCACCGGCACGTCGTAGCAATACTGCGTCTGGATGAACTGAGCGCCGGCGGCGATCTTCTTGGCCAGCCGCAGCGGGCGGAAGTCGCGCGGTGGCGCGAACGGGTTCTCGGCCGCGCCGATGAATACCTGCGGCGGCCCGGTGATCGGGCGACCGGAGAGAAACCGTCCCTCGTCGCGCATCATGCGGATCGTTTGCAGCAGCGAGAGCGAATCGAGGTCGAACACCGGCTTCGCTTCCGGATGGTCGCCCGCCTGCACGCCGTCGCCGGTGAGGCAGAGAATGTTCGCGACACCGAGCGCCGCGGCGCCCAGCACGTTGCCCTGGATCGCGATCCGGTTGTGGTCGCGGCAGGCGATCTGCGTGACCGGCGAATAGCCCATGCGGATCAGCAGCGCCGAGACGGCGATGCTCGACATGTGGCAGTGCGCGCCGGAGCCGTCGGTGGCGTTGATCGCATCCACCCAGCCCTCGAACGGCTTTATGCGCTGCTCGATCTCGTCGGGGTCGGCGGAATCGGGCGGATTGATTTCCGCAGTGACCGCGAATTCGCCCCGGCGCAGCACCCGCTCCAGCCGCCCGCGCGAGACATGCCCAGGCAGCGGGTGCAGCGGCGCCCATGGCACCGGCCCGACATCGTCAGGATGCAGCATGGCCCTGCGCCGCCTGCAGCCACGAGGAGCGCCCCGCGCGGCGATGGTCCAGCGGCGGCTGCACCGTGCCGAGGCGTGCCACCGTGCCCATGCGCTCCGCGCCGGCATAGGCCTGCACCCAGACGCACGGCATCGCCGGATGCACCTCGCAGTGCCCGTCGTCGCGCACGCCGCCGCACGGGCCGTTGCGCAGGCCCTTCGGGCAGTTCATCGGGCACGACAGGCCGGTTGCCGAGAGGACGCATTGCCCGCACATCCGGCAGTCGAACAGCGTGGCTTTCACCACGTGCTCGACGCTGGCCACCGGCCGTTCCAGTCGTGCATGGCCGATGCGCGCGAACAGCGGATCGAGCGCCCGCAGGGCGCGCTCGAAGCGCCGATAGAACGCTTCCAGCCCGCGCGCGTGGCGTACGCTCCACAGCCGGAGCGAGCGGCGCGGCAGCGGCCGACGCGCGACGCCGGTATGGGCGAAGGCGTCCTCTGGCCGCATCGGTCTGCCGTGCGTCAGGCGGGCGCGGCGGCGCGCGCCTGCGCCGAGCCCTGCCGGCGCGCCATCAGCGCCTTCGCAGTCTCCACGGCCACGGCCGCGTCGCGGCAATAGGCGTCGGCGCCGATCGCGTTGGCGAACTGCTCGTTGAGCGGCGCGCCACCGACCAGCACGATGAAGTCGTTGCGGATGCCCTTCTCCTTCAGCGTGTCGATCACGACCTTCATGTACGGCATGGTCGTGGTGAGTAGCGCCGACATGCCGATGATATCGGGCTGGTGTTCCTCGATCGCCTTCAGGAAGTTCTCGACGCCATTGTTGATGCCGAGGTTGATCACCTCGAACCCGGCGCCCTCCATCATCATGCAGACGAGGTTCTTGCCGATGTCGTGGATGTCGCCCTTGACCGTGCCGATGATCATCTTGCCCACCTTCGGTGCCCCGGTCTCGGCCAGCAGCGGGCGCAGGATCGCCATGCCTGCCTTCATCGCGTTCGCCGCCAGCAGCACTTCCGGGACGAACAGGATGCCGTCGCGGAAGTCGATGCCGACGATGCGCATGCCTTCGACCAGCGCCTGCGTCAGCACGTCGTACGGCGTCCAGCCGCGCTCGAGCAGGATGCGCACGCCCTGCTCGATCTCCTCGGTCAGCCCGTCATAGAGATCGTCGTGCATCTGCTCGACGAGTTCCTCGTCGTTCAGGCTGTTGAGATCGAGTTCGTCGGCCATGGCATTCTCCTCGCCGGCGGCGCGGGATCAGACGTTGGAATCGGGGAAGGCAGCCTTGCGGCGGGCGACGAAATCCATCAGCGCCTCGTCCACGCCGGGGTCGATCGGCGGCGGCTCGTAGTCGTGCAGCATCTTCTTCCACAGCGCGTTCGCCCGCTGCGCCATGTCCTGCCGCCCCTCGGCGTCCCACTGCTCGAAGCTGTTGTTGTCGGCGAGCGCCGAGGTGTGGAACGCGCTCTCGAAATTCGCCTGCGTGTGCGCGCAGCCCAGAAAGTGCTTGCCAGGGCCGACCTCGCGGATCGCGTCCATTGCCTGGCCGCGCTCCGAGAGATCGACGCCGCCCAGCATCGTCTGCAGCATGCCGGCCTGGTCCGCGTCCATCACGAATTTCTCATACCCCATCGCGAGCCCGCCTTCGAGCCAGCCCGCCGTGTGCAGGATGAAATTGGTGCCGGCAAGACAGGCTGGCAGCATCGTGAGGGCGGACTCATACGCCGCCTGCGCATCCGGGATCTTCGAGGCGCAGAGCGCGCCGCCGGAGCGGAACGGCACGCCCAGGCGACGGGCGAGGGCAGCCATGGCGTAGAGCACATGCGCCGGTTCAGGCGTGCCGAAGGTCGGCGCGCCGGACTTCATCGACATCGACGAGGCGAAGCTGCCCAGGATCACCGGCGCGCCGGGGCTCAGCAACTGGACGAAGGCGATGCCGGACAGCGCTTCGGCGAGCGGGATCGTGTACGCGCCCACGACCGTCACCGGCGTCATGGCACCGCCGAGGATGAAGGGTGTTAGGAGGTTCGCCTGGTTGGCCCGCGCGTACACCTTCAGCGCGCCGAGCATGGTCGCGTCCCAGGTCAGCGGCGAGTTCGCGTTGATCAGGCTGGTCATCACCGTGCGCGGCCTGCCGGTGTCCGCGTCGATCCAGCGGTCGCCGAACAGGATCTCCGCCATCGCCACGGAGTCGGCGGCGCGGTCGGGATGGGTGACGGAGCCCATGAACGGCTTGTCGGTGTAGCGCATATGCGCATAGACCATGTCGAGATGCCGCTTGTTCACCGGCAGGTCGACCGGCTCGCACACCGTGCCGCCCGAGTGGTGCAGCCACGGGCTCATGTAGGCGAGCTTCACGAAGTTGCGGAAATCCTCGATCGTGCCGTAGCGCCGGCCCTGGTCGAGGTCGTGCACGAACGGCGGCCCGTAAGCCGGCGCGAACACCGTGTGGTCTCCGCCCATCACCACGCTGCGCGCGGCGTTGCGCGCGTGCTGGGTGTAGGTGGCGGGCGCGTGGCGGCGGATGATTTCACGGCAGAGCCCGCGCGGAATGTGCACCCGCTCGCCCTGCACGTCCGCCCCGGCATCGCGCCAGATTTGCAGGGCTTCCTCGTCGCCCTTGAAGTCGATGCCGACTTCTTCCAGCACGGTGTCGGCATTACGCTCGATCAGCGCCAGGCCTTCCTCGTTCAGCACTTCGTAGATCGGGATCCTGCGCGTGATGTAGGGCACGGTCGCGGCGGTCGCGGCCATGCGGTGCGCGCGCTTCGCCGCGCGGCCGGCGCCGCGGCGGGAAGGGGCGAGGGTTTCCGGCTCAGACATTGGCTCTCTCCCGGTCGGCGCGCACGGCGTCGTTGCGCTCCGCGCGTGGCGCGTGGCCGAAGCGCATGCGGTATGCGGTGCTGAAATGCGAGGCTGAATGAAAGCCGCAGGCAATGCCGATGTCGGTCACCGCCATCGCGGTCTGCCGCAGCAGCGCGCGCGCGCGGTCCAGCCGCAGCGCCGCCGAGTAGGCCGCCGGCGAAAGGCCGACATGCCGGGCGAACAGCCGTTCGAGCTGGCGGGTGGAAATGCGTACCGCGCGGGCGATCGCGCTGGTCGGCAGCGGCTGCTCGATGCTCTCGCCGATCAGCCGCAGCGCCTCGGCCAATGGGCGCGGCGCCGTCGCCACCGCGGCGGTCACCTCGCGCGGCTGCCGCTCCCCCGCCGCCCGGCCGCGTTCCAGCAGGAACTGCGCGGAGACCTGGGCGGCCACGCGCGCGTCGAACCGCGCGCCGATCACGGTGAGCATCAGGTCGAGCGGCGCCACGCCGCCGGTGCAGGTCACGCGGTCACGGTCGATGCAGAAGAAATCCTCGACGAACGCGGTCTCGGGGAACTCCTCGCGCACGGCGGAGAGGTTCTCCCAGTGGATCGCGGCGCGGTAGTCGTGCAGCAGCCCGGCCTCGGCGAGCGCGAAGGTGCCGGTGCACAGCGCGCCCAGCGCCACGCCCTCGCGCGACAGCCGCCGCAGCGCCGCCATCACGTTGCGATCGACCGCGTTGCGCACATCCACGCCGCCGACCACGAACACGATGTCGAACCGGTCGGCCGCCGACAGCATCGCGCAAGGGGTGAGCATCAGCCCGTTGCTGGCGGCCGCCGGGTGCCCGTCGAGCGTCACCACCTGCCACGCATACGCGACCTCGCCGGTCACGCGGTTGGCCATGCGCAGCGCCTCGATCGCGTTGGCGCAGGCGATCATGGAGTAGCTCGGCAGGGTGAGGAAGCCGAAACGGCGCAGCTCTTCCAGCTTCATGGCCGGTCTCGAGGGGCTCGTTGTCAGGCCGCAAGATGCGCCGGAGCGCACCTCGCTGCTTTCTCTTCTACGACCGATTCTTACATCAGTCCGCCGATCCGGCGCAATTCGCGTCGTAATGGCGCAATCCGGCCGCGCCGGTCAGGCGGCGAACTCGCGCGCCGCCTCGGCCAGCACGCCGCGCACATAGGGCAGGAAGGAGCGCATCGCCTCCACCCGGAACGCCTCGGCGCCGGTTCGCCACAGCACGATCTCGGCCTTCGCCAGCACGGTGCGCGTGCACATGCCGATCGGGAACGCCGCCGGGTCGAGGTTGAGCGGGCAGCCGGCGTTCAGCACCACGGCCGCCCATGACCCGCGCAGCACGAACCCGTCCTGCCGGTGCCCGACGTCGACGAGCGAATGCGCCGCCGCCGCCATCGCAGCCTCCAGCGCCGCG
The DNA here is from genome assembly GCA_017307335.1 of Alphaproteobacteria bacterium. Classification (GTDB taxonomy): domain Bacteria; phylum Pseudomonadota; class Alphaproteobacteria; order Acetobacterales; family Acetobacteraceae; genus JAFKFJ01. The sequence continues at coordinate 5,948 of JAFKFJ010000313.1, read as the reverse complement.
GCGAGCGCCGCGCCCTCGGCTTCCGGCGCCAGAACCAGCCACTCGTCCGGCCCCAGCCAGAGGGCGGCGCGTTCGCCGGCACCGGCGGCCCGGCAGGCGACGCCGGGAAGAGCGAACCCGAGGGCGGTGCCCGCGGCATCGACGGCCGCCGGGCGGCCGCGCAGGACGAAGCGCGCAGTGGGCGGCAGGTCGGCGAATGCGATCTCAGCCATCGAGCCGCATCCCCTCCGGGTCGTAGAACACCGGCGCCGTCACCTGCACCGGAACCGCGCCCTCCGGCATCGGCACGAACAGCCGCTCGCCCATGCGTGCGCGCCCGTCCGCGACCATCGCGAGGGCGATCGAATGGCCGAGCGTCGCGCTGAAATAGGACGAGGTGACGTGCCCCAGCAGCGGCATCGGCGGCGGGGCCTGCGGCTGCGCGGTGAGCTGCGCGCCCTCGTCGAGCACCAGCTGCGGGTCGTCCGTGCGCAGGCCGACGAACTGCTTGCGGCCGGGTCCCCGCATCGCTGCGCGCATCAGCGAGCGGCGGCCCACGAAATCAGGCTTCGATTTCGCGACCGCCCAGCCGAGGCCCGCATCGTCCGGCGTCGCCGTGCCGTCGGTCTCCTGGCCCACGATGATGTAGCCCTTCTCCGCGCGCAGCACGTGCATCGCCTCGGTACCGTAGGGTGTGATGCCGAAGGGCGCGCCCGCGGCCGCGATCGCGTCCCACACTTCGGGCGCATGCCGCGCCGCAACGTTCACCTCGAACCCGAGTTCGCCGGTGAAGGACACGCGGAACAGCCGCATCGGTACGCCGCAGATCCGCCCCTCCGCCACGCTCATATGCGCGAACGCGGCGGGCGCGATGTCGATCCCCTCGACCAGCGGCGCCAGCACCTCGCGCGCGCGCGGCCCCTGCACCGCGATCACCGCCCACTGCTCGGTGGTGGATGTCAGCCACACGTCCAGCGCCGGCCACTCGGTCTGCCGATAGTCCTCCATCATTCCCAGTACATGCGCCGCCCCGCTAGTGGTCGTGGTGACGTGGAAGCGGTCGGCGGCGAGCCGGCCGATCACGCCGTCATCGGCGATGAACCCGTCTTCCCGGCACAGCACGCCGTAGCGGCAGCGGCCGACGCCGAGCCGGGCGAATGCATTCACGTACATGCGGCCGAGGAACTCCGCCGCATCCGCTCCCACGACCTCGATCTTGCCGAGCGTGCTCCCGTCGAACATGCCGACGCCGTTGCGCACCGCCAGGCATTCGCGCGCGACCGCCGCGCGCATGTCCTCGCCCGGGCACGGGAAATAATGCGCGCGCTGCCACTGCCCGACATGCTCGAACACTGCGCCCCGCGCTGCCGCGGCGGCATGCAGCGGCGTGCGGCGCAGCGGCTCGAACAGGTCGCCGCGCGCGAGGCCGGCGAAGCTGCCGAACGTCACCGGCGTGTACGGCATGCGAAAGGTCGTGAGACCGACTTGGGGAACCGGCGCATCGAGCGTCGCGGCGACCACGCCAAGCGCGTTCATGTTGCTCGTCTTGCCCTGGTCGGTCGCCATGCCGGTCGTCGTGTAGCGCTTTACGTGTTCGATGGAGCGATACCCCTCCTGCGCCGCGAGCTTCAGGTCCTTTGCGGTCACGTCGTTCTGCCAGTCGACGAAAGCCCGCCGCGCATCCGCGCCGGGGATCAGGCCGAGCATGCCGCCGCCGCCGAACGCCGCTCCCTCGACGGCGATGCGGGGGGCGCGGGCGCCGCCGAACCCCGCGGCCTTCGCCGCTGCCTCGCCCGCCGCGGCGCCGTCGGCGAGCGCCGCGGCGAGGCCGAACACGCCGCGACAGGCGCCGGCCGACCGCTCGCGCTCCACCGAAAGCGACGGGACGAAACCTTGCAGGTCGGCGTCATAGCGCAGCCTGCCGCGCGACTGGCTGAACAGGTGCACGCTCGGCGTCCAGCCGCCGCACATCAGCAGCAGATCGCACGCCACCGTCTCCGCCGCGCCGCCGCCGGTGGGCGCCAGCGTGACCCAGGCGACGCGATGGCGGCCGCCGCTTCCGGTCACGGCGGTGGCGGTGCGGGCGGGAATGCCCGCGGCACGCGCGGCTTCCGGCAACGCGCCATCCGCGTCCCTGCGCAGGTCGGCGATCGCGGCGACCGTGACGCCCGCCGCGTGCAGATCGAGCGCCGCGCGATACGCGCTGTCATGCGCCGTCGCCACCACCGCCCGCGTGCCGGCGCGCACGCCATAGCGCTGCAGGTAGGTGCGCGCGGCATCGGCCAGCATGATGCCTGGACGGTCGTTGGCGGGGAACACGAGCGGGCGCTCGAGCGCGCCGGTCGCGAGCACCACTTCCGCCGCGCGCACCTGCCATAGCCGCTCGCGCGGCAGATGCGGCGGCGGTGCGGCGAGGTGGTCGGTGACCCGCTCGCACAGCCCGAGCATGTTGTGCGCGAAGTAGCCGAACGCCGTCGTGCGCGGCAACAGTGTCACGCGCGGCGCGCGCGCGAGCGTTGCCAACGCCTCGGCGAGCCATGTCTGCGCCGGCTCTCCCCCCACGCGCGCCTCGGCTTCCGCGAGCAGCGAACCGCCGGGTTCCGCCTGTTCGTCGCAGAGAATCAGGCGCGCGCCGGCCGCCGCGGCGGTCAGCGCGGCAGCGATTCCGGCCGGTCCGGCGCCGACCACCAGCACGTCGCAATGCGCGAAGCGGCTGACATAGCGGTCGGGGTCGGGCAGGGCAGGGGCGCGGCCCAGGCCGGCAGCGGCCCGGATCGCGGGCTCATACAGCCGCCGCCACGCGCCGGCGGGCCATTTGAACGTCTTGTAGTAGAACCCCGCCGGCAGCAGCGGCGCCAGCGCGTTGCTGATGCTGCCGAGATCGAAGCGCAGCGACGGCCAGCGGTTCTGGCTTTCCGCGCGCAGCCCCTGATAGAGCGCCACCTGCGTCGCGCGCAGGTTCGGCGTGCACCGCGCCGCGTCGCGTGCCAC
>JAFKFJ010000313.1:0-2906 GCA_017307335.1 Alphaproteobacteria bacterium | reverse complement strand
GTTCGGCTCGTCCGACCCGGCGCCGAGGATGCCGCGCGGGCGGTGGTACTTGAACGAGCGCCCGACGAGATGCACGCCGTTCGCCAGCAGCGCCGATGCCAGCGTGTCGCCCTGCGCGCCGTAGTAGCTGCGGCCGTCGAAGGTGAAGCGCAGCGCCTGCGTGCGGTCGATGCGTCCGCCGGTGGCGGTGCGGAACGGCGCGTTCACTCGCCCGCCTTGCGCGGCGCTGCGTCCGGACGTGGTTCGCCGACCCTGTAGGTCGCGGCGAAGACGTCGCTGACGGTATCGCGCACCGCGTTGAAGAACCGCCCGCAGCCATGCACGTGCCGCCAGCGTTCGGCATGCGTGCCCTTCGGGTTGGTGCGCAGGTAAAGGAACGTCGCCCACTCGTCGTCGCTGAGTGCCGCGGGGTCCTGGGGCCGCGCGATATGCGCCTCGCCGCCATAGGCGAATTCAAGTTCCGGGCGCTTGCCGCAATAGGGGCAGTCGATCAGCAGCATCTCGGCTCCTCAGTGCGCCACTGCGGCCGCCGCCGCCTCGTCGATCATCTGGCCGTCGCGGAAGCGTTCCAGCGTGAACGGCCCGTTGATCGGGTGCGGCGCGTCGCGCGCCATGGTCCAGGCGAAGACGTGGGCGGAGCCGGGCGTCGCTTTGAACCCGCCGGTGCCCCAGCCGCAATTGACGTACAGGCCGGGCACTGGCGTCTTGGCGATGATCGGCGAGCGGTCGGGCGTGGTGTCGACGATGCCGCCCCAGTTGCGCAGCATGCGCATGCGCCGGAACATCGGGAACAGCTCGCAGATCGCATCCAGCGTGTGCGCGGGAATATGCAGCCCGCCGCGCTGGCTGTACGACACATACGCGTCGGTACCGGCACCGATCACCAGCTCGCCCTTGTCGGACTGGCTGATATAGGCATGCACGGTGTTGGACATCACGACGCAGGGAAACACCGGTTTCACCGGCTCGCTCACCAGCGCCTGCAACGGAAAGCTTTCGAGCGGCAGGCGCATGCCGGCCATCGCCATCACCACGCTGGTGTGCCCCGCCGCAACCACACCGACCTTCGGCGTGCGAATCCGCCCGCGCGTTGTCTCCACCGCCTCGACGGCGCCATCGCGGCCACGCACGATGCCGGTCACTTCGCAGTTCTGGATGATGTCCACACCCAGCGCATCGGCCGCGCGGGCATAGCCCCAGGCCACCGCATCGTGCCGCGCGGTGCCGCCGCGCCGCTGCAGCGCGGCGCCGAGCACCGGGTAGCGCAGGCCCGGCGAGATATTCAGCGGCGGACAGAACGCCTTTGCCTGCTCGGGCGTCAGCCATTCGTTGTCCACGCCGTTCGCGCGGTTGGCGTGAACATGCCGCTTCGACACCTGCACGTCGTGATGCGTGTGCGCGAGCATCATCACGCCGCGCGGACTGTACATGACGTTGTAGTTCAGCGCGCCGCTGAGGCCCTCCCACAGTTTCAGCGCGTGGTCGTAGAGCGTGGCGCTTTCGTCGAACAGGTAGTTGGAACGGATGATGGTGGTGTTGCGCCCGGTATTGCCGCCGCCGAGCCAACTCCGCTCCAGCACGGCGATGTTGCGCAGCCCATGCTCTTTCGCGAGGTAGTAGGCGGTGCCGAGCCCATGCCCGCCGCCGCCGACGATGATCGCGTCATAAGCCGCCTTGGGCTCCGGCGTGCGCCAATGCGCCTGCCACCCGGCATGGCCGCCGAAGGCGCGACGGATCAGCGAAAGGGCGGAAAAAGTCTGCATGCATGGTTCATCGCTGCGCCGTCTCCCAGTCCGGCGCAACATAGGCCGGCGCGTTGGCGGCCGGCAACGGCGTCCGGCCCAGCACGTGGTCGGCGCCCTTCTCGCCGATCATGATCGTCGGCGCATTGAGGTTGCCGGTGGTGACGGAGGGCATGATCGAGGAGTCGACGACCCGCAGCCCCTCGACCCCGATCACCCGGCACTCCGGATCGACCACCGCGCGCGGATCGTCGGCGCGGCCCATCCGGCAGGTGCCGCAGGGGTGGTATGCGCTCTCGACCTTCGCCCGCACGAAGGCGTCGATCTCCGCATCGCTCTGCACCGCGGCACCCGGCTGCAACTCCTCGCCGCGGTAGCGGTCGAAGGCCGGCTGCGCAAAGATCTCACGCGTCAGCCGCACGCAGGCGCGCATTTCCTCCCAGTCGTCGGGGTGGCTCATGTAGTTGAAGCGCACCCGCGGCTTCGCGGCCGGATCGGCCGAGGCCAGCCGGACCGATCCGCGGCTCTTCGAATGCATCGGCCCGACATGGGCCTGGAACCCGTGCCCCTGCGCGAGCGAGGAGCCGTCATAGCTCACCGCAAGCGGCAGGAAGTGGTACTGGATGTCGGGGCAGCGGATGCCGGCGCGGCTGCGGATGAAGCCGCAGGATTCGAAATGGTTGGTGGCACCCAGCCCGTCGCGGCGCAGCAGCCAGCGCAGCCCGATCATCGCCTTCGCCGCCGGGTGCATCGCCGAATACAGCGTGACCGGCTCGCGGCAGGCGACCTGGAAATAGAATTCCAGGTGATCCTGAAGGTTCTCGCCGACGCCGGGCAGCGCGTGGCGCACGTCGATGCCGAGCGCGCGCAGCTCCTCCGCCGGCCCGATGCCCGAGAGCTTCAGCAGTTGCGGGCTGTTGATCGGGCCGCCGGCCAGGATCACTTCGCGCCGCGCGCGGGCGAGGTGCTCGGTGCCGCCGCGCCGGTAGTGCAGGCCCACCGCGCGCCGCCCCTCGAACGCGACGCGCGTCGCCAGCGCATGCGTGAGCACCCGCAGGTTCCGCCGCCGCATCGCCGGGCGCAGATAGGCGTTGGCGGCACTCCAGCGCCGGCCGCGATGGACCGACATGCCCATGCGCCCGAAACCCTCCTGCTGGAACCCGT
>JAFKFJ010000312.1 GCA_017307335.1 Alphaproteobacteria bacterium | reverse complement strand
CCAGGATGGCGACCGCGCGCTCGAAACCATAGTCGTACGGGCCGATGAAATCCGTTGCGTGCGCCGAAAGGGCGCCGGCCACCCCGGCCAGCGCCGCCGCCGCCATCAGCACGCCGAGGCGGTAGCGACGCAGGTTCACGCCCATCGCCTGCGCGGCAATCGGATTGCTGCGCATCGCCTCCATGGCGCGCCCGATCCGGCTGCGACCGATCCGCCAGCACGCCAGCAACGCGGCTGCGAGCAGCACGTAGATCAGCCAGATCGGCGTTGTCTCGGGGATGCCCGAAAGGCCAAGCGCCCCGCCCAGCGCGTCGACGTTGAGATAGACCGCGCGAAGCACTTCGCCGAGGGCGATGGTGGCAATGGCGAGATAGACGCCCGAGAGCCGCAGCGTCGGTCCTCCGACCAGCAGCGCGAAGGTGACGGGCGCGACGAGGGAGAGCGGCAGGACCGCCCAGAAGGGCCAGTGCAGCCGCAGCGTCAGCAGCGCGGAAGCATAGGCGCCGAGGCCCATGAAGGCCGCCTGTCCGAGCGAGAGCTGGCCCGCGGCAAGCACGATGTACATCGCCAGCGCGAGCAGCCCGTTCACGCCAAGCGCAACGACGACGTTGCGATAGGTGAACATCAGGTCGGCGAGCCAGGCGTTCACGACGTTCTAGACCCGCTCCGGCGCCGCATGGCCGAAGAGCCCGCTGGGGCGCGTCCACAGCACCAGCACGAGCAGCGCGAACGCCACCGCTTCCTTCAGCCCGGAAGCAAAGTAGCCGGCGGTCAGCACCTCGGCGATGCCCAGCACCAGCCCCGCGACGAGCGCACCGGCGATGTCGCCGAGGCCGCCGGCAATGATCACGGCGAAGCCGCGCAACATCATTGCCTCGCCCATGTACGGGTGGACGGCATTGAAGGCGAGGCCGATCAGCACCCCCGCGGCGCCGGCCAGCGCGCCTGAGACGAAGGAAACGAGCGCGGCCAGCAGGCCCGTGTTGATGCCGACCAGCTCGGCGGCCTCGGGCGTTTCCGCCATGGCGCGTATGGCGAGGCCCACGCGGGTGCCGCGCATGAGCCAGAGCAGCGCGCCCGCGAGCACCGCGCATGCGCCGATGATGAGCAGTTGCGCGACGCCGACCCGCAGCGAACCGACTTGAATCGCCGAGACAGGCAGCAGGTGCGGCGGCAGGCGCTGGATATCGGGTCCGACCAGCGCCGCGAGCGCCGCGTAGAGGGCGAGAGCGGCGCCGAGCGTCACCATGAGCGAAGCAAGCTCGCCGGCCTTCGTGCGACGGAGCCGCGACAGCAGGAGCGCGTCGACGGGAACCGCAACCGCCCCCGCGGCCACCGCCGCCACCGGCAGCGCGAGCCACAGCGCCAGCCCCAGATCGCGCGCCAGGAAGAGCGCCACGAACGCGCCGGCCGTGAAGTAGACGCCGTAGACCAGATTCACGACGCGCAACACGCCGAACATGAGCGTGAAGCCGAGCGCAAACAATGCGTATGTCGCGCCAAGCAGCACGCCGTTGACCAGTTGCTGGGCTAACACGCGCTATCCTGCGATGCGGAACGCGCCGGCGTGCATCTCCAGCACCAGCACGCCGGCCGTCGAGGCCGGGTCGCGATGCGCGGTGAACCGAAACGGCCCCATGATGCCGTTGTAGTCGGTCTCCAGCAGCGCATTCCGGATCCGCTCCGGCTCCGGCGCCTGGGCCCGGTCGATGGCTGCGGCGAGGATGAACATGGTGTCGTAGGCCTGCGCCGCGAACTGATCCGGGTCGCGGCCGTAGCGGGTCCGGAAGGCCTTGATGAACGCCTGGTTCGCGGCGTCGGACTTGCCGATGAACCAGGGACTGCCGACGATCAGCCCGTCAGCGGCCGCGCCCGCTATCTGCCCGAGCTTCGGCGAGTTGGAGCCGTTGCCGCCGATGAAGAGCGTCTCCGGCCCGAACCCCAGTTGCCGCGCCTGCAGCAACACGCCGGAGACGGGTTCGACCAATGCGGAGATGCCCACCGCGTCCGGCTTGAGCGCCTTGATCTTCGTCAACTGCGCGGCAAAGTCGGTGTCCTTGCTTCCGAAGCTTTCCGTCGCGACGATCCGCAGGCCCGCGGCCTTCGCTGCCGCCTGCATGACGTCGAAACCGGATTTCGAGAATGCGTCGTCGTTCGCGTAGAGCAGCGCGATCGTCCGGCAGCCGCGTGCCGCGGCCTTGCGCATCGTGACCGGAATCACGTCCGCCTCCGGCAGGGCCGTGCGGAAGATGAAGGGCCCGATATCCGTGATCCCGTTGGCGGTGGTCGACGTGCCGATGGCGGGAATGCCGCGACCATTCGCGATCGGGCCGACGGCGAACATCTCGTTCGACAGCGTGGGGCCCATGATCGCCACCACCTTGTCGCGCCCGATCAGCTTGCGTGCCGCGTTGATCGCCCCGTCCTTGGTGCCCCCGGAGTCCTCGACGATCAGCGCGATCGGGCGGGCGGCCTTCGCGTTGATGCTCGCCAGCGCCAGCTCGGCACCGGCGCGGATGGCGATGCCATAGGCGGCATTCGGGCCACTGAGGATCGCGATCAGGCCGACCGGCACCGGTTGGGCGGCGCGCGCCGGATGGAGAGGCGCCGGGCCGCCGAGCGCCGTCGCGACCAGCGCCGCCGAAAAGGACCTCCGTCGCATGGCTCTGCCTCCTCCGGCGGTTCATGCAGACAGAGTCCGGCGTGCGCAAGGTCTTGCGTTGCGGCCCCGCACTTGGCATCCCCCAGTGATGACCCGGCTCCGTATCTGCACCTGGAACATCAACTCCCTGCGCCTCCGGCTCAGCCTGCTGAACCGCCTCGTGTCGGCGCTGGGCCCCGACGTGATCTGCCTGCAGGAAACCAAGGTGCCCGATGAGCTGTTCCCGGTCTCCACGCCGCCGGCGCTGGGCTACCCCTTCACCATGTTTCGCGGAATGAAGGGCTACAACGGGGTCGCGATTCTCTCCCGCCTGCCGCTGGTGGAGCAGCCGGCGGCGCCCGACTGGTGCGGCCGGGGCGATTGCCGCCATCTTGGCGTCGAGCTCGAACTCCCGTCAGGGCCGATCGCCCTGCACAATTTCTACGTCCCCGCCGGGGGCGACATTCCCGACCGCGCGGCCAACCCGAAATTCGCCCACAAGCTCGATTTCATCGCCGAGGCGCGAGACTGGTTCGCGGGCCGCCCGCAATCGGCGCGAACGGTCCTCGTGGGGGATCTGAACATCGCGCCGCTGGAGCACGACGTCTGGAGCCACCGGCAGTTGCTCGACGTGGTAAGCCACACGCCGCCGGAGACGGAGGGCCTGCTGGCGTGGCAGCGAACGGGCTTCGTGGATGCCGTGCGGCATTTCGTGCCGGACGACCAGAAGCTGTTCACGTGGTGGTCGTACCGCAACCGGGACTGGCGGGCGTCCGATCGGGGCCGGCGGCTCGACCACATCTGGGTCAGCCCCGACCTGCGCGCGGCCCTGCTCGGCCAGACCGTTCTCAAGGACGCGCGCGACTGGCCGCAGGGGTCGGACCACGTGCCGGTCTGCGTCGAGCTGGACCTTTAGCCGGCGGCGCTTGGTCCGGGCGTCAGGCGCGCATTCGGGCGATCTCCAGCAGCACCTCGGCTTCCTGCCGCTTTTCATTCAGCCGGTGGTTCACGAGATCGCCGATGCTGACGATGCCCCCGAGCTTTCCCGCGTCGAGCACCGGAAGGTGGCGCACCCGGTGCATCGTCATCACCGCCAGGATGTCGTCGATCTTATCCGACGGCTGGCAGGTGATGACCCGCTCGGTCATCACGGTCTGGACCTGCCGGTCGACGGCCTCGGGCCCTTCGTGCGCCAGCAGATGCACCAGATCCCGCTCGGTGAAGATCCCTCGCAGCCGCTGCCAGCGATCCTCCACGACAAGCGCGCCGATCCGCATCTCGGCAAGCCGGCGCACCGCATCGGCGACGGTCGCATCCGGCAGTATGGTCGCTACGTGGCCGCCCTTGGCCGCGAGCACATCGGAAATCAGCATTGCCTCCGGACTCCCCCGGCAGCATCACCCCCACGCAACGCACGTGGTGTGCGGCAGCCGCGGGTTCGATCACGAATCGGTGAGGCTAACGCTCTTCCTCGCCACCCTCGGGCTCCATGTCGACCTCGATCGCGTCCGCGCCGTCCTCGAGGTCGGACGCGTCCTCGAGGACGTCGGCATCCGACTCCTCTTCCGCGGATTCGACCTCCACCTCCGTCTCCTCGAGGCCGGGGACCGGCATCGCTTTCGGGCGGCGCTTCTCTTCGGTGACGTTCCCGCTCGGGCGGCGCGGGCGTGGCTGCTCGGCAGGCTGCTCGGTGCCGCATTTGGGGCATATCGCCGGCTGCCGCGCCAGATCGTAGAAGCGGGCGCCGCACGAGATACAGACCCGCTTGGTCCCGAGTTCGGGTTTGGCCATTCTTGCCTCTCAGGCGCCCATGGGGGCTGATGAGGGCGCGCCCCATGCCACCGGATCGTGTGCCTGTCAAACGGACGACCGCCATGCTAAGCGCCGCGGCCATGGAAGGCCCCCGTCCCTTGCTCGCCCGCCGGCCGTCCGGCCCCCTTTCCGGCAGCATCCAGGTTCCCGGTGACAAGTCGATTTCGCATCGCGCGCTGATGTTCGGTTCGCTCGCGGTCGGCGAGACGCACATCACGGGCCTTCTCGAGGGCGAGGACGTGCTGCGGACGGCCGACGCCATGCGCAGCCTCGGCGCCACCGTGGCGCGGGATGCCGATGGGCTCTGGCGTGTCGCGGGCCGTGGCGTCGGCGGGTTGTGCGAGCCTGCCGATGTCCTGGACATGGGCAACTCGGGAACCGCCGCCCGCCTGCTTGCCGGCATCCTCGCAAGCCATCCGTTCTTCGCGGTGCTGACCGGCGATGCCAGCCTGCGGCGGCGGCCGATGCAGCGGGTGATCGAGCCGCTCCGCGGCTGCGGCGCCCGGTTTGCCGCGCGCGAGGGAGGGCGGCTGCCCCTGGCGATCGAGGGGGCAGCAGCGGCCTTGCCGCTCGACTACCGGCTGCCGGTCGCCTCCGCGCAGGTGAAGAGCGCCGTGCTGCTCTGCGGGCTGAACGCACCGGGCGTCACTGCCGTCGAGGAGCCGCAGCCCACGCGGGACCACAGCGAAAACATGCTGCGCCACTTCGGCGCCGAGGTCTGGGTCGAGGCCGCGGGCGCGGGGCGGATGATCCGGCTGCGGGGCCAGCCGGAATTGCGGGCGGCCGATGTCGTGGTCCCCGGCGACCCGTCCTCCGCTGCCTTCCCGCTTGTCGCGGCGCTGCTGGTCCCCGACTCGCGCCTGCGCATCAACGGCGTGGGGCTCAACCCACTGCGCACCGGCCTGTTCGCAACGCTGAATGAGATGGGCGCGCGACTGAGCGTGGAAAATGAGCGGGTGGCAGGCGGCGAACGAGTTGGCGACCTGATCGTGGTGCAGTCGGCGCTGCGCGGCGTCGACGTGCCGCCCGAGCGCGTCCCGAGCATGGTCGATGAATTCCCCGTCCTGGCCGTCGCGGCCGCCTGCGCCCAGGGGCAGACGCGGATGCGGGGTCTGCACGAGTTGCGCGTCAAGGAGAGCGACCGGCTGACGGCGACCGCGGCGATGCTGGCCGGGAACGGGGTGCAGGTCGAGGTCTCGGGCGACGACCTGATCGTTCACGGCAAAGGCGCTCCGCCTGTCGGCGGCGGGGTGGTTGCGACGCACATGGACCACCGCCTGGCAATGAGCGCCCTGGTGCTCGGGTTGGTCACCGACCAGCCGGTGGGAATCGACGATGCGCGGTTCATTGATACCAGTTTCCCCGGTTTCGTCGCCCTCATGAACGGCGCCGCGGGCGAGGGCACGCCGGCGTTGTTGGCGGCGTGAGCCTGCTGATCGCCATCGACGGCCCCGCCGCGGCGGGGAAGGGAACGCTGGCCAGGCGGCTGGCGGCCCATTTCGCACTGCCGCACCTGGACACCGGCCTCCTCTACCGTGCGACGGGAATGCGGGTGCTCGACGCCGATGCGACCTTCGCCGAAGCCCTGCGTCTGCTGCGCGACGCGCGCGGCATCGTGCACGCATAGCCGGCGCGCGCCGGGCCGGACCGAGGACGCGCGCGGGCAGGCTCCATCGGCGGCTGGGAACGGGTTTCCCTTGACTCCCCCGGGCGTCTGGCCATGTATGCGCACCGCACGCGGCCGGTGCCGCGCGTCGAAGGTTCCCCTTCGAGCCGTTCATTGGGCCTGCGCCGCGCGCGGGCAAGTCGTGCTTGATCACTCAGGCGCGCCAATCCCCGGCCCCGGGCGTCGTGCCCCGGCCGCATTCGGACAGGACGAAACCAGCCCCATGGCATCCAGCGCCGTCGCCTACGCCCATAGCGCCGATTCCGACGATTTCGCATCCCTGCTCGAATCGACCCTCGGTCGTGACAGCGGCTTCGAGGGGTCGGTCGTGACCGGTCGGGTCGTTCGACTCACCGATGAATACGCGATCGTCGATGTCGGCCTGAAGAGCGAAGGTCGGGTGGCACTCAAGGAGTTCGCGCCGCCGGGCGCGAAGCCCGAGGTCAAGCCGGGTGACCGGGTCGAGCTTTATGTCGAGCGTTACGAGGACCGCGACGGGTCGATCGTCCTTTCGCGGGAGAAGGCGCGGCGCGAGGAGGCCTGGACCAATCTGGAAAAGGCATTCGAGTCGAACCAGCGCGTGCAGGGCACGATCTATGGCCGCGTCAAGGGCGGCTTCACGGTGGACCTGGGCGGCGCGGTCGCGTTCCTGCCGGGCAGCCAGGTCGACATCCGCCCGGTGCGCGACGTGGGGCCGCTCATGGGTACTCCGCAGCCCTTCCAGATCCTCAAGATGGACCGCGCACGCGGCAACATCGTCGTTTCCCGTCGTGCGGTGCTCGAGGAGACGCGCGCGGAACAGCGCAGCGAGCTGATCCAGGGCCTCAAGGAGGGCATGATCCTCGACGGGGTCGTCAAGAACATCACCGACTACGGTGCCTTCGTCGATCTCGGCGGCGTCGACGGGCTGCTGCACGTGACCGACATCGCGTGGCGGCGCATCAACCACCCGAGCGAGGCGTTGCAGATCGGCCAGCAGGTCAAGGTGCAGGTGATCCGGTTCAACCCGGAAACCCAGCGCATCAGCCTCGGCATGAAGCAGCTCGAGGCCGATCCGTGGGAGGGTGTGGCCGCGAAGTACCCGCCGGGGGCGAAGTTTACCGGCCGCGTGACCAACATCACCGACTACGGCGCGTTCGTCGAGCTTGAGCCGGGGGTGGAGGGACTCGTCCACGTCTCCGAGATGTCGTGGACGAAGAAGAACGTCCATCCCGGAAAGATCGTGTCCACCAGCCAGGAAGTCGAGGTGATGGTCCTCGACGTGGATGCGGCGAAGCGGCGCATCTCGCTCGGGCTCAAGCAGGTTCAGCGCAATCCGTGGGAGCAGTTCCTCGACGAGCATCCGGTGGGTTCGGTGGTCGAAGGGGAAATCCGCAACATCACCGAGTTCGGCCTGTTCGTCGGCCTCTCGCCGGACATCGACGGCATGGTTCACATGTCCGATCTCTCGTGGGACGAGCCCGGCGAGCTGGCGATGACGAAGTACGAGAAGGGCCAGACCGTTCGCGCGAAGGTCCTGGACGTCGATGTGGAGAAGGAGCGCATCAGCCTCGGCGTCAAGCAGCTCCGCGACGACCCGGCGGCGAACGTGCTTGAGCGCATCCACAAGGGCGACGTCGTGACCTGCATCGTCACCGCGGTGCAGAACAACGGCATCGAGGTGAAGGTCGACGACGTGCTGACCGGGTTCATCCGCCGCGCCGAGCTGGCCCGCGACAAGTCCGACCAGCGGCCCGACCGTTTCGCGGTGGGCGAGCGGGTCGACGCCAAGATCACCTCGATCGACCGCGCTGCGCGCAAGCTCCAGCTCACCATCAAGGGCAAGGAGGTCGAGGAGGACAAGGCGGCGATCGCGGAGTACGGCACGTCCGACTCGGGCGCCTCGCTCGGCGACATCCTGGGCGCGGCGATCCGCCGTCGCAATCAGCAGGCGCAGCAGGAGAGCTGAGCGTCCGGGTGCGATGAGCCTGGAGACCGACCTGCTGATCGACCGCCGGCGCCTGACGCGCCGGCTCGCCTTCTGGCGGGTGCTGGCGGTGCTGGCGGTCGTCGCGGTTCTGGTCGTCGGGCTGGCGCGTGAAGGGCTTTTCGGTCGGCCGCACGTGGCGCGCGTCGTCGTCAGCGGCCTGATTACCGAAGACCGCCGGCTGACCCAGGCCATCACCCGCCTCGCGCGCGACGAAAGCGTGAGGGCGGTTGAGATCTACATCAACAGCCCGGGCGGCAGCGTCGCGGGCGGCGAGAGTCTCCACGACGCGTTCATGAAGGTCGCCGCGGCGAAGCCGCTGGTCGCGGTGATGGGTGGCCTGGCAACGTCGGCCGGGTACATGGTCGCGTTGCCGGCGGCGCGGATCTTCGCCCGTGACGCGACGCTGACCGGGTCGATCGGCGTGCTGCTGCAGACCGGCGACATCTCGGGCCTGCTGGCCCGCGTGGGGGTGTCAGCCGAACTCATCACCTCCGGCCCCCTGAAGGGCGAGCCCAGCTTCGTGCGGCCCCTCTCGCCCGCCGGGCGGGACGTGCTGCAGGGACTGGTGATGGACCTCTACGAGCAGTTCGTGGGCATGGTCGCCGCAGGGCGGCATCTGGCGCCGGAGCGGGTCCGGGCGCTCGCGGACGGCAGGGCCTTCACCGGGCGGCAGGCGCAGCAGCTCGGGCTCGTCGATGCGATTGGCGGCGAGGCGGAGGCGCGCGCCTGGCTTGCCGCGGAGCGCGGCGTGCCGGCCTCGCTTCCAATCCGGGATGTGGAGGTCACGACCCTGGCCGAACGCGCGATTGGAGCCACTTTTGGGCCGATTCTGCAGGGCATCACGAAAAGCATTGCATTCCAAGGGCTTAAGCTTGACGGTGCTTGGGCTGTCTGGCACCCTGATCTCTAGGATCGGAGAGCGCGCGGCCTGCCCGCATGCCATCCGGCAAGCACCGGGTGGACGATCAGGGGCAGCGCGTGCCGTGAGCCGCGTGGAGCGGGTGGAACCTGCCATGACCAAGTCGGAGCTGATTGCCGAGCTTTCCGCCGCAAACCCGCATCTTCTCGGGCGGGATGTGGAGGTGATCGTGGCAACGATCTTCAACGAGATCACCGCGGCATTGGCGCGTGGCGAGCGGGTGGAACTGCGCGGCTTTGGCGCGTTCACCGTCAAGCGGCGCGACGCCCGCACCGGCCGCAACCCGCGCACCGGCGAGGCGGTCTCGGTGGATGAAAAGGTTGTCCCGTTCTTCAAGGCAGGAAAGGAACTCCGCGAGCGGGTCAACCGCTCCAAGCCTGCCCGCTCGGCCGGCGAGCGGCTGCCGGCCTGAACCGTGACCGTGCTGCGCATCATTCTGGCCGTGCCCGTGCTCCTGGTGGTTGTCCTGTTCGCGTTGTCGAACCGGGAACCGGCCGCATTCCGGCTCTGGCCCACGGATGTCGTGGTGGAGTTGCCCCTGTCGCTGGCGGTGCTCGGGGCCATGGCGGTCGCGTTCCTGGGCGGCGCCCTCGTGCTGTGGCTTAGCGCGCTGGCGGCCCGGCGCCGTGCCCGCCGTGCGGAGCACGCAGTGCGGCTTCTCGAGGCCCAGGTCGCGGAACTGAAGGCGCAGTGTGCGCCCCGTCTGGCGCCCGGGCCGCTCGTTCCCCTGCCGTGAGCCGGCGCTGCGGCCTCATCGTTGCGCTCGACACGCCCGACGTGGCCGTGGCGCGGCGCATGGCCGCGACCCTCGCGCCGTGGTGCGGGCTGTTCAAGCTCGGTCTCGAGTTCTTCCTCGCGAACGGCCCGGCGGGGGTGCGGGAGGTCGGCGGCAGGGTCTTTCTCGACGTCAAGCTGCATGACATTCCCAACACCGTGGCCGGCGCGGTGCGTTCCGCGGTCCCGCTGGCGCCGCGGATGCTGACGCTGCACGCCGCGGGCGGGACCGCGATGATCGCGGCGGCGGTGCAGGCGGCCGCGACGGCGGACGCCGACCACCGGCCGCTGCTGCTCGCGGTCACCGTGCTGACGAGCATCGACGCGGCCGCCCTCGCGGCGATGGGCGTTGCCGGGGGCACGCGCCAGCAGGTGCTGCGTCTGGCGCGGCTGGCCGTCGCCGCGGGCGTTGACGGCCTCGTCTGCGCGCCGTCGGAAGTGGCGATGCTCCGCGATGCGTTGGGCGAAGCGCCGCTGCTGGTCGTGCCGGGCATCCGGCCCGCGGGGGCGGCGGCGGGCGACCAGGCGCGGACGGCGACGCCTGCCGAGGCCGCGGCGGCCGGCGCGGACTGGCTGGTTGTCGGGCGTCCGATCACGGGCGCGCCGGACCCCCTGGCCGCGGCAGCCGCGATCTCCGCGGAGCTGGCGTGATCGGCGTGAAGGTCTGCGGCATCCGGGATGCCGCCGCCTTCGACGCCGCCGTGGGGGCTGGCGCCAACTGGGTCGGATTCGTCTTCTTCCCCCCCTCGCCGCGCGCGGTCACCCCCGGCGAGGCGGCGCAGATCTCCCGCCGGCGCGAAGGCGGGCCCGGGCGCGTCGGCTTGTTCGTATCGCCGAGCGACGCCGACGTGGCGGCCGTGCTCGACGCGATTCCCCTCGACGCCCTTCAGCTCTACGGAACCGCGGAACGCGCCGCCGAGCTGCACGCCCGCTTCGGCCTGCCGGTCTGGCGCGCGGTCGGCGTGGCCGCGCGCGCGGGGTTGCCGGGCCGCGAGGCCGGCATTGACCGGGTCGTCGTGGAAGCCAAGGCCCCGCCGGGGGCGACGCGCCCGGGCGGCAACGCGGTGCCGCTGGACTGGCCGCTGCTCGCGGGTTGGACGGCCCCCGTCCCCTGGCTGCTCGCCGGTGGCCTGACGCCTGACAACGTCACCAGGGCGATCAGGGCTTCGGGGGCGGAGGCGGTCGATGTCTCCTCCGGCGTGGAGCGCGCGCCGGGCCGGAAGGACCCGGCGCTCATCCGCGCCTTCGTGCACGCCGCCAAATCAGCCCGCCGTGCGGCGCAGACCGGCGAAGAACGCGCGGAGCAAGGCGGCTGAGTCGCCCTCGCGGACGCCTCCGATGATCTCGGGGCGATGCAGGCAGGACGGCGAATCGAAAATGCGCGGACCATGCTCGACGCCGCCGCCCTTCGGGTCATAGGCCCCGAACACGAGGCGGCGGATGCGAAACAGGCTGATCGCGGCCGCGCACATCGGGCACGGCTCGAGCGTCACGTAGAGGGCGAAGCCCGCCAGCCGCGCCGTGCCGAGCGTCCGTGCCGC
>JAFKFJ010000311.1 GCA_017307335.1 Alphaproteobacteria bacterium | reverse complement strand
CCGCGACCTGCTCGACGTGCGCGATGCCGGCGCGGCCCTGGCCGGCCTCGCGCTGGCCTCTGTGCAGGGGGTGGTGAATGTCGGCTCCGGCGTGCCGGTGCGGCTCGACGCGCTGGCCGAGGCGGTCGCGGGTGCCGGCGCGCCGCTGGTCCGGCTCGGCGCCCGGCCGCTGCGGGTGGGGGAGCCGCTGGTGATGGTCGCCGACCCGGCGCGACTGATCGCCGCCACCGGCGTCACGCCGCGCTACAGCCTCGCGGAGACCATCGCCGACGCCCGCGCCCACTGGCGAGCGACCGCGCTCGCGGCCTGAGCGGTCGCGACGCCCGCCCCCGCCTGCTACAGAGCCGGCGGGACAACGGGAGGCGAGCCATGGCGCGCGCGCGGATTCTCTGCTTCGGCGATTCCAACACCTGGGGCTACGCCCCCGTGCCCGCCCCGCCGTCGGTGCGCCATGCCGAGCAGGATCGCTGGCCGCAGGTGATGGGCGCGGCGCTCGGCGACGTGACGGTGATCGAGGAGGGGCTGAACGGCCGCACCACCGATGCCGACGACCCGCTGATCCCGCAGCTCGCCGGTGCCGGCGTGAACGGCGCCGCCTACCTGCCGGCAGCGATGGCGAGCCACCAGCCGCTCGATCTCGTCATCATCATGCTCGGCACCAACGACCTGAAGCCGCACCTCAACCGCCTGCCGCCGCGGATCGCGATGGGGGCGAAGCGGCTGCTCGACATCGTGCGCACGCTGGATGGCGGCGTGGGCACCGCCTATCCGAACCCGAAGGCGCTGCTGATCTGCCCGCCGCCGCCGGGCACGCTGAGCCCCTACTTCGCCGACCACTACGCCGGCGGCGCCCAGAAGGGACGCGCGCTGCCGCCGCTGTATGCCGCGGTCGCCGAACGCGCCGGCGCCGCGTTCCTCGACGCCGGCACGGTCATCACCACCGACGGCGACGACGGGGTGCATTTCTCGGCGGCGATGCAGCGCCGCCTGGGCCTCGCGGTCGCCGACAAGGTGCGCGCCCTGCCCGGGTGAACGCGCGCCCCGCCCGCGGCGTTGACGGGGATGGAGCGGACCGAGGGAGCAACGCCGATGCCGACCGAGATCATCCCCTATCTCTTCTTCCGCGACGTGCCGGCCGCGCTGGAATGGCTCGGCCGGGCGTTCGGCTTCGACGAGGAGATGCGGCACGCCACGCCCAGCGGCGGGATGCACGCGCAGATGACGTTTCACGGCCAGCGCATCATGATGGGCCAGGGCGCGACATCCTGGGGCATGGTCAGCCCGCGCGATGCCGGCATGGCGACCACGGGCGTGTTCGTCTACCTCGACGGCGTCGACGCGCATCACGCCCGCGCGCGCGACGCCGGGGCCGACATCGTGCATCCGCCGCGCGACGAGCCGTATGGCCGCACCTACACCGTGCGCGACCTCGACGGGCATCCCTGGTTCTTCACCACACCCCCCGGCTGAGCGCGCCAGGGCTGAGCGCCGTTGGGGTGGGCGGGTGGCAGGCTGGCTTCCGGAGGGCAGCGCCCGAAGCGCAGGCGTTGACCCGAAGCCGGTCTTTGTGCGGATGTCCGGCCTGGCCGCACCGCCAAGCGGGAGGAAAGGCCGTGCTCCACCCTGCCGCAACCCCCGAGCGACTGACCCTGTTCTCGGACGGCGTGTTCGCCGTCCTGATCACGGTGCTGGTGCTGGACCTGCGCCCGCCGGAACTGCCGACCTTCCGGGCGCTCCTGTCGCTGTGGCCCACCGCGCTCAGTTATGCCGTGAGCTATCTTTTCGTCGCCATCGTTTGGACCAACCACCATCATCTATTGCACCACGCAACAGTAGCGACGCCCCGTCTGATCTGGTTCAATTTCGCGCACCTGTTTTCCGTTTCGCTGCTTCCACTCTCCACCGCCTGGATGGCCGTGAGCGAGCTGGCGCCGCAGCCGGTTGCCTTCTATGCGGCCGTCTTTTTCCTGGTGAACACGACCTATGTGCTGCTGATCTGGGAGCTTATCGACGCCCGTCGGCCGGATGGCGTGTCACGCAGGGTAAGCCGCATCATGCGGGCGCGGTCGATCGCAACCCTGTGCCTGTTCGGGGCCGCTGCCGTTGTGGCGCTGAAATATCCGCTGGTTGGACTTGGCATTTGTTGCTGCTGCCTGATCGCCTATCTGCGACCGGGTGTCGCCGGAACGGAACGGCATCCAGCGGAACGGCATCCGGCGGACGCCAAGGGCCATAACCCCGGCCACCGGTCGTGACGCCCGTCACCGACAGCACGGTGGCGGCGCACTGCTGCCACATCTCGCAGAACGGCACGGAGTATGCGCTGCTCTCGATGCATCTCAGCATCAGGACCAGGGCGCATCCGGACTGGGTGTGGGCGACGTTCGAGCATGCGTGGAACCCGGGCCGCTGCGACACCATGGGCTGCTACGACGACTACGGCACCGAGCGCCGGCCGCGGGTGATCAAGCCGGTGGCGCTGCCGCCCGCGCCGCAGCCCGACGCGCTCTATCCGAACTGCGTTGAATCCCGCGCCTTGGCGGCAAAGTTCCGCGAAGCGCATCTTGGCCGGGTGTGGGACAACTACTGCCTGAAGGAGACCCAGGTCGATCTCGTCTCGACCCAGCCGGCGACCAAGGGACGGCCCATCCTGGACGGCAACAGCCTGACCGAGCGGATCGCGGCCGGCGTGTCGATGTCCACCTCCTCCTGCATCTCCTGCCAGCAGAATGCGTCGTTCACCGCGGTCGGACCGGGGAGTTCCGCGCGCGCGGCGTCGAACAAGGCGATCGGTGACGCCCCGGTCGGGCGGGTGACGGTCTCGAGCCCCTGCATGACCCATCACTTCGTCTGGGGCCTGGCGGCGATTCCGAGCATGTTCCCTGCCGAGTAACGGCAGACGAACCCATCGAACATGCCTCACAGAATACTTGACGCTGGCGGAACGCGACGATCCACGGGCGGACATGACCGGGCAGTCGGTGCGCACGCGGACAATAGCCGCCTGCGTTCCCGGCGATCCGCACTTGCTGGCGCGGCCCGATCACCGGACGTTGAGCCGCCTTGCCGCCGGCATCCGGCATTCGGGCAGGGCGGCGCGCTGGACACGCCATGCAGCGCGCGCCATTGCTCCCGCCGGGCTCATGCGGCGAGGCGGCCATGGACGTGGCGGCGTGGCTTCGGACGCTGGGGCTTGAGCAGTACGAGGCGGCGTTCCGCCAAGGCAGGATCGGTGCCGATCGGCTGCCAAGCCTGACGGCCAAGGATCTGCGGGACCTGGGTGTCGTCGCCGTCGACGACCGCCGCCGCCTGTCGGCGGCAATCGCGGCCCTGCCGCCGGCGCCGGCGTTCGACACCGCCAGCCGGGCTTCGCTGGGCACGGCCGCGCCGGATGCCGAGCGGCGGCATATCACCGTGATGTTCTGTGATCTCGCGGCCTCCACCGCGCTGTCGTCACGGCTCGATCCCGAAGACCTGCGCGAGGTCATCGCCCGCTACCACGCCGCGATCATGGCGACGGTCCGCGGATTCGACGGCACCGTCGCGAAATACATGGGCGACGGCGCGATGGTTTATTTCGGCTTCCCGCATTCGCATGAGGACGACGCCGAACAAGCGGTGCGAGCCGGCCTGGGGCTGGTGGAGGCGGTTGCGGAAATCCCCATCGCCGAGCGGCTGCGCGTGCGCGTCGGGATCGCCACCGGCGAGGTCGTCATCGGCGATCTGATCGGCTCCGGCTCGGCCCGCGAGCACGCGGTCGTCGGCAACACGCCGAACCTGGCGGCGCGGCTGCAGGCGCTGGCCGAACCGAATGCCGTCCTTATTGCCGACGGCACGCGCCGGCAGATCGGGTCGAGGTTTCAGGTGGCGGATCTTGGCCCACAGAACCTCAAGGGCTTTGCCGAGCCGCAGCGCGCGTGGCGCGTGGTGTCCGAAAACCGCTCGCTCGGCCGCTTCGAGACGCTGCGTTCCTCCGCCACACCGCTGGTCGGGCGCGACGAAGAAGTTGCGCTGCTGTGCCGGTGCTGGTGGGAGGCCACGGCCCGCGGCGGCCGCGTGGCGCTGATATCCGGAGAGCCCGGCATCGGCAAATCCCGCCTCGTCGAGACGCTTGCGGAGCGGATTGCCGGCGAGCCGCATGTTCAGCTCCGCTACTTCTGTTTCCCGCACCACCAGGAAAGCGCCCTCTACCCGATCATCGCCCAGATGGAGCGCGCCGCGGGCTTCGTGCGCGAGGATTCGCCGGCGCAGCGGCTCGCGAAGCTGCAGGCGATGCTGGCGGCGCGTGGCACGCGAACCGCGGCAGGGCCTATGGAGGGGGCGGCGCCGTCGATCGAAGATGTGACGCTCCTCGCGGACATGCATTCCCTGCCCGGGCCCGACGGCGCGCCGCCGCCCGCCGTCTCGCCACAGCAGAAGAAGGAGAAGACGTTCGACGCGCTGCTGCGCCATATCGGCCGCCTGTCGCAGCAGCGCCCCGTGCTGCTGGTGTTCGAAGACATCCACTGGATCGATCCCAGCTCACGCGAGCTGCTCGAACGGATCGTCGCGCGCATCGCGGCGTGGCCGGCGCTGCTCGTCGCGACGTTCCGCCCCGAGGTCGAGCCGCACTGGACGGGGCAGCCGGAGGCGACGACGCTGGCCCTGACGCGGCTGGACCCGGCGGACACCGCGGCGATGGTGGCCAACATCACCGGCGATGCTGCGCTGCCGGCCGACATCGTGCAGGAGATCGCCAGGCGCACGGATGGTGTGCCGCTGTTCGTGGAAGAGCTGACCAGGGTGGTTCTCGAATCCGGGGCGGCGGGGGCCGCGGCGCAGTCCGCGACCCCGCATGCCATCCTGGCGGTGCCGGACACGCTGCGCGCCTCGTTGATCGCGCGGCTGGATCGCCTTGGCGCCGCCGCCAAGGACGTTGCACAGCGGGCCGCGGTCATCGGACGCGAGTTTTCCTACGAGCTGCTTGCGGCCATCGCCAACATGTCGGAACTGCGCCTGCGGCAGACGCTGCGGACACTGACGACGTCGGGGCTTCTGCTGCTGCCCGGCAATTCGCCGCAATCCACGTATGTCTTCAAGCACGCGCTGGTGCAGGACGCCGCGTACGATACGCTGCTGCGCGGCCGGCGCCGGCAGCTTCACGCCCGCATCGCGGCCGTGCTGGAGGCGCAGTTCGGAGAGACGGCGCGGACGCGGCCGGAACTCCTGGCGCTGCATCACGAACGCGCCGGCAATCTGCAACAGGCGTTCGAATACTGGACCAGCGCGGGCGACCGATGCGAACACCGCGGCAACAGCGCGGAAGCCGTTCTGCACTACCGCTCCGCCCTCGCACTGCTGGATGCGGCCGATGCGCCGCATTCGATCCTGCTGCGCGAGCCGGAGGTCTGCATCAAGCTCGGCAACACGCTGATGCAGGCGCAGGGCTTCAACTCCGAAGCCGGCCGACAGGCGTTCGAACGGGCGCAATCCGCGGCAGCGAGGCTGGAGTCGCCGGAGGAATACGCACAGGCAGGCATCGGCATCGCCCCGCTGCTGTTCGGCCAGAGCCGGTGCCGCGAGGTCATCGAGATCGGCGAAGAGATCGCGGCCCGGCTGCTGGACCGTCTGCGTCCGCAGACCCGCGTTCATCTGTGGACGCTGCTCGGCGTCGCGCACTACTGCACCGGCGAGTTTCCCGTCGCGCTCGAGCACGTGGCACGTGCGGCGGCGCTCGACAACAGCGTGCGGTGCACGCACGAGAACCCGGTCGGCGGCGCCGACCCGGCCGTCGTCTGCCGCAGCTACGCGGGGATGATCACCACCGCGCTCGGTCTTCTCGAGACGAGCTTTGCCTGGTCGCAGGAAGCCGTTGCGATCGCCGACAATCGCGGGCATGCCTTCTCGATGGCGTGGGCGCGCCTGACGCGCATGCGCAGCCTGCGGCCCCTGGGGCGCAATGCGGAGCTGATCGCCGCGGGGGCCGAGGCGATCGAGATCTGCGAACGGCACGGGTTCAATGCGCGCCTTGGGAACGTGCTGATCTACCACGGTGCCGCCCGCTTCGAGATCGGCGAGCACGAGGCGGGGCTTGCCGACATGCAGCGCGGGATCGACCTGTGGCGGCGCACCAGCGGCTCGCTCCACGTCACGCAGTGGATCGGCGAACTCGTCCCCTGCCTGTTGCGGCTCGGCCGGACCGAAGCGGCGGAGCGCGCGCTGCAGGAAGCGGAGGCGATCATCGCGGCGACGGCGGAGCAGTCGCACTATCCGGAGATCCAGCGGCTGCGGGGCGCATTGCTCCAGCGCAGCGGCCGGACGGCGGAGGCGATCGACTGCTGCCAGCGGGCGCTCGCATGGTCGCGTGCGCACCAGGCGCGGCTGTTCGAGCTGCGCGCCGGCGTCGCGCTGGCGCAGCTATGGCGCGATGCGGGGCAGCGCGCGCAGGCGCGCGCGCTGCTCGCGCCGATCCACGCCGGGTTCACGGAGGGGCTCGATGCGCCGGACCTGAAGGCGGCGAAGCGGCTGCTCGCAAGCCTGGACACGCAAGGTGGCGGGCGTCAGGCCTGAAGGTGGACCTTCTCGCCGGCCGCGGCCTCGATCCTTGCCAGGATGGCCGAGTCCGGAATCGCCCCGACCCGTTCAAGGCCCTCCGCCATGAGCAGCGCCGTCGCGTAGGTCGCCTTCGCGATCTCGATCCGGTCGGCCGCCGGCAGGCTTGCGATGAACCCGATCATGTCCTGCACATGGCTCACCTCGCTGCCGAGGCCGCTGTGGGTGCGCAGGAAGCGGGCGGCGTCGAGCGTGCGCGGCCAGAGGGCGGTGAGGGCGTCGACCTCCTCCCGCCCCTTCAGCGCGGCCGTCGCCTCGAAGCAGTACGAGTAGCCGATGCAGCCGACCGGATACGCGACCTCGACCAGCGCATCGAAGAACGCGCAGAGCGGCCGCACGCCCTCGTGGTCGAGATTTGCGACAATCCGCTCGGCCGGCAGGCCGAGGGCCCGCAGATCCTTCAGCACCAGCTTGTCGTGGCCGGTTTCCTCGCGGGCGTGAAACTCCAGGTACTCGGCGATTTCCGGCCGGCCAAGCCCGCGCAGACGCTTGGCGGCGCGCCGGAAGTGGCCGGGCGTGCGGCGCGCGTTGTGGTAGGCGCCGGCGAGGTCGAAGACGTACCGGGCCAGCGACGTGAAGCGGTGCGGTTCGCGTTCGCCGCCGCTGAAGGCAAGCGCGATCGCTCCGTCAAGCAGGCCGGCGGTGCTGCCCGGCGTGCCCTCGCCGGTCATCGGCGAAGCGAAGGGAAGCATGGCCCGATGGGCGCCGAGCTCGACAAACCAGAACTCGGCAGTCTGGCACGAGACGATCGCGACGTCGTCCGCGACCACGACCCACTCCGCTGTCACTTCGGTCATCGACGGGCTCTCCGAACGAGAACACACGCAGACACACGCTGGAAAGTCGAGATCCAAGCGTTCAGCGCGCTGCCGCACCGCCTTCAGCCGGAGTCACATCCCGAAGGGATGGATGCACATTGCCTTCTCGGCGTTGACTGACGACGGCGGCGCCACCGCGTCGGGCAGCACGAACAGGAGCTCGTTCGGTGCGGGCACGTATGGTGCTGCGCTGTATTGCGACGCCGTCAGCACGACCGGCGATTTCGCCGCTCCCGTCGGTGGATATTGCCCCAGGGTCATCGGCTGACCGTCAAACTCAACCTGAGAGATCTGCGCTTGCTGGAGTGCCCCGAACGTGCGATTGACCATCATCGCACGATTGGCTGGCGACACCTGCTGCCAGGATGGCGCCGCAACGGTTGCGGGGAACGTGAGTAGCTGTTCCTTGAACGCTGGATCCTGCCAAGCTCTGATGATCACTTTGACAAGCTTCGGGTTGCGATCGTAGTGCGATCTGCAACTCTGGGCGCTTACTGTCGTCGCGGGCGCGCATCCGGCAATAGCGGCCACGGCGGCGGACGCGCTGCCGCCGAGAAAGTGGCGTCGACCCTGCTTGTTCATGATGCCCTCCGATGTCGTTACAGGGCTTCCGCGGCGACATTGATACCGGATATAGCACGAGTCAAGAAATATGCAGTGATCGTGATCGAACCCGCCCTTTCCGAGCGCCACAAGGATTACGATGGACTGCGGTGATCGCGGCATGTGCCTTGTAACAACGCAGCCCAACCTTCCGAGTATTGCCGATGACCCGAAATGCGCCCGACCGGCGAGCGGCGTCCGCCATGTCAGGACCGCGCGCCGGTTGAGCAAATCCCGGCGGGCGTCTATCTACCTGCGCGGATGTCGGGCTTTACGGACTTCACGGGTCAGGGGTGGCTGCAGCTCGGTGAGCTGGCGCTTGCCTTTGGCCTATCCGCACTGGTCGGTGCCGAACGGGAAATCCGCCAGAAGAGCGCGGGCCTGCGAACCCACACCCTCGTCGGCGTCTCCGCCGCGCTGATCATGCTGATCTCCAAATACGGGTTCATGGACATCCTGTCCAACAACCGGATCGTCCTCGACCCGTCGCGCGTGGCCGCGCAGGTCGTTTCCGGCATCGGGTTCATCGGCGGCGGCGTGATCTTCATGCGGCGCGATGTGGTCCGCGGGCTGACCACGGCGGCATCCGTCTGGTTCACCGCCGCACTCGGCATGGCCTGCGGCGCCGGCCTGCCGGTGCTCGCGGTCGCGACGACGGTGGGCCACTTCATCATCATGCTGGTCTTCCCACAGCTCGTGCGTCACTTCCCGCATCAGCAGCGCACGACGACCAACGTGCGAATTTCGTACGAGGATGGCCGGGGCCTGCTGCGGACAATTCTCCTGAGCTGCTCGGACCTTCGCTTCACCATCGGCCGCGTGCAGCTCGCGCAGGGCGTAAAATCCGCTGCCGCGCAGGCCGCCGGTCCAGGCGAGAGCGGCGCGAAGCCGGCGCGGTTCGTCGCGCTCAATCTGCAGGTCAAGGGCAGGCGCCCGATCTCCCAGCTCGTGACGGCGCTGAGCGGGATCGACGGCGTGCGCGAGGTCGTCACCACGCCCAGCGAAAAGCACGAGGAGTAGCCGCGCCGGCCTCACCACGCCGGCCGCTTCCGCGTCGCCTGAGTCCTTGATTCTCAGGAACAGCTTGGCATCGCGTGCCGGGCCCGCCCGCGGTCGAGCAGAGGACCGCATGCTTCTGCATCGAGGCCTGGCGGCTCCATGCGAATGATCCGGCCCGCGCAGCCGTCACAACGGAAAGTTGCCAGGCGCGCTCAAAATAGAAGTTCTGGGCGACCATGGCGAACGGCGATCGCTGTCCGCGGGACGTCCGGCACGATTTTCGTCCACTTCACACGAAGGCGATTCGACTGTCCGGCTTGCCCCTTGCGATCCTTTCCAAGCGTGCAATCCTGACGCGCAGCGACACAAGCCGATCAGCCGGCGCACCATTGCCGCGGACCCTCCGGTCCCGCGGTCATGTGCACTCGAGAGATAGAAGGGGGAGGGGTCGGCCATGTCCGATGCAGCGCGCATTCCAAATATCGACTACCTCGGCCGCTGCTACGACATCGTCGATCTCGATCCGCTCGATCTCGGCGGCTCTGCGAAATACCCGAACGTGATCGACATCAGCGTGGCCGACGGCCGGACCGTCAATACGCGCGACGGTACCTATTCGATACCGGCCGGCGTCCAGCATCTCGCGATCTTCAAGATGAGCTGGGAATCGCAGTCCAGCGTGATCTCGAGCAGCTACGATTTCCAGGAGGAGTTCAAGCTTGCCGTCGAGGCTGAGGTAGGCGTGCAGGGCGGATTCGAGTTCACCGGCAGCGCCAGCCACAAGGACATCGTGCACCGGACCGAATCGCGCAAGCAGAGCTTCGTCTTCTCCCGCGCCTACCAGGAGAATCATGGCCTGCAGCTCGATCTCGCCAACGACAAGGCCCCGCTCTCCGTCACCACGGAGTTCGCCGACGCGGTGGCGCGACTGCCGGTGGGCGAGTTTCCCAGCGTCGTTCCGCAGTACCAGGAGTTCCTGCGCCGGTTCGGCACCCATTTCGCGAAGGAGATCAAGCTCGGCGGGCTGGCCTTCCAGCGCACCAGCGGATCGACGAAGCGTTTCCTGGTGTCGAAGCAGTCGGAGGACGAGCTGAAGGCGAAGGCCGCGGTCGAGGTCGATGCGTTCAAGGCCGGCGCCGGCGCGGAGAGCGCGCACAGCAAGGCCGTCTCGGTCGACAACGAGTTCGAGCTGGAGCGCACCGCGCTTGAATTTCGCGGCGGCGACGGCTCGCCTTCGGGCATCGATTCGTCATGGATCGCGAGCCTTCACGAGCGGCCCGCCATCGTGAAGGCGACGATGGAGCGCCTGACCGCCCTGTTCTCGCCGCGGTTCTTCCCGGATGATGCGCAGATCGAAGAAAAGGGGCTGCTGCTCGAGCTCGCGATCAGTGACTGGATCGTGCGGCGGGGCCGCCCGAGCTGCGACACCGCACCGTTGCGCTACGGCGAAACCCTGGTCGTCACACTGCCCTGGAACGACAACAAGATCGTCCAGCCGGGGTTGTTGATTCAGAACTTGCCGGCGGGCGGATTCCAGCCCGGCTACGAGTACCCGTTCGCGATCCAGTTTCCGGTGAAAGCTGGAAGCCCGGTGGTCGATATCGCGGACGTCGCCGCGATCCGCCTTGAAAGCACCGACGGACGGCGGGCGAATGCGACCGTCCTGGCCGGCGATTCGGTGCGGATACGGCTGCTGCGGGATGGCAGGACGTCCTACGTCGGCGCGGACCTCACCTCGGTCAACGACGTGGCGAAGGCCGCTGCCTTCACCGTCCTCTTCAAGGGCGACACGCCCGCGACGCCGAGCCGGCTGGGCGAGTATTTCGTTGAACCGGACCAGATGATTTTCGCGACCGGCCGACTCGGGGCGCTTGAGCGGTTCGTGGGGTTGAACGCGTCGACGAGGGATCTCTCGCTTCACCCTTCGGTGGACAGAGCTGTCGGCTTCAGTCTCAAGCGCGGTGACGATTCGCCGACATAGGGCGCGGGACGAGGACCGAGGGCCATCGACGCATCTCCGGACCCGATCGATGCCGCCGTGCGCCATTTCTGCGAGGAGATGAGGGCTTCATGTCTGGCTCCGGAACCCATGGGACCGTGACCATCCACAATCGGGCGAAAGGAAAATACCGGCCCGAAGGTCACGCGCTCCGAATCCGCGTTGAGAACCTGAACAGCCTACTCGGTGATGACGTCAAGTCCTTCAACGTCGCCTATGGGCGATCGGTTACCGTGAAACTCGCCAGCAAGACGGTGAAATTCGAGATCGCCTCGATGTCGACCCGCCGGCAGAAGACACCGGACCACGTCGCGCTGCGCTTCGGCGACGGCGAGTCGATGACGTACCGGGAG
>JAFKFJ010000025.1 GCA_017307335.1 Alphaproteobacteria bacterium | reverse complement strand
GTTCGAGCAGGTCGTTGATGATCGGAGCCGCAGCGGCGAGCGGGATTGTAAGTCCCGCGCCACGGCCGAGGCGCGATGAGTTCACGCCGATGACACGGCCAGCCGCATCGACGAGAGGGCCACCGGAGAAGCCGGGAAAGAACGTGGTGTCGCTGCGAAGGTAGTTCGCGATGCGGTGGCCGCGGCGGGTCCCGTGCAGGTCACCGAGCATGTCGCGCTGCCGCTGAATTTCGCCGCGCCCAACCTGATCGCGCTGGCCCCCGACGGCACGCGGGTGGGCGTGAGCGACGCAATGTCGCCCTGGTCCGCCGCCCTCGCGCAGTCCGACCTGTCGTAGCCACCCGGCATCGAGCGGCGCACCGCACGGCTGCCCGCATCCCGCCGGCCGTTCAACCGTCCGTGATCGGTGGCGCCGCGGGCCGGCCCGTCTGCGCGTTTTGCGTTTGGCGCCGGGGCCGGTGGGATCATAGTGCCGCCGATGCGCTGGCGCCGGTCCGCCCTGGTCCCGCTTCTTGCCGCCCTGGCCATGCTCGCCGCGGCTCGGCCGGTGGCGGCCGACCAGAAGGACCCGCGGCTGGTGCCGCTGTTCGAGCAGTTGCGGGCCGCGGACTCGCCGGACGTGGCCCGGCCGCTCGCCGGGCGCATCTGGAGCATCTGGATGGAGGCCGGCAACCCCACCGCCGACCGGCTCCTGGCAACCGGCGTCGCCGCCATGGACATCGGCCAGTATGGCGTCGCGCTGCGCTACTTCGACCGGCTGGTGACCGTCGCGCCCGACTTTGCCGAGGGGTGGAACAAGCGGGCGACGCTGCTCTACATGCTCCGGCGCTACGCCGACTCCGTCCAGGACATCATGCGGGTGCTGGCGCTTGAGCCGCGGCATTTCGGTGCGCTGTCCGGCCTTGCCCTCTGCGACGAGGAGCTGGGCAAAAAGGCGGAGGCACTGCTGGCGCTGCGGCGTACCGCCGCCATCTACCCCAGCATGCCCGGCCTCAAGCAGCGCATCGACAGCCTGCAGAAGTCGGTGGAGGGCGAGCCGATCTAGCGCGCCGGCCGCAGACCGCACGATCCGGAGGGCCGGGGCGGCTCCCGGCGGGCAGACTGGCGCCGAGGAGCCGAGACATGAGCAGCACTGCGAGGGCCGGTACCACGGCCGCTACGGTTGGGGATCACATCGGGCAATATGACTGGACCAGTCTGACGGCCGAGCTCGACGCGTACGGCTGCACCGTGCTCGAGCGCCTTCTCGCCGCCGATCAATGCCGATACATCGCCGCGCTCTATCGGGAGGAGCGGCAGTTCCGCAGCCACGTGAACATGGCGCGGCACGGGTACGGCCGCGGCGAATATCGCTATTTCAGCTACCCGTTGCCGACACTCATCGGCGATTTGCGCACGGCGCTGTACGCGCACCTCGCTCCGATTGCCAATGCGTGGAACGAACGCCTGGGTGACGCGACGCGCTATCCGGCGGCGCATGCCGAATACCTCGCCCGGTGCCACGCCGCCGGCCAGCTTCGCCCGACGCCGCTGTTGCTGCAATACGGCGCCGGCGACTTCAACTGTCTGCACCAGGACCTCTATGGCGACCTGGCGTTCCCGCTGCAGGTCGCGATCCTGCTGTCGGAGCCGGAGCACGACTTCACCGGCGGCGAGTTCGTGCTCACCGAGCAGCGCCCGCGCATGCAGGGCCGGGCGGAGGTCGTGCCGCTGCGGCAGGGCGATGCCGTGGCCTTCGCGGTGCACAATCGGCCGGTGGCGGGCACACGCGGCGCCTATCGCGTCAATCTCCGTCACGGTGTCAGCCGCATCCGCTCGGGGCACCGCCACACGCTCGGCATCATTTTTCACGACGCGCGCTGACCCGCGCGCGCCCTCGCTGCGTTGACCCGGACGGTCGGCGGGCGTCCTGTGTGCGCAAGCCGCTGGCTGGAGGGAACGATGACCGCGCGTCGCCTGAAGCATTTCGGATGGGGCCGGGAAGGCGAGGGGATGACGCCGGAGGAAGAGGCGTTTGCCCTCGGAACCTACCAACGCCTGTTCGGCACTGATGTGTTCGAGACCGTCGCGGTGCCGCCGCTCGACGCGCTCACCCTGCGCGCCCCGCGCCTTGCCCCGCCGGCCGCGCTCGCGGGCATCTGCTCCACGCCACCCTATCACCGCGCGGCGC
>JAFKFJ010000024.1 GCA_017307335.1 Alphaproteobacteria bacterium | reverse complement strand
GCGCCGGTGGTGGTCTCGGCGCGGGTGTAGCCGCCGCCGCCCCGCCGCCGCATAGTGCGCGGCGATGGCGGCGGCGCACGACGCGGTGAGCGACGAAGTCTGGCGGCGCCTGCTTGGGCGGCGGGAGGCGGATGCGGTGATCTCGCCGCTCTACGGCCCGCTTCTCGCCCCGCCGCGCGCCACCGATGGCTGCTTCGTGCTGGGGCGGATCGCGCAGAGCCTGGACGGGCGAATCGCGACCGCGAGCGGCGCCAGTTTCTGGATCGGCGGGCCGGGCGACGTTCTGCACACCCACCGGCTGCGCGCGCTGTGCGATGCGGTGGTGGTCGGCGCAGGCACCGTTGCCGCCGATGATCCGCAGCTCACGACCCGGCTCTGCGCCGGCCCCTCGCCGGTGCGCGTCGTGCTCGACCCCGACCGGCGGCTCGACCCCAACCGCCGCGTGTTCGCCGAAGGGGCGGCGGCCCTGCTTGTCTGTGCCGAGGATCGCGCCGGACCGCAGCGGGTCGGGTGCGCGGAGGTCGTGGCGGTGCCGCGCGGGCCGGACGGCTGGCTGATGGCCGCCGCGATCCTGGAAATGCTGGCGGCGCGGGGGCTGCGGCGGGTGCTGATCGAGGGCGGCGGGGTCACGCTCTCCCGCTTCCTCGCGGCGGGGGCGCTCGACCGGCTGCACGTGACGGTGGCGCCGCTGCTGCTGGGCGCGGGCATCCCGGCGTTCACCCTGCCCTGCCCCGCGCGGCCCGAAGACGGGCTGCGGCTCGGCTGGACGGCGTACGCGCTGGGCGAGGACGTGCTGTTCGACATCGCGCTCGACCGCGCCCGGCCACCGGCCTGCGCCGTCGCGTGTTCCGGGAGCGACCGATGATCCGTCAGACCGCCTTCTGGACCGTGGCGCCGGGCATGGGCGAACTGCGCAGCGAGACCCGCGCCGCGGCCGGTCTCGGCGAGCGGCTGGTGCGTACGCTGATGAGCGGCATCTCCCGCGGCACCGAGGCGATCGTGTTCGCCGGGCGCGTGCCGCCGAGCCAATATGCCGCGATGCGCGCGCCGCTCATGGCCGGCACGTTCCCGTTCCCGGTGAAATACGGGTACAGCGCGGTCGGCGAGACCGACGAGGGCGAGCGCGTGTTCGTCCTGCATCCGCACCAGGACCGGTTTATCGCTCCGGTCGAGATGTGCATCCCCGTGCCCGCGGCGGTGCCCACGCCGCGCGCGGTACTGGCCGCGAACATGGAGACCGCGCTCAACATCGTCTGGGACGCGGCACCGCTGGCCGGCGAGCGGGTGATGGTGGTCGGCGCGGGCGTGGTCGGGCTGCTGGCCGCGGCACTGCTCGCACGCATCCCGGCGGCGCGGGTCATGGTAATCGACCCGATCGCGGGCCGCGCCCCGATCGCGCACGCCTTCGGCTGTGGCTTCGCCACGCCAGCCGAGGCGCCCGGCGAGCAGGAGCTGATCGTGCACGCCTCCGGCACCGAGGCCGGACTGCGCCTCGCCCTCGGCTGCGCGGCGCCGGAAGCGCGCATCGTCGAGGCGAGCTGGTTCGCCGACCAATGCCCGAGCCTGCCGCTCGGCGAGGCGTTCCATGCGCGGCGGCTGCGCCTGATCGCCTCGCAGGTCGGCAGCATCGCGCCCGCTATGCGCGGGCGGCGCACCCATGCCGAGCGGCTCGGCGGCGCGCTCGACCTGCTGGCCGACCCGGCGTTCGACGCGCTGCTGGAGCCGGCCACGGATTTTTCGGCGCTGCCGCAGGCGATGCCGCGCCTGCTCGGCGGCGGCCTCTGCCACGTCGTGCGCTACGGCTGAATGGCGCGTGCACCCTTCCCGCTCGCCCCGTCGCTCTGGGCCGCCACCGCGCCGGCCGCACCTGATACCCCGCCGCTCGCAGCCCCTGCCGCCGCCGATGTGTGCATCGTCGGCGGTGGCTATTGCGGGCTGTCGGCGGCGCTCCACCTGGCCGAAGCGGGCGTGCGCACGGTGCTGGTGGAGGCGGAGCAGCCGGGATGGGGCGCCTCCGGCCGCAACGGCGGCCAGGTCATCGCCGGGCTCAAATACGATCCCGACGATCTCGTCGCGATGTTTCCCGGCGAGGCCGGCGAGCGGCTGGTGCAGTTCGCAGGCGGCACCGCCGACTTCGTCTTCGACCTGATCGCGCGCCACGGCATGGACGTGCCGCGCACGCGCGCG